>CAKZSB010000310.1 GCA_937920585.1 uncultured Granulosicoccaceae bacterium | reverse complement strand
AAAGGCCTCGGCGACCGATGTCGACGGGGTGATGGGATACCAGGCGGCGACGGTTGCGCCCGCATACAATGCGCCGAGGCCGCAGGCGCTGTTGCCCGATAGCAATATGCGATCGCCGATCAGATCGCGCGCCTCGATGCGCAGGCCCAACGGACACTGGTGCAATTCACGTGCGGTGTCATAGCCCAGCCGCAATGCTCCGCAGTTGGGTTCGATCAGTTTTTTCTTGCCGGCAAATTGCTCGGCGATCAGCTGTTCCAGCACCGCCATATCGATATTGAGCAGCGCGGCCAGCGCACCGACATAAATCACGTTCTTGAACAACTGGCGCAAGCGTGCGTCATCATAGTTGCGGTTGGTGATGTCGGTCAGCGGAATGCCGATGTAGTTGATGTCGCGTCGCAGCAAACGAATATCGAGCGGGCGGGTGTTATCGTAGAAGAAATAACCGCCGGCGCGAACTTCCTGAACGTCATCGAACATGCTCTGCGGATTGACCGATACCATGAGATCAATGCCACCGGCGCGGCGCGCGGTGTAACCCTGTTCACTGATACGTACCTCGTACCAGGTGGGCAGGCCCTGAATATTCGAAGGAAAGATGTTGCGCGGAGTAACCGGCACACCCATGCGAAAAATTGCCTTGGCAAAAAGCGCATTGGCGCTGGCCGAGCCCGAGCCGTTAACGTTGGCAAACTTGACAACAAAATCATTGACCGCGGCAGTTGCCTCGCTCTGCTGGCCAGCATCGGCGCTAGACATTGGCTGAGTCTCCAATGGCAGAGCCAGTCAACGGCCCCGGTATCCGGCTGGCCTTGGTGACGGTGTAGTTGAATTGCTGCATATCCCAGGCGGCGGTCGGGCAGCGCTCGGCGCACAGGCCACAGTGCAGGCAGACGTTTTCGTCCTTCACCATCACGCGGCCGGTCGGCAGGTCCTCGCTGACATAGAGATCCTGATCGAGCTGTTCCGCCGGTGCGGTCAGGCGAGTGCGAAGCGTCGCCTCCTCGGCGTTTGGCACAAAACTGATGCAACTGGTGGGGCAGATATCCACGCAGCTGTCGCACTCAATGCATTTCTTCTCTTCAAAAACCGTTTGCACGTCGCAGTTGAGGCAGCGCTGTGCCTCGCCAAAGGCGATCTCGGGATCAAATCCCAGCTCGACCTCGGCGCGCCGATCAACCAGCGCAACCTCGTTAGCCAGATGCGGCACGGCGAAGCGATCGTCATCGGTGACCGGGCTGTCGTACGACCATTCGTGAATGCCCATCTTGGTGGAAAATAACTGCACCCCCGGTGCGGGGCGCTCGGCAACCATATCCCTGCCCTGCAAATACAGGTCGATCGATACCGCGACCTGGTGGCCGTGCGCCACGGCGGTAATAATATTCTCCGGACCAAACGCGGCATCACCGCCGAAAAACACTTTCTCGTTGGTGGACTGGAAGGTGGTTTTATCGACCACCGGCTCGCCCCACTGGTTGAATTCGATACCGGCACTTTTTTCAATCCACGGGAATGCCACTTCCTGACCAATCGCCACCAGCACGTCATCGGCCTCGACAAAGACCGGTTCTTCACCGGTGGATACGAGCCGACGCTTGCCGTCTTCATAAATTGACTGCACGCGATCGAATGTCATGCCGACGAGCTTGCCGTGTTCGACCACGAAACTCAGCGGCGTGTGATCGGGTAGAAACGGTATGCCCTCGCGGGTGGCATCTTCTTTCTCCCACGGTGAGGCCTTCATCGCATCGTACGTGCTGCGCACCGTGATGGTGACCTGCTCGCCGCCGATGCGCCGTGCGGTGCGACAGCAATCCATCGCCGTGTTGCCACCGCCAAGCACGACCACATTTTTACCTATTTTGTCGGTGTGCTCGAAGGCAACGCTTTGCAGCCAGTCGATGCCGATATGGACATTGCTATCGGCATCGGCTCGACCGGGCAGATCGAGGTCTCTGCCGCGCGGCGCACCGGTGCCGACGAAAATGGCGTCGTAATCTTTAGCCAGCATTGCTTCCATACTTTCGATGCGCTGACTGAAAAAGCGGTTAACACCCATATCCAGCACGCGATCGACTTCTTCGTCGAGCACTTCAGCCGGCAGCCGAAAGGAGGGAATCTGGCTGCGCATGAAGCCACCGCCCGCGGCATGCTCGTCGTAGAGATCCACGCTGTAACCCAGCGGCAACAGATCGCGGGCAACGGTAAGCGATGCCGGCCCTGCGCCAATCAATGCGATCCTGCGGCCGTTCTTTTTCTCCGGCACCACCGGCAGCCATTCAGCCATATCGCCCTTATTATCCGCCGCCACCCGTTTGAGACGACAGATCGCAACCGGCTCTTCATCAATGCGACCCCGCCGGCACGCCGGTTCGCAGGGGCGATCGCAGGTACGCCCGAGAACACCGGGGAACACATTCGATTCCCAGTTGATGACATAGGCTTCGGTATACTGCCGCCTGGCGATCAGGCGTATGTATTCGGGCACTGGCGTATGCGCCGGACAGGCATACTGACAATCTACGACCTTGTGAAAATATTCCGGGTTTTTTATGTTTGTCGGTTCCATTGCCATTTTACGTCGTCGCGCTGCGCACAATAGTGTTCGAAATAATAACAGTGTTTCGACGAGTGACTAAAACAAATGCGTGCTGACGGCAGCCGACGGCAGGACCTGTCGACTGGCCAGCCTGGCCCAGGCGTTGCGACGCGCTCACGCGCGCAAGCCCGATCGCTTTTACAAAGCAGCGGTAAACTGTTGACACTATTTTCCTCCTGGCTGGGTCGTCCCGATGGCTTTGATACTCCACCTTAGAACGGCGCGAGAACTGTGGTGGCAATCGCACTTGCAAAAACTGTTGCCGGAAATCGAATGCCGCCTGTGGCGCGAACCGGGCAACCCCGATGATATCGAATATGCAGTCGTCTGGCGCCCGCCCGAAGGTGGTCTGCAACAGTTTCGCAACCTCAAGTGTATCGTATCGGTTGGCGCCGGCGTTGACCACGTGCTGGCAGACAGCCAGCTACCCGAGGGCGTGCCGGTCATTCGCACGACCGGCACGGACCTGACCCAGCGCATGCGCGAGTATGTCTGCCTGCATGTGTTGCGCCTGCACCGTGGCCTCGACAGACAATGGCAGGCGCAGTGCGCTGCAGACTGGCAGCCCGACATCACGCCACTGGCATCGCAACGCCGGGTCGGCGTGATGGGCCTGGGCAAACTCGGCGCCGATGCTGCCGCATCTCTTGCAAGTCTGGGCTTTGATGTAGCGGGCTGGGCGCGCTCGTCGCACCACATCGATCGTATCGATTGCTTTCACGGCGATGCGCAACTGGCCGATTTTCTTGCCAGAACAGACATACTGGTATGCCTGCTGCCGCTGACCGCACAAACCGATTCGCTGATGGATCGGGAGTTTTTCAGTTTGCTGCCAAAAGGGGCCAGCATCATCAATGCCGGTCGCGGCGAACATCTGGTTGAGCAGGATTTGCTCGACGCACTCGAAACAGAGCATCTGGCCAGTGCCACGCTCGATGTGTTTAGAACCGAGCCGTTGCCAAAAGAGCACCCATTCTGGGCACACCCGAAAGTGCTTGTCACGCCACACGTGGGATCAATGATTGATCCCGAAACCGGCGGCCGCGAAATTGCCCGCAATCTGCTGGATTTCATCGCCAATCGGCCAGTAGCTGATGTCATTGATCGGCAGCGCGGTTACTGATACATCACGAGGCCGCGCAGACGCGCAGCCCTGCGCCCACAGCGCTGTGTGCACCGGTTTCGTGAAAGAAGGCCCCCGGCCCACGAACAACTAAGAGGGATCAGTACGTACAATGTGAACCAGTCGTCAGCTGGACCGTGCACAGGACACGATTATCGCGCGGGTTGCGCACAGATCCTGCGGGGATTGAGTTGCTATCCACCGTGCCACCGCAAACGATGAACCTACTCAGATCCGTTGTGCTCACCAGTCTGCTGGCCGTTGCCCTCGCGCCATCGGCGCAGGCGACTGTGTTTCTGCGTGCCGGGATGGACACTGGCGGTGACGAGATCGGCATACTGTCACTGGACGGCACGCGGGTATTGCAAGTCTCCAGCGCCACCGGTTCGACTCTTGAGTTCGGCAAGCGAATTCAGAAACTGGACCAGCACGGCATCAGCGTTATCACTGAAATTGTCATCGGCTACAAAACGGGCAGCTCAGACAGTGGCGCGGGCACCCTCGATTTCAATCGCTATATGCTGAGTTTCAATCGTTTCTGGGGTGTGGGGGTATGGCGCGTGGGGGTCGGGCTCAGCCTGCATAACAACGCGCAAATGGAAGTCAGCGGCGAGGGATTTAACAGCGCGGATCAACCCGTCTGGACCGTGAACGAGAGCGTCGGCTTTTCCGCCATGCTCGACTACTCGGTTACCAGCAACATCCAGCTCGGCGTTAAGGCGACATCGCTCAATTACCATTTGTCTGACGGACTGGGCAGCTCCGGCCTTGCCGACGCCAGTTCGGTGGGCCTGTTTGTGAATCTGCTGCTCGAATAGCGCGAAACCTGATTCACCAATCGGCGCACACTCGCGATAGGGCAATACCCTCGCCCGCAAACCGCACTGATTTCAGATAGCTTGTCTCCGGCGTGTGCACTTGCCCGCCTGCCATTTCCCCCTTAAGCTGCCGGCATGGCAAATATTGCCCCTACCCCATAGTTTCTGGAATTAGCACGTTGAAAATTTCTCTGCCGGCAACCGCGCTCGCCATCTGTATTTACACCGCATCGCCGTCGCTGATCGCGCAAACGCAAACCGACAAGGAGAATTTCGTGCGCAATGCCGCGGTGCTGCTCGCTTCTCCGCAATTGTGCGGGTATGTCGTCAACCCGGAAGTGCTGGCGAGCACCTTTCGCCTGTTTGCCCTGCAGCCAGCGGATATTGAACCAGGCGGCAAATTCAGCGCGCTGTTCGAGCGCAACAAGAAACACATCGCCGCGGTAACCGATACCGACAAGGGACTTAGCGATTTTTGCGCAACCGTGCAGGAAAAGCTGGGTTCACTGCTGATGCCCTGAATCCGGGGCCAGCACCACAACTTTGCGCTCTGGCGATGTTACTGGCTTGGGCGCATTTGCACTACCCGACAACAAGCTTGCCTGAAGTTGACTATTCCCGTACTGGTAGTCGGCTATTGGTATACCTGCCTGGCCACGGCACCCGCCACAATGAAGCCCTGGAGCGGCCCGCATAGCGTTGTACTTCGGCATCAACCGCGGGAGCAGCTATCATAGATTTGTGAATCGGGGAGTCAGATCGATGTTCTGGATCGTAATTGCAGCACTGCTGGTGGTGTTTTTTCTGGATAATTCGGTGGCGCTGGCTGTTGCCGTCGCGGTAATGGCCTGGCTCGGTTTTCAGCTCCAGCGCCAGGCGCAACAGATAAAACAACTCACCGAGCGGCTGGACAAGCTCGACCCGACCAGTGCAGAAAATACCCCTGAGCCAACAGTCGCTCTGGCCAATACATCTATTAGCACCGGACCCGCCGGGCAGAGATCCGACCGATTGCATGATTCGCCTGCGGTGGCGGATCCTGTCGACGGCAATCCGACTGCAACAACCTCACCGCCGATCGCCGAACAGGTAACAAACGAGTCGGACGGGCACACAACTGACTCTACCGGCAATCTGCTTGCACCGCTGAAGAAGCTTGTCATTGGATACTTCACCGGCGGCAACCTGATCGTTCGCATTGGTGTCGTCGTGCTGTTTTTCGGCTTGTCGTTTCTCGCCAAATTCTCGATCGAAAACGGACTGATACCGGTTGAATGGCGGCTAGCAGCGATTGCGACAGTGGCCTGTGCACTACTGGCTTTTGGCTGGCGGCTAAAAGACAAATCGCCGGCCTACGCACTGGTGCTGCAAGGTGCAGGCGTTGCCGCGCTGTATCTGGTTGTCTTCAGTGCGTTGAGACTCTACCAGTTGCTGCCACCAATGCTCGCGTTTGCACTTTTGCTACTCATAAGCATATTTGCAATGTTGCTGGCGGTGAAACAAAACTCGCGTGCACTTGCGATAACCGCCATCACCGGCGCTTTCGCCTGTCCGATTCTGACCAGCGACGGCAGTGGCAATTACATCGCGCTGTTCAGCTACTACGCGCTGTTGAACTTTACCGTGTTCAGCATAGCCTGGTTTAAATCATGGCGGCTACTGAATCTGATTGCCTTTGCTTTCACCTTTCTCGTCGCAACCGCCTGGGGTGCGCTTCGCTATGAACCGCAGAACTATCAATCGGCACAACTTTTTCTGGTGTTGTTCGCGCTGCAATTTATTGCAATTGCTATCGTTTTT
>CAKZSB010000309.1 GCA_937920585.1 uncultured Granulosicoccaceae bacterium | reverse complement strand
CCAGACGCGCTGTGGGTGTAGATCAAAATGATGCACGACTTGCGATGATATTCGATGGCCGCTGGAAATATATTCATGTAGAGACCATGCGACCGATTTTGTATGACCTGCAAGCCGACCCGAATGAGTTGCAGGATCTGGCCACCGACCCGGCGTACGCAGAGCAACTGGCACGACTGGCGGCAATGCACTACGAATGGAGTCGCCGGCACCATAACCGTATTACACGAGACGCGGCGACGATTGAACGTATGACGGATGAGCGCGAGCCACCAGGTATTATTATTGGGTATGCGAATCGCGAGGAGCTGGAAGACGACGGATTGCAAATGCCGCCGCATACAACGGAAATGTAGTTTTTTAACGAATTTGTATTTGTCGGATGGATAAGCCTCAGGGCGCATCCACCAGTGTTATTCATGGTACATGCGCCTGGCGGCTTATGGCCCCTACAGATTCGGTTCACTAGTCAAAAACGAGTTTGCATTAGCAGCGCGTTACATCGTCCGTGCGCGAGCCTGACGTATCGCCTATACAAACCAGTGCTACCCCGACAAGCCCAATCGATCGAGCAGCGATTGCAATCTGGACCTGGCGGCGGTTTTGTCTTCCTGTCGTGCACTCCGCAACGATTCGCTGAACGCTCGACAACTCATGGTCCGTGGACTGTCTCCGATCGACAGCGTGCTGATAATGATATCGCGCTCACCGAGTACGCCCTGAACCATTTCGAATGGCAACGGACAGTGAATCGCAAACCAGTTGTCGGCAGGCTTCTTATCAAAGGTTTCCATCGACTTTGCCCAGCGCTTGTCGATGGCCAGATCTACCCGCAAATGACGGGCATCCAGCACGGTGTTTTCGATAGTGGAATTCCCGCACAATCACGGGTGTGATAGTAACTGTTTATCCAGGCATCCAGTGCGGTATCGTCCGCCTGTGAAACGGCACTACCGCCCAGCAACAGCCCGCAGGTCGCAATGCCCCGAAAACACGATCGCCAACTACTGAATCGACGGGTATTCAACGTTCACCCCGGGGTGAAACTCCCACTTGCCAAGCCCGCTGCCATCCGGCGATATCTCGAACACCTGCCACTTGCCATCGGTCGATTGATCGATCCGGTGAAAATAGATTTTATCACCGGCGATACTCCATCCCGGCTTGCTATTCAAAAATCCGTCACTGATAACCGGGCTGGCCGATGAGCCATCAGGCTTCATCAGATAGATCGACCATGCACCGACACCACCAAACGCAACGGGATCTTCAAGGCGCAACCAGGCGATGTCTTCGCCATCGGGTGAGTAATAGGGATCGTAATCGGCGACCGAATCGTAGGTGAGGCGCTGCATTGCGCCGTCGGCGACGCTCATTCGATAGATCTCGAGTTCGGGCAGCTTATTGCCACCGCACCCGGGCATTTCGCAACGGTTGAACAAAACACTGGCCCCATCGGGCGACCATGAAGGGTCACAATTCCAGCCGCCGTCGTAGGTTAGTTGTTCTACAGACTGGCCGGTCGAATCGGTGGTAACCAGTTGCAGCACGCCGTCGATGCCGGCGCACATCACCAGCTGGTTGCCATCGGGTGACCATTCAGCGTGCGCCTGCAAGGTCCAGCCGGTATCGGCCATGTCGATCAGCTTGCGATGAGACAGGCCCAGCGCGTCGGTCACCCACAGTTCGGCGTGCGCATAGCTCTGCTCGGCCCAGACGGGTGCGCGATAGTACAGCAGTCGCTTTCTATCGGGAGAAATGCGTGGCCACCAGTGGTCGTAGTCGAGCTCGTCTGTCAGCACCTGCGAGGCGCCGGTTTCGGTATCGACGGTGTAGACCTGATACGAGCCGGAAATTTCCGAATTCAGCACCAGCTGATTGTTCGCAAAGTCGATACTCGGCACCGACTCGGCCATCTGGTCAGAGACTTCGCAGCCCGCCAGCAGCAACAACAAACTGACCCCTGGCAATATTTGTTTGAAATGGAGCATGTCCGCGCACCATGTAGATAATCAAAGCGTCAATGGCAAATACTACACCATCCGGGAAAAAGCGATTCGCCAGCCTGTGGTCACTTCCACAGTTACGACAATCTCTCGCTGCCCGGGTTCTCACGTGTTATCAATTTAACATAATCCGCACGTTGACGGCGCGCTATACCCGGGCCGCATCACATTGGTGCTGTCACAAGAATGCAACACATCGGCTATCGCAGAAACACCGTCTGTGACTCGCGAATATCATACCTGTGATCCCGTGCCAGACTTTTCTACCTTGCTCCCACGACATCATTCAGGTCATACCGAGCAATGGCAATCCAGGCGGCACAATGCGCCTGCCTGGGCATGGAAGCGCGTACAAGCCCCGATCCGCCCGGCAAACGCCAGTGCGCCCGCCGTGACAAGCAGCACAACCCCGCGAAAGACCCTGAATGGGCCGGGTCCATACAGCATATTTTTTGCACCAACGGGTGACCCGGTAAAGCAGTAACGGACAGTACCCGAAGTATGTCTTTTTCAGAACACAAATTCGTTAATCGAACTCCCTCTCCAACCGGCAGAAGAATCACCTACTTAGTTGCAGCCACTACTATAGCTATTCTGCTAAGTGCGTGTTCCAGCGTCTATGTGGCAGACAAGCAACGCACCGCCATTCCCGGGTTCGATGGGATCTGGCACGGAGAAATCAATGCCAAGGAGACCGCATTTTACGGCCCTGTCATTGATACGCTCTACTGCCCTTCAATGCAGACAGTTGTAAAACTGGACATCCGTGACGGTGTACTGACCGGCGTCTTTGAAAACATCGGCTTTACTGCCAACCTGAATGACAAAGGCCGCTTTTACGCCGATGTTCCCAAGCAAAGCAGCTATCTCCTTAACGGACGCAGTCGATTTGCGGCCCGTGAATATCATGTTTTCAAAGGCATTCTGGATGCAGAAAACCACCGAGGCCTCGGTTCGTATCGGGATGCGCTCGGCCAGATTGGTGAAGGTGGCTGCGAATATGAAATTGTATTGCGTCAATCACCGCTGGCGCCGAATGGATCTGCAAGCGACGTTATCGAATAACCCACTATCACGACCGACAGTATGCTTTGCCGCGGTTCCAATCAAACCACTGCCCAGTTTGCCGGCGGCTCCTTGCCCGGGTGCACCGCTCCACAATTTGCGCAGGTTCTGCTATCCACGGAGTCATAGAACGCGTTGAACAAGGGTGGCAGGTCTTTGACAATATCGGTAATCACTACTTCAACCCGGTGCACTCTGTCACCGCAGTCAAAGCAAAACCACTCGAATCCGTCCGCCATTGAAGGTTGCCGGGTTCCTTCAACCACTAGCCCGACTG
>CAKZSB010000308.1 GCA_937920585.1 uncultured Granulosicoccaceae bacterium | reverse complement strand
AGGTTTGGCACCAGCATCTGGCTGCATATTTTCTTGTAGAAAAAGTTAAATATACGACCAGGCAGAAACATCGGCCGTTCGATGTCGCACATCAGGATGAGGCGCGACGTCTCGGTATTGTTGTGGGCGTGATGCAAATAGGTTTCATCAAACAGTAACGGCTCGCCATCGCGCCAGGAGTGCACGTTATCGTCGATGCTGATGTAGCAGCGATCGTCGTTCGGTGTGCTCAGGCCCAAATGGTAGCGCAGTGAACAGGCAATCGGATCGAGATGGCGAGTCAGCTTTGAACCGGGTGGCAGCACGGTGAACATCGCACCGTTGACTGATTTTGCCTGCGAAAGAATCTCGACAGTCCTGGGGCACAGGCGCGCGGCAGAGTTGTGCACAGTGCCGTACCAGGTCAGGTAGAACTTGCTCCAGCCGTACTTGTAGAAGGTGCGAAAGCCAACGTCATAGTAGCTTTGGTTGTCTGCGTCCGTGGTGGCGTCGAAGTAGCCGTTGCGATGAAGTTCCATCGCCTCGTCGCGCAGCACTTCCCAGTTATCGCGCAACACCTGCAGTTCCGGGTACTGGGCGAGATCCAGAATCGGGTTGCTGGCTTTGCGTTCGGAAAATCCATACAGGAACACGTTCAGTGGTGCGAAAATTGGCCAGCCCTTGCGAAAATACTCGATCGGGCTTGCGAACCGTACTTCACCGCGAAACCGGTACACGTAGACCAGCGACACGGCGGGAAACAGAATAAAGCAGATAAATGCGATGCTGATAGTCGACATACGGAAATCTTGTTGAGACCGGCTGGTTGAACAGGGTGCGGCATACCGATGGTAACCCGCCGGTATATTGTCCGCCGAGTGCCCGCAATCGAGTATGACAGTTCATCCATCGCAATGAGCCACCACGCACGGGGTAACCTACGCTTTCCCTGTGCACCTGCCTTGCGTATTCTCTGGTTTTCTAACAGGCTGGAAACACTATGCGAAACATCGGTTTCATCGGGCTGGGTGTCATGGGCGAACCGATGTGTCGCCATCTACTGAACAAAATGGATGGCACCAGCGTCCTGATTGCAGATCTCAATCCCGCACCGCTGGAACGCCTGGCTGCGCTTGGTGCCAGTGTGCAACCGAACCTGCAGGCAGTATTTGGCGCCGCCGACATCGTGTTCCTCTCGCTGCCATCAGGTGTGCAAGTAGAGCAGGTAGTGGCTGAGTCGGGTTGGCTGAGCAGCCCTCTGATGAACGGCCAGTCATCGCGTACCCTGGTTGATCTGGGCACCACCCCGGTAGCGCTGACTCGGAAGCTGGCACAAAGTCTCGCCGACAACAACGTTGATTACATGGATGCTCCGGTAGCTCGCACCCGGCAGGCGGCAGAGCAGGGCACGTTGGCGATCATGGCGGGTGGGCCGGATTCGGTATTCGAGCAAGTGGCACCATTGCTGCGCCTTTTCGCCAGTGATGTGATGCACTGCGGTGGGCACGGCAGTGGCCAGGTGGTGAAAATCCTCAATAACATGGTGCTGTTTCAAACCGTGATGGGGTTGTCTGAGGCGCTGGCCGTCGGCGAGGCCGCCGGTGTGCCGGGGCAGAAACTCTTCGAGGCCTTGTCCAATGGCTCAGCCGACAGTTTCGCGCTGCGCAACCACGGCATGAAAGCTCTGTTGCCCGGCAGTTTTCCGGAACAGGCGTTTTCAACACAATACGCCAACAAAGATCTCGACTATGCGCTGCAGCTGGCGGAGGCTGGCGGATTCAGATTGCAAGGTGCCAGGACCGTGCAACGCCTGTTCGCCAGTGCAATAGAGCAGGGTTTTGGCGACAACTACTGGCCTGTGATTGGAAAGGTGGTTGAGCGCGATCCGGACTGATTTCGGCAACTACTGTTAAACTGGATGATCAGCCACCGGGGGAATAAGCATGCCAAGCGATCTTTGGAAGATGAGTGCCGTCGATCAGGCGCAGGGTCTGCAGGCGCGTGACTTCACCGCTGTCGAGTTGCTCGATAGCGTCCTGGGTCGGGTAAGTCAGCACAACCCGCAGCTCAATGCCATCACAGTTGATTGTTCGGCAGAGGCTCGCGAGCAGGCTCAGCGGGCCGATGCGGCGATCGAACGCGGAGAGAGTCTGGGGCCCCTGCACGGTGTCCCGCTGACGATCAAGGAAAACGTCGATCAGACTGGCTGCGCTACCACCAACGGCATACCCGCCTTTGAACACCTGATCGCCGAAGATGACTCCCCGATCGTCGCCAACTTCAAAGCCGCTGGTGCCGTGATCATCGGTCGCACCAACACCCCCGAACTGTCGATGCGCGCCACCACCGACAACCCCCTGCGCGGCCGCACCCGCAACCCGTGGCACGAGGATAAATCTCCCGGTGGATCCTCGGGAGGTGCCGGTGCGTCGGCAGCAGCGGGATTCGGCGCCATTCACCACGGCAATGACATTGGGGGATCACTGCGATTTCCGTCGTTCTGTTGTGGTGTCAGTACAGTCAAGCCGACGCAGGGCAGAGTGCCGGCCTACAATCCCAGTGCGCCCGCCGAGCGTGGCATGTTGGCGCAGCTGATGTCAGTTCAGGGTGCAATTTGTCGCGAGGTCAAAGACGTACGCCTGGCGACAAAGGTAATGGCACAGGACGATCCGCGCGATCCTTGGTGGGTACCGGCCCCGTTCGATACCTGGCCTGAAGAACCCGCGCCGGTCATCGGCTACACACTCGAAAGCTATGGCTACTCAATCGATAGTGAAATAAAAACCGCGGTAATGCGCGTGGTCGATTGTCTTCGAGAGGCGGGCTTGAACGTGCAGGAAGTCAAAACCCCGTCCGTCCATGATGCTGCGCAAAGCTGGTTCGATGTCGCCGCCTACGAAATTCGCGAAACCCTTGGACCAATAGCGGCAGAGCACGGCAGCGAAACCATTAACAACATATTCGATTGGTACTGCTCGCTGGGTAACCTCGTCGATGCCGACGGGTATCGCGTCGGCATTGCCGAGCGCACCCGCCTGACGCGCGAGTGGAATGTGTTTCTGCAACAGTATCCGCTGGTATTGACCCCGTTACTAATGCAGCCTAATTACCACTGGAATTACGATGCCCAGAGCGAGGCCAATACACACGATCTGTTTCAATCCTCAATCTACAGTTGCGGAATAAATTACCTTGGTCTGCCGGCAGGTGTTTTCCCCGCAGGTGAGGCAGATGGTGCGCCGTGCGGTGTACAGTTGATAGGCAGGCGTTTTCGTGAAGACCAGATTCTTGATGTGATGCAGCGTGTTGAAGATTCGTTGGGCGTGCCGGCTTTTGAT
>CAKZSB010000307.1 GCA_937920585.1 uncultured Granulosicoccaceae bacterium | reverse complement strand
GGGCAACTTATCGTTGCAAAAATTAACGTGCCACGAACTTGCCCAGCATGCGACGCATGCCTTTGATCCAGCGATCGTAATCACCGGTCTTACGGCGCATATAATCCAGCACCTGCGGATGCGGCAGTATAAGGAACTCTTCGCGCGCCATGGTCTCGACCACACAATCGGCCAGTTCTTCCGGCTCCAGCATACCATCCACGCTGGCCACGCCCTCTTCAATTCCGGCCGTCATCGCAGTTCGAACCGCCTGCGGGCAAAGCGTGGAAACGCGAATCCCCTGATCACCGTAGCGAATCGACAACCATTCGGCGAATGCCACCGACGCATGCTTGCTCACCGCGTAGGTTGCCAGATCGATATGGGTGAGCAAACCCGCAGCCGATGCGGTATTGACAAGATAACCGCCACCACGTTCGATCATTCCGGGTATCACCGCACGGGCAGCATACACATGGCCCATCACGTGAATATCCCAGTTGCGCTGCCACTCCTCGTTCGATGCGTGCTCACCGCCGCCGGTAATAATCCCTGCATTGGAACAGAATATATCGATAGATCCCATTTCGCTCTCAGCGCGCTTCACGAGATTCTGAATCGATTTTTCATCGGCGACATCGCATTGCACGGCCAGCCCATTCACCTCGGCCGCCACCTGCTGCAGCGCGTCCGCCTGCAGATCCGCCACGACAATGCCCGCCGCGCCCTCTGCATGGAAACGCGCCGCCATGGCCCGCCCGATGCCGCTTGCACCGCCCGTTACAACTATCTTCTTGCCCGCTATCTGCATTGTACTTTCCCGTTTGGAACCCGAAAGCTATCACAGTGACGCTGCCAGTGGTAACCGGGGCAGACCGAACGGGCAACACCAAAACCGCTTGGGCATCATTCGTAGCTGTGGCACTCTGGCAACCTGAAAATGTCACGGACAAGCGAGCGACCATGCATATCGAGTCAGCGGAAGTAATTGCACTGGAGATACCGTTCACTGACGGCAGCAGCGGCACCGGGCTGATGCCCAATCGCTGGACCAAAGTGCAAATCGCATTGTTGAAGCTTCAAACCAGTGACGGACTGACCGGCTGGGGCGAAGGGTTCGCCTATGCGCATCTCAACACGACCGTCTCTGCGCTCAATGAACTGGTACTGCCATTGGTCATCGGCCAAACGATAGAATCACCTGCTGCATTCAACCTTCAGTTGCAACAAAAGCTGCACCTGCACGGCCGCTATGGCATCACCCAGTTTGCGATGTCAGCGGTAGATATCGCGCTGTGGGATTTAATGGCAAAGCAGGCCGGCAAGTCACTGGCAGCTTTGCTGAACTCCGATCACCGTCGGCAACTGCCGTGCTACGCCAGCCTGGTTCGCTATGGCAACCCTGACACTGTGGCACATTATACCGCCGATGCCGCGGCTCGCGGGTACCAGACCATAAAATTGCACGAAATCTCGCTCGACAACATTCGCGCCGGACGCGAGGCCGCGCCGCTGCCTGTGCGCCTGACAACCGATGTCAATTGCAACTGGACACCAGAACAGGCGCAATCGCTAATGCCGCACATGCGTGACATGGCGCTTTTCTGGGTCGAGGAACCCCTGTTCCCGCCCGACAACGAAAAACAGCTGGCACAACTGCAAACTGAATACGGCGTATCAATCGCCAGTGGTGAAAATGCCTGCACCAGCGTGGAATTTGCGCGCCTGGCCGAGCACATCGATTATCTGCAACCCAGTGTAATCAAAGTGGGCGGTATCAGTGAGTTCCTCAAGGTTTGCGATTTGGCAGAGGCCGCCAACAAAAAAATAATGCCGCACTCCCCCTACTTCGGTCCGGGCTATCAGGCGACATTGCAACTCATGGCTGCCAGGCCGGTATGCGAGCTCTTTGAGCATCTGTTCATTGATCTGGAAAACTTTCTCGACCCCGCCTGCCCCCAATGCGCTGATGGCTCGGTTGCAATGCCGGGCACCGACGGCCTGGGTTTTGAACCCGACCCGAAAATGCTGCAACGCTATCGTATCAATTAACAGGATAACCACATGAGCAAACCCGATACTGCGGTCATCATTGGCGTAGGTCCGATAGACGGACTCGGTGGCGAACTTTGCCTGCAGGCTGCAGCGGCAGGCCTGCATGTAATCGTCGCAGGACGCACCGAAGCCAAAATCGCCAGCGTGGCAAATGCAATCACTCAGGCCGGTGGCCGGGCCACTGCGATCACCACCGATACCACAAACGAGGCGGAGGTTGTTTCCCTGCTCCAACAGGCAGAGGCGATCGGCCCGACAACGCTTGCAATATTCAATGCCGGCAATAACATGCCCGGGGATTTCATTGAAATGCAGGCCGACTACTTCGAGCAAGCCTGGCGCGTTGGCTGTTTTGGCGGTTTTCTGTTTGCCCGCGAAGCGTTAAAGGCAATGGTTCCGCGTGAAAAAGGATCGCTGCTATTCACCGGCGCCAGTGCATCGCTGCGTGGCAAGCCCGGCTTTGCTGCATTTACCTCCGCCAAAGCCGGCCTGCGCACCATGGCGCAAAGCCTTGCCAAATCCTACGGCCCAAATGGCATACACGTCGCACAGGTATTTATCGACGGTGGCATCAACGGCGACAGGCTTCGCTCCAGAATGCCGGACCGCTTTGATGAACTGGGCGAAGATCGATTTATCGGCCTCACCGGGCTGGCTGAAATCTATATGTATCTGCACCGGCAACCACGCAATGCCTGGACGCATGAAATCGACGTTCGAACGCACCTGGAAAATTTTTAGCTGAATTTGATCCAGGGGCTATCGCAAGGCTTCTGTAACCGCAGCCAGCGCGTGAATTTCCGTGGTATCGAATAGTTTCAATTGTATATCCTGCTGGCGCACCAGCAGGCCAATCTCGGTGCAACCGGCGATCACACAGTCAGCGCC
>CAKZSB010000306.1 GCA_937920585.1 uncultured Granulosicoccaceae bacterium | reverse complement strand
ATAACCGATGCGCAACTGGCGATCACCCTGCCCGCCGATGCCTCACTGACAGCGGGCGACACCAGCTGCGACGCAGGCTCGTCGCCGTGCCTGGTGAGTGTGCCCGCTATCCTGGCAGCACAGCGAGCGACAATCGTTTTTACCGTTACCACCGGCAGCAACAGCGATCTGGCACTGCCGGTTGAGGTTCAACTGAATGGCGATGAAGTGTCGTCCAACAACACCGCGAGCCTGACCATCGATGCGACGGACAATGCCGCACGAGTGATCAGCGTGAACGGGATTGTCAGCGTCGAGGCCGAGCAATTCAGCAGTGCCTCGCCATCCAGCCTGAGCCCGGCTGACGGGCACACTACTCCGGCATGGAGCCTTTTCAGTGGCGACACCGATGCCAGCGCGCAAGCCTACATGTCGGTATTACCCGACAGCCGCAGCAGCGAGACAGCACCCGCAGTAAGCGGCGCGTCCAACTTCAGCGCCGGCGGCAGCGGCCCAACGCTCGCCTATCCCGTGATCTTCGAGCAGGCCGGACGCTACTTTCTGCACGTTCGAATGCGCGCGGACAACAGCCAGAACGCCACATTGCATGCGGGTCTTAATAACGTCTGGCCCGTGGCTTCGACGCAGATCACTGTCTGCGATCCTGACAATCAATGGCAATGGGCAACAACCGCAGGCGATTGCACCGCCGAAAGCCCCGCCTATATCGATGTCGCTACACCAGGCGAACAGTTGCTACAGCTCTCCGCTGCCACCGATGGCAGCCAGATCGACAAGATTCTGCTCACCACTGATGCGGCCTATCTGGCAGCAGACGCCGGTCCGGATGCGACGATTTTTATCGCCGGCAATGCCGATGTCGAGCTGATCGCTGAACTGTCCAGCACCAGTGTCGAACTCAATGAAAGCTCAACTTTAACCCTGAGAATGAGCAACCTCAGCACCGATACCGCTGCCACCGGCATCAGTGTCAGCATCGACGGCATCGATCCGGCGCTGGCCGACAGCGTCAGCGGATTCGATTATTGCCAGGCAAGCGACAGCGGTGTGATATGTCAGCTGGCGACTATCGCGGCGGGTGCAGAACACAGCGCTACGATTGATTTAGCTCTGGGGGAAGCGGCAGATATGCCGATCGATATGGAACTGCTTACCCTTTCGAGCGATACCGATCAGAGCAACAACAGCGCAGCAGTGGAGTTGAAGGTCACCACCTCTTCCGGCGGCGGTGGCCTGGGTATCAGCGCAATACTGGTGCTTTTGATCCTGGGCTTGCGCAGACGTAACGCCCGCGGCTGACGCTTCAGCTAACGTCGCTGCACGGTAGTAGCCGTGCAGCGAAGTTTCTAGAGCATTCCCGCAGCCAGCTCGTAATGCTCTGCCCGGGCATTTTTTACCGCGTGGTAGCAGGCATTTGCCTTGGGCGCGACAATGTCAAAATAAAATCGGGCCACTGTGCGCTTGGCCGCTGCAAAATCTTCGTCATCCTGCTTTTCAAGCGCTAACAGCGAACGCGCCATCGCCCAACTGCCCAGTGAATAACCCATCATCATCAAATAGTCATTGGCCACAGCTGCAGCCAGTACCGGGTTTTCCTCCGCGACGATCTGTTTGCCTGCGGCACTGATCATGGTGATCGCATCGGCAAGCGGCTGGCGCGCCATGACACACAGCGGATCAGTGGACTCCTCCAGTGCGTCGGCGGTGATTTGCAGGTCGACCAGCAATTCCTCCAGTCCCTGGCCGCCGTCGAACTGGGTTTTGCGCCCGACCAGATCCTTGGCCTGAATGCCGGTTGTGCCCTCGTAGATCGGTGTGATTCGCACATCGCGCAGGTGCTGTGCCGCACCGGTCTCCTCGATAAAACCCATGCCACCGTGGATCTGCACGCCAAGCGAGCAAATCTCTACGCCAACTTCGGTGGACCAGCCTTTGACCACAGGCGTGAGCAGCGCCCCGCGGCGATCGAACCGGGCTCGCAACTCATCGTCGGGATGGCGCGCGCCCATATCGAAAGCCGCTGCGCAATCATAGGCAAGCACTCTAGCGACTTCTATCTGGGCACGCATCATCATAAGCATGCGGCGCACATCGGGGTGGTTGACAATCGTTTGATCTGCGTCAGCCCCGCCGAGCATGACGGGCCCCTGTTTGCGTTCGCGGGCAAATTCCAGTGCTCGCTGGTAGGCGGTTTCGCCGACCGCATAGCCTTCGATGCCCACCGCCAGGCGAGCTGAATTCATCATCGTGAACATGTACATCAGGCCGCGATTTTCCTCACCCACCAGGTACCCCACCGCGCCGTCGTTATCACCAAATGACATGACACAGGTCGGGCTCGCATGAATGCCTAGTTTGTGTTCGATAGATGCAGCACGCACATCGTTGCGCTGCGCCGGCTGGCCATTCGCATCGAGCAGAAATTTGGGTACGACGAAAAGCGAAATGCCTTTTACGCCGGGCGGAGAATCGGGGGTTCGCGCCAGCACCAGGTGAATGATGTTGTCGGTCATATCGTGATCACCATAGGTGATAAAGATCTTCTGCCCTTTCACCAGATAGTGATCGCCGGCAGGCTCAGCGGTCGCCCGCACGGCCGCCAGATCAGAGCCCGCCTGCGGTTCGGTCAGGTTCATGGTTCCGGTCCATTCGCCGGAAATCATCTTTTCGAGGTAGGCGTCTTTGAGTGCGTCGGAGGCATGTGATTCGATCGCATCCACGGCCCCCTGAGTCAGCAGCGGGCAGAGTCCGAACGCCATGTTCGAGCTATGCCACATTTCCTGAACTGCCGCACCCAGCGCACCGGGCATGCCCTGGCCGCCATATTCGGGACTAAATGCAAGACTGCCCCAGCCCTGCTCGGAGAATTGCTTGTATGCGTCACGCCAGCCATCGACGGTGGTGACACCGTCAGCTGCCCACTTTGCGCCTTCCTGATCACCAGGGTAATTCAGTGGCCAGAGTACTTCTGCCGCAAACTTGCCGGCTTCTTCAAGTACCGCGGAGACAATATCCGGGGTTGCATCCTCGTATCCCGGAAGCTGGCTGATTTGCTCCATGCCACTGAGGTGGTTGAGCACGAACAACATATCTTTCACAGGCGCCTGATAGCCCATGGAAACCTCCGCAAATTCGGTTGCAAAGACCCATCGCGCAAAACATGCGGGGTCCGAGGGCTCGCAGCGCCGTATGGCGCTGCGAGCGGTTACCGCTAGCCGTCAGCGAGTGCCTTGTCGAATTCAGGCACTGCATCGAAAAGATCGGCGACAAGTCCGTAGTCGGCGACCTGAAAAATCGGTGCCTCCTCATCCTTGTTTATCGCCACGATCACCTTGCTGTCTTTCATGCCAGCCAGATGCTGGATAGCACCTGAAATACCGACCGCAATGTAGAGATCCGGCGCGACCACCTTACCGGTTTGCCCGACCTGATAATCGTTGGGTACGAACCCGGCATCGACTGCTGCACGCGAAGCCCCCACTGCCGCGTTGAGTTTCTCGGCAACGGATTCGAGCATGGCGAAATTCTCGCCGTTCTGCATGCCACGCCCGCCGGATATGACAATCGATGCACTGGTCAGTTCGGGGCGGTCGGACTTCGTTAGTTCAGCGCTGATAAAGCTGACCTTATCACTGGCGCCGGCGCTGGCCAGTGCTTCAACTGCAGCCGAACCGCCACTGGCGGCAGCCGGTTCAAACGCGGTCGTTCGAACCGTGATCAGCTTGCAGCTGTCACTGCTCTGCACAGTCATCATTGCATTGCCCGCATAGATGGGCCGAACGAAGGTGTCCTCGCTCTCGACGTCTGTGATATCGGAAATGCCGGCGACGTCGAGTTTGGCCGCGACGCGTGGCATGCAGTTCTTGCCGGAGGCGGTGTTGGCAAACAATAGATGCGAGTAACCGTCGGCAACGCCAGTCAGCAGCGGTGTCACATTTTCCGCCAGCTGATTGGCGTAGGCGGCGTCGTCTGCCACCAGTACTTTGCCAACACCTTCCACTGCGGCAGCCTGTTCGCCCACCGCGGCACAGTTGTGTCCGGCGACCAGAATATCCACACCACCGCCGATTTTGGCGGCCGCCGCCACAACGTGCAGAGTGGCCGGCTTGAGTTCGTTGTTATCGTGTTCTGCTATTACCAGAGTAGTCATGATCGCCCCTATATCACCTTGGCTTCGTTTTTCAGTTTGTCGACCAACTCGGCGACGCTGCCCACAATTTCGCCGGCCTTGCGCTGCTCCGGCTCTTCGACCTTCAGCGTCTTGAGACGCGAGGAGATGTCGACCTCGAGATCTTCGGGTGACATGACATCGAGAGGCTTTTTCTTGGCCTTCATGATATTCGGCAACTTGGCGTAGCGCGGCTCGTTGAGTCGCAGATCAGTGGTGATCAATGCCGGCAGACTCATGGATAGTGACTCCATGCCGCCGTCGACTTCGCGAGATATTTTCATCTGCTCGCCGTCAATTTCCACGCTGGATGCAAACGTCGCCTGCGGCCAGTCCATCAGTGCGGCAAACATTTGTCCGGTTTGGTTGCTGTCGTCATCGATCGCCTGCTTGCCCACTATCACAAGGCCCGGTTCCTCTCTGGCGGCAATCGCTGCCAGCAGTTTGGCCACTGCCAACGGCTGCAGTTCGGCATCGGTTTCCACCAGAATGCCGCGATCAGCGCCCATCGCCAATGCCGTGCGGATAGTTTCCTGAGACTGGCTGACGCCCATTGAAACTGCGATCACCTCATCGGCTTTGCCCGCCTCTTTGATCCGCAACGCCTCTTCCACCGCGATTTCATCAAACGGGTTCATCGACATCTTGACGTTCGCCAGATCGATGCCGGTTCCCTCGGAATTGACCCTCGCTTTGACGTTGTAATCGAGGACCCGCTTTACCGCCACCAGTATTTTCATTAGACAGACACCTTAAGTGATATTCCCAGCCCAGTTCCGGGATCATTGTGTAGAGCCACGGAGCATAGTTACAGCAGATTTTTTGCGTCGTTGCTCCAACGACACCAGATGCGTGCCAGACGACGACATCACCGACGGCAGCGAGTAAAAAACTGTCCGGCATCAAGCCGGGCATCAAGGCTGCAATTGTATCTGACCGCTGACGCTCACGGTTAATTGCGATTGGCCATCGGTTTTGCCCGCCGCTGTGCCAGCCTTTGCCCCCTCGGCATCAAGTGCCGCGGCGCGGTGATCGCCGCTGTCGATATTCATGTGTATTACCCGGTAGTCAGCGGCGCCCATGCTGAGCTGAACGATCTGCGCACGATGCCTGAAGTTTTCAAGAGCCCGGCTGATCAACTCACCCTCCAACGCGCGGCGCGACTGCGCACTGGGCCGAAATTGCAGGTTTCGCAGTTGCAGACGCTGCTCCAGCGACTCGATTGCGCGCCGAACGAGGGCAATATCCAAGCCGCCGAAAACCAGATTCTGGCTCGAGCGCCAGCCGCTGATTCGATCTTTGCGATAGACCGGCCAGGTACTGTAATTTTCCGTTTTGTATTCCAGCGTGGGGAATTGATCGAGCTGCGCTCGCGCCCAGTCCATATCGGCGTCTATTTGATCTGCCGCAGCATCACTGTGCCGCTCGGCTACCATCGTGACCTGCAGATAGTCATTGCCGATCCGCGCGCTCGCCTGCCCCTGCAGCGAGTACTGATCGAAACTGGCTTGCGATTGACCAACGACAGGCCACATCAGCACAGCCAGCAAATGACAGGCGAGCACCAGGCTGTGCGACAAGCCTAGCGCTCTGACAACACTAAAAAATGGAATACAGTATGGCCTTTGATGTGCCGGTTACGGCCCAGTTCAGCTATCACGCCTGGAGTGCGGCACATCAAAAGCCATCCCCTGCGGGCGAGCGTATAAACGGCCATCGCGGCGTTGCGCTCACTCACAATAGAAGAACTATCCCTCAATCGCGCGCCTTGCGCTAACCACTTATCCACTCGCTATATCCCAACTTTTAATATTGTCAAAGCACTAGCGCTCCAGAATTGCCGAGACACCCATGCCACCGGCCGTGCAGATCGAAATCAGCCCGCGCCCACCGCTGTTCTGATTGAGTATTTCGGCAAGCGTCGCGACGATTCGTGTGCCCGTCGCCGCAAACGGATGACCAACTGCCAGGCTACTGCCCTTCACGTTCAGTCGCGCGCGATCGATACTGCCCAGTGCAGAGTCACGGCCGAGCCGTTCCGCGCAGTATTCGTCCGATTCCCAGGCCGCCAGGGTACAGAGAAGTTGTGCGGCAAAAGCCTCGTGAATTTCGTAAAAATCAAAGTCCTGTAACTGCATGCCAGCACTGCTGAGCATTTCACTCACCGCGACTGCCGGGGCCATCAGCAGACCCTCGCCACCCACGTAATCGACAGCCGCGGTGCGACTGTGGGTAAGGTACGCCAAAACTGGTAAATCGCGCTCGCGCGCCCACTCTTCTGTCGCCAGCAACACGCCGGAGGCGCCGTCGGTCAACGGCGTGCTGTTGCCTGCCGTCAGTGTGCCGCGACCGGATTTTCGCTCATAGGCAAGCCGCAGTTCGGCCAGCTTTTCAGCGCTGCTGTCGGCGCGAATGTTGTTGTCGCGCACCACGCCTTCACAAGGCGTTATGAGTGGATCAAAAAATCCGTCGTCGTAGGCCGCAGCGGCCTTCAGGTGGCTCGAAAGCGCCAGTTCGTCCTGCGCCTCGCGGGAAATCTCCCACTGCTGGGCCATCAATTCGCAATGACCACCCATCGATAACAATGTGCGCGGCTCATCGACTGACGGCGGCACGGGTTTTAGTTCTCGTGGCCGAAACCCCTTGAACACACCGAACCGATCAGCCATCGATCGCGCGCGTCCCAGTTTGACCAGGCGCTGGGCAAACCGTCGGCCAAAAACAATCGGCGCATCGCTGGTGGTGTCACTCCCAGCTGCAATCGCGCTGTCGATCTGACCGCTGGCGATTTTCGCAGCCGCGATCATAACGGCCTGCAAACTGGTTCCACACGCCTGCTGCATGGTCAGCGCCGGCGTCAACGGCGACAGACCGGTGCTCAGCACTGCTTCGCGGGCCAGATTCCAGTCACGCGAATGGGTGATGACGGCGCCGGCATTGACCTCGTCGATTTTCTCACCCTGCAGCGAGTATTTCTCCGTCAGTCCGTTCAGCGTAGTCGACAGCATGTCCAGATTCGACAGATTCGAATAGGCTGTATTGGAACGACAAAACGGAATGCGCGTTCCGCCAACGATTGCCACCGGCTTGAGGCTCATGATGCCGCTCCACTGCTGTTGTGACTGGCCAGATAGTGCATGGGCCCGCCTTTGAAAGGCGCGAAACCGGTGCCGAAAATAATACCGGCGTCGAGCAGGTCGTCGTTGTCGACAATGCCATCGCGACTACAGGCTCGACACTCATCCAGAAAAGGTTTCAGCAATCGACGCGCGCGGCGCTCGATGTCAGGATCGGATTGAGGGTCCTGCCGAACTGGTTTGCCTTTGCTCCATTTGTAGAAGCCCGCACCGGTCTTCTTGCCCAGATCGCCGCGCTCGACGAATTTTTCGAGCATGCCCACCACCGGGTGATCGGATCCGGCGCCGAGGTTGCGCGCAACACTCAACCCGACATCGAGTCCGACCGTATCAACGAGTTCGATAGGTCCCATCGGCATGCCAAAATGCAGCGCTGCGGCATCGACAATTTCCTTGTCGACGCCCTCGATCACCATCTCCATGGCCTCGTTCATGTAGGGCGCCAGCACGCGATTGACCAGAAATCCCGGGCTGCTGCGCACGGGCAGCGGAAATCGATTTATCTGCCCGCAAAACGCATTGCCTCTTTCGACCATTTCTTTATCGGTGCCCTCGCCATGGACCACTTCGACCAACGGCATTTTGGCGACCGGATTGAAAAAGTGCAGACCGATCAAGCGATCGGGCCGCTGCAATACGGTGGCGAGTGTCTCGAGCGGGATGGCCGAAGTATTGGTGGCCAGCACGGCATCAGGCCGCATCATCGGCTCGATACGACTAAACAACGCCTGCTTGGCCTCGACATTCTCAAAAATCGCCTCGATCACGACATCGGCACGCGCCACGCCCTGGCCGTCGACATCCGGCGTAAAACGAGCCATCACTGCATCCATTGCGGGACGGGTTCGCGCGCGGCGTGAAAAAAGTTTGCGCGCGCGTTTTATCGCAGGCTCTATGTATTTCATCTCGCGATCCTGCAGCGTCACCTCCATGCCCTGCGAGGCACACCAGGCGGCGATATCGCCGCCCATGACACCCGCACCTATCACGTGCACCCGGCGGCATTTGAAATCAGCCTGTTTGCCAAGCCCCTTAAGCTGTTCCATCAGGTTGAAAACCCGACGCAATCCGGCTGCCTGCGGACTGACCATCAGCTGGCCTACCGCGACCGCCTCGGCTTCGAACAGCGCTTTGCGATCGCCACCGTGCACGCGCCAGTTTTCGATGAGTTTAAATGGCGCCGGGTAGTGTTCGGGGTTGGCCTTGGCTGAAGTTTGCTTGCGCATCACCTGCGCGAGTAGCTGGCGAGCCGGCACGGTGTTGCCAAGCCGCGCCGTTATCGATGGCTTTCGAGCGGTGCGTTTTTGCATCACGGCGCGCCTGGCACTCCAGCGAAGTGTGCCGTGGCGGCCGACGAGTTCGTCGATCATGCCGCGCGCACGTGCCTGCCCGGCGCGGTAGAGACGGCCCGTCAACATCGCTTCCAGCGCTTTTAATCCGCCGATCCGTTCTGGCAGTCGCACCGTGCCGCCCAGACCCGGGAAAATACCGAGCTTTACTTCCGGCAGACCGATGCGGGTATCGGGCATATCGTGCGCGATGATGTAATCGCAGCAAAGCGCCAGTTCATAGCCGCCACCCAGGCAAAACCCGGATACCGCGGCAATCGTCGGGCACTCGAGACGCTCCAGTTGCGCGAATACCTGATGCCCCTCGCGGATGCGCTCACTGACCACCTGAGCATCGGTATAGCGCTCGAATTCGCGAATATCTGCGCCGGCGATGAATCCACTGGCCTTGCCAGACATGATAACCAGCCCGCGTGGCAACGATGCCTCGAGCGTTACCAGCACATCGCGCAACTCGGTGATAACCGCCTCGCCCAGTGTGTTGGTGGACTCCCCTTCGCAGTCAATCGTAAGCCACGCGATGTCATCACCATCGCGCGAGAATCGCCAGTGTCGGAGTTCAGGGGCAGTTTTGTTCATGGCTCTCTGCTGTCCGGGGTTCAGACCGCGAAGTCAGCTTGAATTGACAGGGGGGACGCTCGGCAGCATACCGGCAAATACCAGCTTTGAACATTCTACCAACAATAAGACCGCCAGGGTTGAAATGGCCGACAGCAAAATCGCTTCATGCGGTGATCAATGGATGGCGTTAAAACACAACATTGGTGCCGAAGTAGTACTGCGCACCACTGTCGCCTTTCTCACCCAGGCCCCAGGCGACGTCAAGCCGCAGATCGGTGTTTACAAACGAACGTATCTTCCAGCGTATGCCGGCACCAAGACCTGTTTTTACATCGCCGAGTTTGAAAGATTCATCGCCTTTGATCACCCCCATATCCATGAACACGCTCCAGCGCAGTGTCGGCAGGGTTTCGAATGCACGCAAATACTCCGCATTGAGCAGCAACATCTTCTGCCCGACCTGCGTACCCGCTGAAAACCCCCGGGTCGTGTCACTGCCACCGAGCGAATAGCTCTGCTCGCCAAACGGCCCGCGATCGGCTGCACCAATTTTCACACGCAGATTGATGTTCTGATAATTCTCCCCGGGTAACGGAATATAGGCCTGATAGTAGGCGTCGAGTCGCGCAAAGGAGTAATCACTGAGGAGCTCGTCGTGCGATCCACTTAGCGCTATTCCGAACTGGCGGCCAACACGCCTGAACTCGCCCTCTTGCACATCGCGGTACTCCGCGGCGAATTGCAGTTGCACCACTTCGCCGGAAACCAGCGAGCCGATTTCGCCAGCGCGCAAGTCATAGTCACGTGCGAGCAGACCAAGTCCCAGGCGTGTCCGCCAGCCTGCCAGGGAGCTGCTGCGCGAAAAAAAACGCGTCAGATCAAAGCCGACAAAACCCTGCCGCTTCTGGACCAGACCGGTCTCCATACCATCGGTAATCAGCGACTCGGTTTTGTCGACTGCCGACAAGGCTACCTGGAAGCCGAAGTCAGAATTGAGCAGGCGTGGAATCTGGTAGCTGGTGGTTATACGGTTGCCAGCGTTTCCTCGCCCGTCGTCGGCAGCTTCGCGTCGGGCAGTAATTTTGAATCGATGGTTGAGGCCGAAAACATTGTCCATGCGCAGTTGTCCGCCAACGCGCAGCTCACCATCCGAGGTACGGTCAAAGCGGGGTATTGGCAAACTGTAGTGACGCTCGCGAACGGTGAAAACAGCCACACCTTCGGTGTCGTCGAAACGCGCGTTCACGGTTCGAAACAGGCCGGAATTCATAATCCCCTGGCGGCTGGCACTGAGCTTTTCCGGGCTGCAGGCCTCGCCTTGCTGCAGGCTGATAAACTGCCGCAGCGTGCTGTCGCGGGTTACTTTGTTGCCTTCAAACACAACCGCGTTCACGACACCCGAACAGTGCGGCAACGGCGCATCAGAGGCGCCGGCAGTCGCAAGCACAGCCGCGCACAGCAGCAGGCGCAGTAACAGCGCCGGCACGCGCAGCAAGGCACTGCTGGAAATGTTTTTCGCTAAGGTCAAAGGAAATGGCACGGGGGCGTAAGCAAGCCCCATTGTGCATTTCTTGCGCCACAGCTCGCTTTCATGCTGGCAATTCGAAGCGTCATCGCCAGCTATTGGTGAGTGGTCGGCAAGTTACTCCGGACGCCGCCCGCCGAACGTTTGTTCGAGATAGAAATCTACGGAACGATATCAGAAATTGAAATACTCACCTGCCTGCCATCGCGGTGATCGATGCCCTGCACTTCGCCCATGACATCGCCGGTTTTCGCGATCGCCTGCCCGGAGCGCGCAATCCGCGCACCAACGATAAGCTGATCGACCGTTCCCAGCCCCATCCCGGCGACCATCGCATCGCCTTCGGTCAGGGTTACCGTGAAGGGCAGATCCGCCACTGTCCGCCGCACTACCGCGAGCGGCATCGGTGGACCCTGCATCGCACGGGCGTATACAAACACCGTGGTGCCAGGATCTATTTCATTGAGATCGATCCCCGACTCGACAGACACCGTAAGCGATGTCCCCGCAGGCTCCGCGCCAGATGCTGCAGTATCTGTGGCCGCCGAGCCTTGCAACTCCGCCCGGGCCCTTGCGATGAGCTGTCGAACATCCTGCTGCGAGGCTGGATCGGATTCGAGCAACGTCAGCAGCGTCTCCCAGCTGGCGATGGCGTCGTTCAGCGCTCCCTGCTCTCGCTGGGCCAGGCCCAACAGCCACAAGGCCTGCGGATGCCGAGGCGCAACTTTCAGTGCGCGCTCGAGCAATTCAGTTGGCTCGCCCAGCATCTGCCCGTTACGAGACATCGCCAGCGCATCGGCCAGACGCACCATCACATCGACGTTGTCCGGATCCAGTTCCAGTGAGCGGCGTATCGCCTGCGAAGCATTATCGAATTCGCCTGTATTCATGTAAGCGCGCCCGAGCATGAACCAGGCTTCGGCATCTTCCGGCTGCTGCGCCACGCGCTCCTGGATACGCTCAATGACCACGCGCATATCCGGGGCCTGTTCCTGCTGCGGGGTGTTATTGACAACCGGATGCGGCGACTGCATCGGCGATTGCATCGGCAACTGGATTGCCACCGGTGTGCCCAACGCTATGTAGATCGCGCCAGCGGCGATCGGAACGCTCGCTGCCAAGGGCCAGATCAGCCATTGCCCCCGGTCGCTGGACGAGCCCTCATGTTGCAGCGCTATGGCCAGATCCCGCTCCAGACGCAGGCGCTCGTCGCGCCACTCCTGATCGCCGATTTCACCACGCTGCAGCCGATTTTCAACTTCGGCCAGCTGCTCTTTGACGATTGCGAGATTGATTTCATTGCGATCGGGGGCCGACGCCGCTCGATTGCGCACCATGGCGGGGAGCATGAACGCAAGCACCGCAATGACCAGTACCGCGGCCAACAAGAAAAAGACTAACAAGGCTTATCCGTTTTGATTGGATTGTGAGGAGCTGTCATCGAGCAGCTTGCGGGCGCGTTCAAGCGCTTCATCGTCGATCGCAGCAGGCTTCTGCGTTCCGCTGCGGACAATCCGCACCAGACCCCAAAGACCGAGGGCAAAGAATGCCAGCGGGCCCGCCCAAAGCGCGATCGTGCTGGCGCTGAGCCGAGGTTTGTAAAGCACGAACTCGCCGTAGCGCGCGACCATGAACTCGATAATCTGGTCTTTGTTGTCACCGCTGCGAATCATCTGCGAAATCTCGCGACGCAGATCCTGCGCGAGCTCGGCATTGGAATCGGCGATGTTCTGATTCTGGCACACCAGGCATCTCAGTTCGGCCGCCAGCTCGCGAAACAGACTCTCCTGCTCGACAGTGGGGAATTCATGTTGATCAAAGCCACGTGCACTCCACGGAAGCAGCAGCAGGCACGCTAACGCACTGGCGAGCAATCGCGAACTCATGACTGCCGCCCCTGGAGTTTGGCAACCAGCGGCAGGATAGTCTCTTGCAAGGCCTGCGGAGTCACGGGCCCCACGTGCTTGTGCCGCACCACGCCATCCGCATCGACAACAAACGTCTCCGGCGCACCATAGAACCCCCAATCGATACCGATCCGGCCCGATTCGTCCACTGCCGTAATGACATAGGGGTCGCCGAGATCCCGCAGCCACACTTTCGCCTGCGCGGTGTCGTCCTTGTAGTTCAGACCCACAATATCAACCTGTTCGCGGCGTGCCAACTCAACCAGCAGCGGATGTTCAATCCGGCACGACGCACACCAGGTGCCCCAGATGTTGAGCAACCAGACCTTGCCTTTCATTTGATCCGGCGAGAACTGTTCATCGGGGTTGGCAAGCGTCGGCAGCGAAAATGCCGGCGCGGGTTTGCCAATCAGTGGCGACGGAACCTCACGCGGATCAAGTGCCAGTCCGCGATAGAGAAACCCGGCAACCAGAACGAATACAACAAGCGGTATCGCAAATCTCACGTTGGCTTTGCCTCCAGCGGCTGATCGGTGGTCTGCTGCGCCAGCCGCTCACTGACCCTGCGGTACCTTCGATCGCAAACCGCCAGCACACCGCCCAGCCCCATCAACAGCGAGCCCAGCCATATCCAGCGGATAAAAGGTTTGTAGTAGAGCCGAACACTCCACGAGCCATCAGTGCCAATCTTCTCGCCCAGTGCAACGTAGAGGTCACGGGTGAAACCGGCATCAATCGCCGCTTCGGTCATGATGCTCATCTGGATGTCGTACTGACGTTTCTGGGCCGCCAGCACGGTGACTTCCTCACCGCCTTTGGTCACCTCAACCACGCCCTCATCTGCGCGATAATTGGGGCCCTGTGCCTTGCGAACACCTTCGAACGCAAAGTTGTAGCCGGCGATATCGTAGCTGTCACCCGGGGCCATGCGCAGGTCCTTTTCAACGCTGTAGATGGTGGTCAGGCTGACACCGACACTGAACACGGCAATGCCAATATGCGCCATGGTCATACCCCAGAATCCGGCGCCGATCGAGCGCAGCGCAACCCACTTGTTGTTGCGGTGCCGCAGCCGCTCGAAAAGGCCCTGCAGGCTGGCCAGCGTAACCCACAGGCCAAGCCCTATTCCCAGCGCTGCGCCAAAGGTAAATCGTCCCATCAGGAATGGCAAGGCAATACCGCCCACGACACTCAGCACAGCGGCCCAGCGCAATCGCTTGAGAATTTCGACCAGGTTGTCTTTCTTCCAGCGCGCCAGCGCACCCACGCCAACCATCAGCATCAGCGGAATCGCCAGTGGCAGAAAAACGGCGTTGAAGTAAGGCACACCGACAGATATTTTTGCGATGCCGAGTGCATCGAGCACCAGCGGGTAGAGGGTTCCCAGTAACACGCTGGCGCACATCGCTAGCATGATCACATTGTTGAACAGCAGGCCCGATTCGCGCGACTGCATTGAAAAGCTGGTATTGCTGCGCAACTGCGGTGCGCGCCAGGCATAGAGCGCCAGTGACGATCCCACCACCACGCCCAGAAAAGCGAGGATAAATGCGCCGCGCGCCGGATCGGTTGCAAACGCGTGCACAGAAGTGAGCACGCCGGAGCGAACCAGAAACGTGCCGAGCAGACTGAGCGAGAAGGCGCAAACCGCAAGCAGAACAGTCCAGGCCTTGAAGGCACCCCGTTTTTCCGTTGCCGCCAGTGAATGGATCAGTGCTGTGCCCATAAGCCAGGGCATGAAGGACGCATTTTCAACCGGATCCCAGAACCACCAGCCGCCCCAGCCAAGCTCGTAATAAGCCCACCAACTGCCCAGCGCGATACCGATGGTCAGAAACATCCAGGCAATGTTGGTCCACGGCCGCATCCAGCGAGCCCACGCCATGTCCAGGCGACCGCCGATCAGGGCGGCCACGGCAAATGCAAACGCGACCGAGAACCCGACGTAACCCATGTACAGCATGGGCGGGTGGATCGCCAGACCAAAATCCTGTAACAAAGGGTTGAGCGACTGGCCGTCGGCCGGTGCGGGCAACATGCGATCGAACGGATTTGAGGTGATCAGCATGAACAACAGAAAGCCGACGCTGATCATGCCGAGCACCGACAACACCCGGGCAATCATCTGCAGCGGAACGCCGCGACTGAAAATACTCACCGACACAGTCCAGCCTGCCAGAATCAACATCCACAGCAACAGAGACCCCTCATGAGAGCCCCAGACGCCTGAGATCCGGTAGATAAGTGGCAACGACAGATTAGATGTATTGGTGACGTAACTGACCGAGAAGTCGTGCACCAGAAAAGCATGCGTCAGGATCGCATAGGAAATGGTCACCAGCAGCATCTGCACCTTTGCTGCAGGCCGCGCCAGCGCCATCCAGGCGGTGGTACCGGTAAAGCTGCCGACCATTGGTACGACCGACAGGATCACCGCCACAACCAGTGCGAGGATCAGCGCAAAGTGTCCGAGCTCGGGGATCATTGCATCTGCACCGTGTTGGAACCGTGTACTGCCGTTTGCGCAGCCTTGCCGGATTCTTCCGCCTGACGAGTTTTTTCCAGCGCATCGGCGACTTCTGGCGGCATGTAGTTTTCATCGTGCTTGGCCAGTACCTCCGAGGCGACAAACACGCCGGTATCATCCAGCCTGCCCAGCGAGACTATCCCCTGACCCTCGCGAAACAGATCCGGAAGAATGCCGGTATAGCGTATTGCGACAGTCTTGGCATTGTCGGTAACCTTGAAGCTCACGGTCAGTCCGTCTGCCTCGCGCTGAACACTGCCTGCCTCAACCAGACCACCAATACGAAATTTTGCGTCTTCCGGTGCTTTACCGGCGACAACATCAGTGGGTGAAAAGAACAGCATCAGGTTCTGTTGAAACGCATTCAGCAACAGCCCGACGGCAATGCCGACGCCGGCAACCATTGCGATAATCAGAATCAGCTTTTGTTTACGCTTGGGGTTCATCATCTTCCAATAATAATCGGCGTTTAAGGTTGCGTATCGCCTGTTTCCTTCGACGCGCGGCCATCCAGATATTCATCGCCAGTACGGCAAACGTCAGAGCAAATGAAGACCACACAAAAAAGGCGTAGCCGCCCATGTGAAAAAATTCGATCACAGGCGGTCCTGCGCCATGCGCTCGCGCACCCAGCTGGCACCGCCCTCACGTTCCAGAATCGCTGTACGAGCCCGCGACATCATATTAACCAGGTAGAACAGCTTGAAGCCGCCCATCATCATCAGCAGAGGTATCAACATGCTTTTGTGGATCGAAGGGGTATCGAGTTTGCTGATCGAGGCGGGTTGGTGCAACGTGTTCCACCACTCTACCGAAAAATGAATAATGGGTATGTTTACAACGCCTACAAGGGCGAGAATTGCGGCGGCTCTGGCTGCCGAACTTCGATTTTCTATCGCGGTGCGTAATGCCATGTAACCGAAGTAGAGAAAAAGCAGAATCAGCTCCGACGTCAGCCGCGCATCCCAGACCCAGTAGGTCCCCCACATGGGTTTGCCCCATAGTGATCCGGTCGCCAGCGCGATGAAGGTGAACGACGCGCCGATGGGCGCCGACACCTCGGCGACGATGTCGGCAATTTTCATTTTCCAGATCAGAAAAATCGCGCTAGACACCGCCATGATCATGTACACGAACATCGACATCCACGCCGCTGGCACATGGACATAGATAATGCGGTAGCTCTCGCCCTGCTGGTAGTCTGGAGGTGCGACGATAAGCCCGAGATACAGCGCCCAGACTACAATAATCGCCGTGCAGGCGGCGAACCAGGGAATCAGGATTTCCGCCAGCCGATAAAAGAATCTCGGCGAAGCCATTTTGTGAAACCAGAGGAACAAGGGGTCCGCCTATCGTTTGTCGATTGAATCAGTACAACATCTTTAACAGCCAGTGCGCCTTGAGACTGTGACCTCTCAGTTTAGCGCCAAATCGCCGCACAATCACTCCGCGCTCACCCGAAGTGCAGCCGCTGTTGCCAGCGGTGCGAGCACAATCGCCAGAATCGCCATTGCCCCCAGCAGGGATAAATGTCCCTCAACCGGTTGTCCCGCCGCAGCGGCTACCACACAGCTGCTGCCAAATATCAACACCGGGATAAACAACGGCAGCACCAGCAGTGCGAGCAACACGCCACCGCGCCGCAGGGAGACCGTCAGGGCCGCTCCAATACCGCCAATCAGGCTGAGTGTTAGCGTACCCAGTGCGAGCGATGCGATCAATGCCGGTAATGCGCGGATTTGCAGGTTCATCACTATCCCCAGCATGGGAGACAACATCAGCAGCGGCAGACCGGTGGTCAACCAGTGGGCAACCACTTTTCCCAGTACCAGCAGTGACAGTGGTTGAGCACTCATCAACATCTGTTCGAGCACGCCATCGTCGAAGTCGGCTCTGAACAGGCTATCGAGTGCCAGCAAAGTGGCGAGCAGCGCGGCGACCCAGATCACCCCCGGGGCAATCTCCTGCAGCCGATTGGGTTCTGGCCCGATGCCCAGCGGAAACAGGCTGACCACGATGACAAAAAAGACCAGCGGATTGAGCCACTCACCGCGACGGCGGGCGGCAATCAGCAGATCGCGTCGAATCACAGTCAGGCAGGCATTGATCATCGTTAAGCGACCGTCAACGTCTGCAGTTCACAGTTGTGCAGCTGCAAGGGTTGATGGGTGGTAAAGATTACCGAGCGCCCGGCGTCGACCTGCTCTGCCAATAGCGACTCGACCAACTCGCGCCCCGCCACATCAAGCGCGGTCAGCGGTTCATCGAGCAACCACAACACCGCGTCCGAAACCAGCAGTCGGGCCAGGCCGACGCGTCGACGTTGCCCTGCGGACAACGACCGACACGGCAGTGTGGCCTGTCGCTGCAGTCCGACGCGCGCAATCGCAGGCTCAACACGAGCCGGATCACTGCCGCGCAGTCTGGCGGTAAAAGTGAGGTTCTCCTGCGCCGACATATCGCCATTCAGACCATCACTGTGTCCGGCGTAAAGCATTTCGTTGTAATACTGCTCGCGCACTCTGGATATTGATTCTCCGCGCCAGCGGATCTCGCCGGCCTCCAGTTCCACCAGTGAACACAGCGCCCGCAACAGGGTTGTCTTACCCGAGCCATTGGCCCCGAGTAACTGCAGTATTTGTCCTTCATCAAGGGCGAGATCGAGATTGCGAAACAACAGCTTTTCGCCCCGAAACACCGCCAGATTCTCTCCACTGATCAGCGCGGACATAGCGATGCCGTGGCCGTAACAAGCAAGCTGTGTATCGCTGCTGTCAAAGTTGCGGCAACGGGTCGGCAGCACCACCGCGTGGCGGCTTTGCACGCCGCGCTACTGCGTCGCGTAATTGTGTATTGATCCTGGGCATGTCGATAGATAACGATTTATCCGAGTAAATAGCTGCATCGATTTGTGCCAGCGCCGATTGCAGTGCATGGTCGTCGAGGCGTCGGCCAATTTCAGCCGGGCTAACAGGCGGCTTTGCCGGCCACTCACGCGCCGCCCAGTACAGCAATGCGGCTCTAAATTTTCGCACATCGCCCGTTGCACTGGCCTTGGCCACCTGCTGTAAAAGCGCATCCGCAGAAACCGGTATAACGTGGGTCTCGTCAGGCTCGGTGCTGCGGGGTCGGCGGCGCTGCATCCACCAGCCGAAGATAGTCGACAGCCAGCCCAGCAGGGCAATAATAGCAAGCCACATCCAGTAACCGCCGGAATCAGGACGCATGGTGCGGCCCGCCTCTTCGCTCGCATCGTCGGCTGCGCTTATAGCCAGTGGCACCGCCTGACCCGCCTGATCTGTCGCAACGGACGCTTCTGGCAGGGCCTGAGGTGTTGCCGGCAATGCGCCATTGGCGGCGGCCACCTCAATCACTTCGGCTGGCAACACCGTCTCGCGTTCGGCGTCATGGGTGGTGTCCCACCATTTAACGGTAATTTCGGGCAGAGTGATCCTGCCAGCCTGTTGCGGGATGATCGACCACTTCTCCTGCCGCGCACTAACCAGTCCGCCATCGAGCGCCTCGGTGTCCAGCACCGCGGCATCGGGATAGATTTTCAGACCCGGTACCTGTGTCACGCTGATCTCGGGTAACTGCGTGTTGGCGGCGCCCAGCGCGGTCAGAACCAGGGTACGAGTCAGCGGCTCTCCCACGACACTTGCGCTGATATCCCCACCCCACTCGCTGGTCAGGTTGATCTCCGAGACGGGCAACCACCAGGCGGCAGTCGATTCTGCCGGGCGCGGCTTCACGTTCAGCGTAAGGCTTTCGCTGCGAATGGTCACGCGTCGGTTTTGCGAGTAGCGGCGTTGGCTGTGGGTGTCGATATCGCGAATGTTGGCGCTCAATTGCACCGGCGGAATAGTGATCTCACCGCTGCGTTGAGGAAACATCGCATAACGCCTGGTGATCAGCCGATATTCCACGCCGTCGCGCTCAACAATCTGCTGCGGTATATCCGGCAGTCGCTCGATCTGCAAATCGGGCGCTTCCGGTTCGCTCAGCGATCCGCTGGTAATGTTGCTGCCATCAAATACGCTCACCGTGAGCACCACCTGCCCCTGCACCCAGGGTTCGGCAGTATCGACTGCGAGTTCAAAGAAAATGTTATCGCGAGGCACAGCACCGGGCGTGCCTCGCGCAGTAACGTTTATTGCGATCGGGGCGGTTGCTACACCATTGGCGGTAAACGAGGGGATGACGCTTGTCCCCGGGTTCTTGGCCATCAACTCGAAACGCCACACATTCTTGTTGGTGCGGGCGCCATTGATGATGCTGACCTGATCGCTGGTTCGCGAATCGAGCACGTCAAACAGTGGATAGAGTGCCGAAACATCCGGCATTTCAGTTAAATCGATACCCTCGAGGTACAGCGCTATAGACTCGCCCTCCACCACACTGGTATTGGTCACCGTCGCAGTCAGCGAAGCGGCCCACACCAGGTTAATCTTGCCCAGGCACAGCACCAGAAAGGCAAGCCTGCAAATTCGCTTTACCATGGCTCCACCATATCGCCGACATCTCTGTAATCTGTTCGATGTTTCAACTGAATTTTGCCACGCAGAAGCTGTGAAGGGTCATCCGGAATCCGGCGCAACCACTGCTCGGTGGCCTGATCCACCTCACTAAGCGGATCCTCTGCAGCCGCCAGCTGTTGCTGCGCATCCGCCTCTTCCTTACCGTCGTCAGGCTCATCCGCGGAATGCTCTTGCTCTTGCGCTTGCTGATCGTCGCCATCAGTGGCCTCTTCGCCCGGCGCAGGATCGTCCTGGTTTTGCTCGCCATTTTGCTCACCCGATTGCTGCTGATCCTGCGAACCGGACGACTCCTGCTGCTCACCCTCACCATCCTGTACGGCTGGTTGACTCTGACTTTCACCCTGTTCTTCAGATTCCTGCTGATCGGCCGATTCGCTCTGCTCGCCGGACTGTCCGGGCTGTTCCTGCGGGTCTTGTCCGGCCAACTGCCGGGCAATGTCGAGATTGTGCCTGGCGTCTGCATGATCGGGGTTCTGCGCGATCACCTGCTCAAACTGCTCGATCGCAGTTTGATAGTCACCGGCGCGGACCGCACTCGTCGCCTGGTTATAGAGCTGTTCATCGGATTCGCCGAAGGCCCTGGCGGCCTCCTCGAAATTGCCGGCCCTGAAGTGGCTGACACCTTTCCAGCGGGCATCATCAAAGGCCTTTGCCGCCTCGGAGGGATTATCGTGTTCGAGCAGATCCATGCCCTGCTGGTCCGGCCGACGCCACAGATCGCGCAACTCCAGCGCACTGGCCGTATTCGCGACAAGCAACAAAACAAGCGGCGCAAACACTCTCACGACAACCACCCGCGCCTGAAGCCCAGCGCCGTCAACGGCAACAATGCGAGCAACAGCCAGGGCCCGCGCTCGTGCCAGATTTCGCCCAGTTGCTGTGACTCTGAGTCGGCCAGCTCGCCTGGCAGTGCAAAGCCGCCGAGCAATCGTTCGATATCGTCAGAATCAGTCGTCACCCTGCTATAGACACCACCGCCCGCCCTGGCCAGTTGTTGAAGCCCGAACTCGGCCAGATTCGGCACCACGATGTTGCCGCTGCGATCTTTAACAAACCCGCCCGCACCATCGGGAATCGGTGCACCCTGCGCAGTACCGAAACCGAGCACCGACAGCCGGTAACCGGACTCTACGATACGGGCCACCGCGACTTCGCTGGCCTCAGGCTCCGGTGTGGAATCCGTCAGCAACCAGATACTGCCATCCCGACTATTGGCGCTCTCCAGCAGTTTGTGCGCCTCGAGCAGTGCCAGCGACGGTCGACTGCCCTGCGCTGGTACAAGCGACGTTGACAGAGCCGACAACATGGAACGGACTGTCTCGACATCATCCGTCAGCGGCGTAACCACATAGGGCACTGCGGAAAACACCACGAGCGCAATCTGCGCTTCGGCCGATTCATCGAGAATATCATTCAATTTTTGTCGCGCGCGCTCGATCCGGCTCGGCCTGATATCGCGGGCGTTCATCGACAACGATAAATCCAGCACCAGAACCCGCTGCGTCACCGTGCGATACACCGGCGTTTTCTGGCGCTCCCAGACAGGCCCGGCCAGTGCCACTACGCCCAACAACCACGCCAGCGCAATCCCGACCAATGGCAAGCCGGATCGATGCTGCTGCTCTTCTGTCTGCAGCAACTGCCCCTGCAATGCCGGGTCGACAACCTGACGCCAGGCACTGTCCGCGCTGCGCGCGCGCTGCACCAGCCGCACACCCAGCCAGATGAGCGGAATCAGTGCGAGAAACCACCACGGGCGCAGAAAATGGAAATCCGACCAGATCATCGGCTGCGCAACCATGCCAGCACAGCGCTGGCCAGCAATGCCAGCGTCAGCGGCCAGGCGTACAACTCGCGCAACGGACGCTGCGGGCTGGCCTCGGATTCGGTCGGTTCCAGTTGATCGATCAGCTGATAGATTTCTTCCATCTCGCTGGTGTTGCGAGCGCGAAAATACTGCCCGCCGGTTATGTCAGCAATTTCACGCAAGGTTTTTTCATCGAGCGCCAGCGACGGGTTTACGAGCCGGGTACCAAAAAGACCGCGCGAAACTACCTCTTCTGCACCGACGCCAATGGTGTGCACACGCACCCCCTCCTTGGCCGCCAGTCGGGCCGCCTCATCCGGCAGCACAGCACCGGCGGTATTGGCGCCGTCTGTCAGCAGTACCAGCACACGCGCCTCCTGAGGGCGCTGGCGCAACCGTTTGACAGCCAGACCAATCGCCTCGCCTATCGCGGTGGATTTGCCGATCAGGCCGATCATGGCCTCATCGAGAAAATGTTGCACCGTGGTGAGATCGTAGGTCAGCGGGGTCTGTATGTAGGCATTGTCGCCGAACAGTATCAGCCCGACGCGATCGCCCTCGCGGCGTTCGATAAAGTTGCTGGCAACCGCTTTCACTGCATCGAGGCGGTTGACGCTTCTGCCTCCGACGCTGAAATCCTGTTCGCGCATACTGGCCGAGACATCGACACCGAGCATGAGGTCGCGGCCGGAAACCGGCAGATCTATCGGCTCACCGAGCCACTGTGGTCGCATACAGGCCAGCACCAGCGCAAGCCACATCAGCCATGCCAGCCAGCGACCTCGCGAATCGCTGGCCGTGCGACCGGCGGCTATTTCAAGCCGACTGATGTGATCAAAAAACGGCACTTGCAGCGAGGCCTGCTGCGGGCCACTGGTCGCCGGCAGAAACCTTCGCACCAACCAGGGCAGCACAATCGCAAAGCCCAGCCACCACCATTCAAAGCCGAACACTTTCAGCCTCCGTTGGCGCGTTCGCAGTGGTGGTATTCGACGGCGCCTGTTTTCGATCAGCTTTTTTAATTGTCTCGAGTGTCAGTTGCAACAGGGCATCCACTGATTCTTCGGGAATATCTTCCGGGCGCATATAGGGATGACGCTGCAGCAGTTTACCGGCACCGGCTGAGTAAGCGCTGGAGTCCGACAGCGCATCGAGCGTGGCCAGCCAGCGCTCATCAGTCTGGCTGGCAGTGGCGGATCGGCCTTGCACAACCAATGCAACGCGGCGCATCAGTACGGATAGGTCGGCGAGCGTCTGCGCGCGCAGCGCGGCAGAATCTCTGGCGGCCGACGCGATCAAACGATGTTCTCGCAGTGCGACTTTTTTCCAGGTCAGGCGGCGCAATCGTTTTACGATAAACCAGCCGGCAGCCAGCGCGACGAGAAACCCCGCCACCAGCCACCAGCCCGGCGCAGGCGGCCACAAGCCCGGCTCCGGTGGCAATTGCAGCCCGCGTAGCTGGGCCAGAAGCTCCTGCTGTCGCTGCGGATCCATGGGTTAGACGCTGCCCGGCAGTCGACGCATGGCGTCGGTCGCCACGTCGCGCAGAGAATCGACCACTGAACACTGGGCAAAGTAGTTGCCGGGCCCCGAGAATGCCGCGCGCAGCGCTTGTACCTGGCGTTCAAACGCACCGGCATAGGCGTCGCGACCATCGCGATCAGAGGCGTCAAAGAGGCTGCGCGCCACACCATCGGTCACACTATACAGCGCGGGCGGTGGCAATTGCGCCTCGAGCGGATCGTATATCTGCAGCGCCGCAACATGATTTTTTGCCAGCAAGCGATTGAAGCCTGCGCTGTCGGCGGCATCGAAACCGTAAAAATCTGACAGAATGACTAATGAGGAGCCGGAGTGAATGCGCTGATCCAGCCGCCGCATGATTGATGTCAGTGACGGTGCATCTGTTGTGGCGCGCGCGCTGGCATGTATCCCGACCATGGCTCGAATCACCGCTGTCACCCCTCTGACACCCGTTGCCGGTTTGACCTCGATGGTATCGGTGTCGCTGAACACCAGCGCGCCAACGCGATCGCGATTGTCCGCGGCCGCCCAGGCGAGCATGGCCGCAAGCCTTGCCGCAATCACTGATTTGTAGGCCACCCTGGTGGCGAACCGCATAGATGAGCGAAGGTCCACCACCAGCACGAACGGACGCTCTTTTTCTTCGTTAAAAACTTTGGTATGCGGGCGACCGCTGCGAGCAGTGACGTTCCAGTCGATGAGACGAACATCATCACCCGGGTAGTACTCGCGCACCTCGGCAAAATCCAGCCCGCGCCCGAGTGCCCGCGACACATTGCCACCGCTGGCAGGTGCCGCGACGCGTCGACCGGCCCTGCGCCGCACGCGAGCGACACTGCCACGCAGTGCGATAAGTCCGGGTATCGAAATTTGCGTCGCCTCGCGAGAGGCCGCACTGCCGCGGCTCAAGGTACCGCCACCTCACTGAGCAATTGATCAATGATCTGATCGGCACTGACACCATCTGCCTCAGCCTGATAACTAAGCAATATTCGATGCCGCAGAACATCGTGAACCACCGCTTGAATATCGGCCGGTGAAACGTAGTCCTGCGCCGCTAGCCACGCATGTGCACGCGCACAGGCGTCCAGCGCGATCGTGCCTCGCGGTGAAGCACCAAAGCTTACAAGCGCCGTCGGGTTACCGTCGGCCAGCGCGCGCGTCGCGGTTACCAGTCTGATCAGATAATCTTCTACAGCATCTGACATATACAACGTTGCAAGCTGCCCGCGTGCGTCGAGCAAATCATCTGCAGTGAGCGTTTCAACTGTAGCGCTTTCAACTGAAACATCGCGCTCCGAGCGAACCAGGCGCAAAATCTCGCGCTCTTGCTCTGCGGCGGGATAGTCCACTTTCACATGCATCAGAAATCGGTCGAGCTGCGCCTCGGGCAGAGGATAGGTACCCTCTTGTTCGATTGGATTCTGGGTCGCCATCACCAGGAACAGGCCGTCCAGCTGATGGGTGTTCTGGCCGACCGAGATCTGCCGTTCGGCCATCGCCTCCAGCAGCGCGGATTGCACCTTGGCCGGTGCCCGGTTGATTTCGTCGGCGAGGATAATCTGGCTGAACAGTGGTCCGGCCTGAAACTTGAACTCGCCCGATGCAGGCAGATAAATCTCGGTGCCGGTTATGTCGGCAGGCAACAGGTCGGGGGTGAACTGGATGCGTTTGTAACTGCCATCAACACGTTGTGCGAGTTCCTTGATGGCGCGGGTCTTGGCAAGACCGGGTGCCCCTTCCACTAACAAGTGCCCGTCGGCGAGTAACGCAATCAACAACCGTTGCACCAGTGAGCGTTGGCCGATTATGGTCTGCTGCAGGTCATCGCTGACCCGACTGAATTTTTCGATTGCGCTCATCGGCACCTTTTTATTCCAGATTTCAAACGATTCAAACCGGGACATTGGCTGCCAACCGGTATCGCGCGATAATGCAGTGGCAGAATATAGCGCGACAATCGAACTTTTCCAGCACTCTGTTGCTGCTGCAATCGAGTGATTCAAATTACCTTCACCGCTGCCGGTGAGACCAGAGCACCAGAGGAATTTGCATGGCCAGAATTTATCTAGCCTGCGGGTCGGTTTTCGGCTCCGCCATTTTAACGACCGACGAGATCCAGCAAGCATTAACTCAGGCCGGGCACGACGTGCATAGACCCGAAAATGCCAGCGTCGATGATCTGACCGACGAGACACTGGATTATTTAATTGTCTGCACATCTTCGACCGGCAATGGTGAAGTGCCGGACAACCTGGCGCCCTTTCACGTCGCGCTGCTAACTCAATTCCCGCGTATCACCCACCTGCGATTTGCAGTCGTAGCACTGGGTGACAGTTCATATGATACATTCTGCGGCGGCGGACTTGCGATTGATCATGCTTTACAGGAACTCGGCGCCACCCAATTATCAGAGCCACTGAAAATAGACGCGATGGAAACCACCGAGCCCGAGTTACTGGGCGCGCCCTGGGTGATGTCGCTGCTGGCACAGGCATAAACTAGAAGAGGCAAACGCTCTTGAAAGAACTGGAAAGTATTCGCGACTCCGGTGGCTGGCTGAAACGATTCAGCCACTCGTCCGAAAGTTGCCATTGCGACATGACCTTCAGCGTTTTTTTGCCTCCCGCTGCGGAGTCGGCAGAAGTGCCCGCGGTGTATTATCTGTCAGGGCTGACTTGCACCGACGACAACGTTCGCAGCAAAGCTGGAGCCCAACGCTACGCCGCCGAACTGGGCCTCGCGTTGATCATGCCCGACACCAGCCCGCGCGGTGAAGGTGTAGCCGACGACGCAGACCGCTACGACCTGGGTATGGGGGCAGGGTTTTACGTCAACGCCACACAGGCACCGTGGTCGAAACACTATCAAATGTATGATTACGTAACCGCCGAACTGCCCGAACTCGTGCAGAGCGCCCTGCCCGTATCAAAAACACGCAGATCAATCACCGGCCACTCAATGGGCGGTCACGGCGCGCTGATCTGCGCACTGAAAAATCCGGGGATGTATCAAAGCGTCTCGGCATTCGCACCGATTTGCAATCCCGTCAATTGTGGCTGGGGGGAAGGTTGCTTTGGCACCTATTTAGGGGATGATCGCAGCGAGTGGCAGAACTGGGATGCAACCTGTTTGCTGGAGGCTGGCGCAACTATGCCGCCACTGCTGGTCGATCAGGGCGGGGCTGATAATTTTCTCGCCGATCAGCTCAACACTCCAGCGCTCGAAACCGTTTGTCGCGAAAAGAATGTCACTGCCGAGATTCGCATGCAGGACCACTACGATCACAGCTACTACTTTATTGCCAGCTTCATTGGAGAGCATCTGCGCTTTCACGCCAAAGCCCTGTCAGCCTGAGCCAACCCCGCAGCGGGGTGCACGCAAGGCCGTGCGCCTCGTTCCAGTTTTTAATTGCAACACGGTAACCGAATAATCATATTAGCGTAAAGGTAACGAAACATGTTTCGCGGTGGCTTGTCCTACACTCTCGCCAACCGAGCGCGGTGACCATTTCTGTCTGCGCGCCGTTGGTTACTCACCCACAAATGTTCAAGCTACGAGGTACACCTTGAGAATCCCCACTTTCTGTTTACTGGCGATGTCCAGTGTCATTCTGGGTCTCGGCACATACAGCCAGCCCGCTTCCGCCAACCTGCCCACCTGCAGCTCTGCCAGCAGCGATGAAGACGGTGACGGATATGGCTGGGAAAACAACGCCAGCTGCATCGTACAGGCCGCAGGCGGCTCTGGCGATGGTAACAACGCCAGCTGTATCGATACTCCTCCCTTCGATGACGACTGGGGATGGGACGGCAGTCAATCGTGCCGACTCAGTGCCAGCGGTAATGACAATACACCCCAGGAAGATGACGCAACCTGCGTGGACACTCCTCCTTTTGACGACAACTGGGGCTGGAACGGATCTGCCTCCTGCATGCTGAACGCATCGGACAACACAGGCGGTGGAGACTCGGGCGGCGGCAATGACGGCAGCGGCGATAACGGCAACAACGCAGGCGAGTGCGTGGACACCCCGCCATTTGACGATGACTGGGGCTGGAACGGCAGCGCATCCTGCCTGCTGAGCGGAAACACAACAACACCGACAGAACCGACGACACCTGTCGAGCCGGTTACTCCGGTCGAGCCAACCACGCCGACAGTGCCTCCGGCACCGACACTTCCCACCTCTGGTGGCCGGATTACCTCAACCTTCGCACCGGTTCATTCACTTCCCAATGACACCTGCCTGACCCGCCAGGATACACTCAACGGCGACTTTCACGGTGCGATCGAGTTAGGTGACTTCATTCTGTCAACCAACGCGTGGAACGCGAGTGCTGCCGGTGACTTCGATTGGGAACAGTGCATCTACGCGAATCAGAACGGCGCACGAGTCGGCTGGAACTATCGCTGGGGTGCCGGTGGAGGCCCGGGAGATTTCAACGTGCGCTCCTACCCCGAATTGATCTACGGCGTAAAGTCTCAGGGTGAAATCAGTGCACCCAAATCCGTTACCGGACTGCCCGTTCGCATCGATCAGATGCCCGACATCACCATCGACTACAGCCTCGCCAGCTCGGAATACGGACCGGTTCGCGCAGTCAGCGCCTCGGTTACTCCGCGATTTCCCAACGGCACGCTGATCCAGGGAGAGCGCAATGTTGCTGTCGAATCCTTTCTTCACCCATCCGACAGCAACGGCAACTGCGGAGAAAATGTGGTTCAGCGCGGCAGTGGCAGCTCCAACCACACCTACGAAGTGATGGTCTGGATCGACTCAGGCGCCGAGCGCTTGCCATCCGGCCCGGGCGATTTCGTCACCACAGTCACCCTCGGTGGTCAACAGTATGATGTCTATACCAAGTCCAGCGATCGCAAGTACGTGGCGTTTGTCGCTCGCAATCCCCAGCTGACCGGCACTCTGAACTGGACCGCCTTTATCGATTGGGCACGCCAGCACGCCCATCGGGTACAGGAGGATTTCGGCGCCAGAGTTAACTCCGATCAGATTCAGGATGGATGGTGCCTTGCCAACGTGCTCGTGGGTACCGAAATCTGGTGGGGTGACGGCGATATGAACATCTACGAGTGGCAGATCAACCAGAACTAGCCACCACCACGCGCCGGCCCGGGACAGGGCCGGCGACCTGTAAATGGCGCTAAAACTGTGATCGACATCCAGGCGAAGGCCTGACCCTTGCGTTGCAAGTGGACTCCACTGACACCAGACTCTTTCGTTATGATTTCACGTGCAAACAGCCTGATAATAGGCTGCACAGCTGCAATGCTGGCCAGCTGCGGTGGCAGCGGTGGTGGTACCAATCCCACAACGAGCGATCTCCCGGCCATTGCAGCCGGCGAAGCGGCAGGATTGCTCGATTCTGCCAACCCGAATTTCACCTGGCCATCGATAGACAGCGCCGGGCAATACCGGCTGATCGTGGAAGATGCTGCAGGCAACGGCTACGCGGCAAACCTTGATGCCGACGCGGCAAACTGCCTGAATGGAACCTGCAGCGCCTCACTGGAGTCTGCCTACCACGGTACTGAACTGAACTGGCGGGTAGAGTCCACCGTCGACGGTCAACCGGGGCCGGTTGTCGAGGGAGGATCGTTCAGCAGCGAAAGATCGACCGAGCTACAGCCGATCACATCGCGGCCCGACATCTGTGCCGTCTGGCCAGCGCTGGACTACGACAAGTACACCGTACTGAACAATATCTGGAACGCTCGCTCAATGCAGAGTGACGCGTGGCAGCAAACCATCAACCTCGAGGAAGACGCCGCCGGTTCCGTCATTCCGAAGTGGTCATACGACTGGCTAACCGAATCCGATGGTGGGACCTTCGATGTCAAAGCCTACCCGGAAGTCATCTATGGTAACAAGCTTGGCACTCATGTCTCTGCGCCCAAGTCGGTAACCGGTTTACCCGAAACGATCAGTGAACTGCCTCGTTTCGATGTCGATTTCACCTACACCGAAACCGGCACTGCCGAGCGCAATGTGGCCATCGAGTCCTTTTTTCACGAGACCTGCGATATCACTGGCCCGTGCGATGTAGAAGACAATCGAGCCTACGAGATGATGGTGTGGGTTGGCGTTCCGGAACTGCGCAATCCCGGCTCGACGCGCGCCGAGACCGGGGTTGAAATTGACGGACGTCTTTGGGACGTATGGATCAAGCCGGCGCAGGATTCTCACTACATCGCCTTTACTGCCCAGGAAGATATCGCCGATGGCAGCCTGCACTGGAACGCGTTCGTAGAATGGACGCGTGACTGGACCGCCGACGCCGGCGTTGGCTGGGGTATGGATCCGCTTCTGCCCGAGTACTGCATGGGTGCAATCGAGATTGGCACCGAGCTTTGGTGGGGAAAGGGTACGTTCAGCCTGGATCGCTATGATGTGCGCGTACGGTGACAGTCGGTAAACCTCTAAAACGATCGCTTCCTGATTTGCTTGGCCAATGTTAAGAATGATTGCTAATTAGGAAATAGACAGGTCTACTTGTTTACCGTACTGCTGATGATCCCGGCAACCTGGCTGCAAGGCCGCTGGCGTCGTCCCGAGTACGTGTCCAAACACAGGAGCCTGCAATGGCAAATCTAGAAACGAAACGCAACTGCGAGCGCCGAAGCTGGCATCGGGTAAAGGCACTGCTGGTCGCCACCTCATGCGTGCTGGCTTCGGCCAATACGTCACTGGCAGCAGGTGGCGGTCCCACGATCAAAATTGACGGTAGCAAGGGCAAACAAGCTGTCAATATTTACAATCCGGTGGCAATTACCGGGCTGGCCAGCGACCCTGACGGCATCAGAGAAATGGCCGCCTACATCAAAATGTCGAATCGCAACCGGTGGATCGGGCCTAACGGTCAGGTTTCGAACAAGCGTGTCCCCGTGCCGCTGTCCTTTCGCCAGGGGCGTGAGACGCGCTGGACTACAAAACCCTACAAACTCGCACACGGCCTCTACAGCATGAGCGTGATTGCGGTTGATGGCAGAGGCAATCAAAGCGAAAATACGATCCACAGCTTCGTTGTGCTGGAAGGCGCAAAGCCCACTGCAGCCCAGGCCGGCACAGCACCGGCCGCCAATACAGCGGCCACAACAAAAGCTCCGCTGGTCGCGATCAGGGAGCCCAAGAACGGCAGCCAGATCAAAGGTGTTGCAGCATTCAGCGGACTGGCCAGACACAGCGCCGGGATCGCCGCGGTCAACGGTGTTGTACGCAACAAGAGCACAGGCCTTTTTCTTGGCCCTGACGGCAAATTCCATCGCAATGCGCAACTTAAAATGCGCGTGGGCAAAGGCACAAAACCCAAATGGGTTGCGCCCCGCTTGCAACTTCCTGCCGGTGAGTACCTGTTCGCGGTGCAGAGCATCGCCCCGGATGGCAGCAAGAGCACATGGTCTGAAAGCAACTTCACTGTCGTTGCGGCCAACAATCAGCCCCAGGTGATAAACGCCACCGGGCAGCAACCCGCACAGCCAGCGCAACAAAACGATTCCCGCCCTGCGGCCGGGCAACTGGCCGCCAACGGTATGGCCTACTGCGGAGCGAACAACGATCCCGACGGTGACGGGTTTGGCTGGCAGAACAATCAGTCCTGCGTCGTCAAGGGCAGCCGCGCCGATACCCATCCCAATTGCGCATCATCAGCTTCTGACCCGGATGGTGATGGCTACGGCTGGGAAAACGAACGCTCCTGTATCGTTATAAGCCATTGCGCGTCCGCAGCATCAGACGCTGATGGTGACGGTTTCGGCTGGGAGAACAATCGCTCATGCATCGTTTTGCAGGCACAGTCTCAAGGCCGCTATCCCGCGTGTGCATCCAGCGGTTCCGACCCGGACGGCGACGGCTATGGCTGGGAAAACAACAAAACCTGCCTGGTCGCCCGCTAAACACTTCGAAATGCCGCCCGCCAGTCGGGCGGCTAAACCGAGCGTCGTGAATGCTCCGCCAGCGCAATTCCTCCCATCACCAGCACCAGCCCGGCCGCGTGATACCAACGATAAACTTCACCCAGCAGCAGCATCGCGAGCACCGCGCCGAAAACCGGCACGGCGTTGATGAACAGGCTGGCTCTGCTCGGGCCGATAATCGCCACGCCGGCAGCATAGGCTGACTGGCTCACAAGCGATGCCATCACCGCGGTGTAAACCACCAGAAATACCACCTCGCGAGACATCTCCGGCAAACCGATTCTGCCAATTTCCGCAATGCCGAACGGCAGTGCAAAAAGTGTTGCCGCGAACACCATGCCCCCGATAAAGCTGAGTGCATGGACATCGGGACGGTAGCGCAGAAAATACGAGTAGGTGGCGTACAGCACGGTGGCAAGGAACATCCACAACTCTCCCGGGCCAATCGATTGCTCCAGCAACACCAGCAACCGCCCTTCCCCGATCGTTACCGCAATGCCCGCCACTGTCAGTACAAATCCACCGATCTGGCCCAGTGTCATTCGCTCGCGCAACACGAGCAGACTCGCCATCATCACCATCATTGGAATCGCGGCCTGCGCGATGGTGGCGAAAATTGCGGTGGTGTGATTGAGCGCGGTATACAGCGCGAGATTGAATCCGGCAAAACCACAGATGCCCATGCCGGCGATGTAGCGCCATCGGCGCCGCAGTTGCGGCCAGTCGCGACGTAAATGCGGTAAGGCAAAAGGCAGAATCACAAGCGATGCCAGCAGCCAGCGGAACAGAGTGAGCGTGGCAGGTCCGATGTGGTCGGCGGCGAATCGCCCCGCAACAGCATTGCTGGCCCAGATCACCGCAGCCGCGCCCAGCATCACATAAGCGCGCGTCTGCGCGGCTTTACTCACCTGTTTTGCCAGCCCGGATGGAGGTTTGCGGTGATGACATAATTCTGACTACTTTCCTGTTTGCAATTGCTCTGAATGTTACATGCCACGTAGCATCACCTCCCCCAAAACACACAGCGGCCAGTCGGTTAAATCAGGCTTGGCGGAATGTGAAAACTACAACCAGAGGACAGCAGAATTTATTGTCTGCCTTTGGTGAATGAACGATGCAGGAACGCGTCGGACCAATAATGACAGCATTATCTGCAGGTGCGATGAAAAAATTGAAACGGCAAGTACTCAAGCGCCGAACGCTGCGAGCAGGATTGATCGTAACTTTTGTCGCGGTAACCATTACAGCATGTGCCAGCCTTCCCGTTTCTCTCACCGGTGATATCTGCAATATTTTCCGCGCCCGCAGCGACTGGCACCAGTCGGCCCTGCGAGCCCAGGAAAAATGGCATCTGCCGCTCAATGTGCCAATGGCGGTGATGTATCACGAGAGCAAATTCCGCCGTAAGGCCAAACCGCCACGTCGTTACTTACTCGGCTTTATTCCCTGGAAACGCCGCAGCAGCGCCTACGGCTATGCACAGGCGGTCGACTCGACCTGGAAAATCTATCGCAAAGAGACCAACAATCCCGGTGCGCGACGGACCAATTTCCACGATGCGATGGATTTCATTGGCTGGTACATCACCAAGAATTCTCGCGTGAACAATGTGGCGAAGAATGACGCCTATCATCAATACCTCGCCTACCACGAGGGCTGGACTGGCTTTAGAACCGGTAGCTGGGAACAGAAAAACTGGCTGAAAAATGTCGCAAGCGAAGTCGACCAACGCGCCCGTCGATACCAGAGCCAGTATCAGGCTTGCGCCAAAGACCTCGACAAACCATTCTGGCAGCGCTGGTTTGGTTGAGCAAGTTTGCTACCTGCTGTTTTGAACTCGAAGTTCGGTCGATATGTAATAGGCGATAACACCACCGGACAGCGCGCCGAACAGATGCCCCTCCCAGGACACGCCCTCCTGCATCGGCAACACACCGTACAGCAGGGTTGAACCGTAAGTCAGCGCCACACCGACGGCGACGATCACTGACACCAGCCGTCGTTCGAAGAATCCGGCACATATCAGAAACCCGATCAGACCGAACACCAGCACACTGGCACCAATATGAATGCCTTCGCCGCCAAAAAGCCAAAGTGCAATTCCGGCGAGCAGGCTGATCAAAAAAACGATATCCACACTGTTGGCACGCGAGCCCGCCAGCACGAACAGCAGCACAACCAGCGGTACAGTGTTGCCAATAATATGTTGCAAATTGCCGTGTAGAAAAGGCAGTGTCACGATGCCGGCCAGGCCACCAAAGGTGCGGGGAATAAGGCCCCAGCGCTCCAGCGGCAGGAACTGATCGGCGAGAAAACAAAGCCAGATCAGCCCGACAAACAGCGCGATGCCCTTGATTGCCGAGTCCAGTGAGCCAGCCGTGTCGTTGGTGAACGATCTCATTTTTATACCTGCTTTGAGCTGTGCATTGAGTGTTTCACGTGCGATGCTCGTTTCGGCGCCGGATACACCATGGCACAAGCTGCCATTTCGCATAGAATAACAGCATGATTACTCTAATAGATCTCGCCGCAAAGCTTGAGCGTCGCAAACTAACCAGTCGCCAGCTCGTTGAGCATTGTCTGACGAACATTGACAATAGCACCGGTGAGGGAAAACGCGCCTTTTTGGCTGTTTATCGTGAACGGGCACTGGCTGAGGCCGATGCCGCCGACGCCGCGCGCAAGGCCGGCCGCCACAGCTCGCCGTTCTGCGGCATCCCGCTGTCGATCAAGGATTTGTTCGATGTCGCAGGTGAGGTTACGCGCGCGGGCTCGCACGCGCTGGATGAATCGGCACCCGCCGGCCGCGACGCTGCGATCGTCGACCGACTCAGAAAAGCCGGGTTTGTCATCGTCGGCAAAACCAACATGACAGAATTCGCCTACTCGGGACTTGGCATCAACGCACACTACGATACGCCCGCCAGCCCGTGGGACCGATCCCGGCGGCTAATCCCCGGCGGCTCCAGCTCCGGCGCTGCTGTCTCTGTTTCCGATGACATGGCGGCCGGAGCAATCGGCACTGATACCGGCGGCTCGACCAGAATCCCCGCCGCGCTGTGCGGAATAACCGGCTTCAAGCCAACCCAGTCGCGCATTCCACTCGATGGCTGCACACCGTTGTCGAGCTCACTCGATTCCATCGGCCCGCTGGCCAATACGGTCACCTGCTGCGCCGTACTCGATTCGATCATGGCGGGTGGCTCCGGTGAAACCGAAGAGGCCTTCCCGCAAGTGGGTTTGAGACTCGGCGTACTGGAGGGCTTCGCGACCGAAGATCTCGACGATGAAGTAGCCGATGCATTTCGCAACACACTCAATCGGCTGACGAAACGCGGAGTGATGATGAAATCTATCACCCTGCCCGAGCTCGAAGCCTATTCGGCACATGTGAACCGCGGTTCGCTTATCGGCGGCGAGGCCTACGCCTGGCACCGACCCTTGCTCGAGACGCGCCGCGATTTTTACGATCCCTGGGTACGCGCTCGAATTGAAGCCTGCGAAACCTTCAGTGCCGCAGACTACGTTGACACCGTCGCGCGACGGGCCAGTTGCAAAGCCGCCACCGCGCAACGCACGGCGGCCTTCGATGCACTGGTGCTGCCGACCGTACCGCTGCTGGCGCGGCCGATCGCCGATCTCACAGCCGACACCGACGAAACGCGACGCACCAATCTGATGTATCTGCGCAACACGTCCATCGCCAATACGCTGGATGCACCGGCGATCTCTATTCCCTGCCAGCAAACCGATTGCGCACCGGTTGGCCTGATGTTGATGGGCCACCACGGCAGAGATCGACAACTGCTGTCGATCGCGCAAAGCCTCGAAGGCATCATTCGCCTGGATTGAACCGGCCACAAGGAACCAGCATGAAAAGCGTTAATTTCACCGCGATGAAAGATGGCACGCGCCAGGAATATGAATTCCTGCGTGACCAGGAACATCAATTCGTCTCCATGACGCCAAAAAGAATCATGCGCGAACTGGCAGCGCAGGCCGATGACACCATTGGTGGCTACAAAATCACCCGCCTGGAACACGGGCTGCAATCAGCCAGTCGGGCCGAACGCGAAGGCGCAGATATCGACTGGATAGTGGCCACGCTGGTACATGATATCGGCGATGGCCTGGCGCCCCAGAATCACGACCGTATGGCAGCTGAAATCGTCCGGCCGTTTGTCCGCGAGGAAGTCACCTGGGTGGTGGAGCACCACGGCGCTTTTCAGATGGTCTACTACGCGCATCACTACGGCTGGGATCAATACGAGCGCGAGAAATACCGCGACAATCCCTACTATCAATCGTGTGTCGATTTCTGCGAGCGCTGGGATCAATCCTCCTTCGATCCCGACTACCCGTCCTTCGAACTGGACCACTTCGAGCCCATGGTGAGCGAGGTATTTAGTCGCAAAGCCTATGACCCCGCAGTCATTCAGGCAGGCGCGCTGAAGGGCCTGCCAGCCCTGCCCGCGTGAGACCGCCGCAGCGCGTGAGAACTTCTGCGAGCACATCGGTGCATTTTTTCCGTCTAGTGCCGCCACACTGAAGCAGAGATTCACCTTTTGGGCATTACATGAACCAGATAGTCAGCCTATTTCTCAAAGGCCTAGCGATGGGCGCGGCAAACGTCATACCCGGTGTATCAGGCGGCACCATTGCGTTGATAACCGGTATCTACGAGCGCCTGATCAACGCGATAAAATCCGTTGATCACAAGGCTTTGAAGCTGGTATTGCAAATGCGTTTTGCTGACTTCTGGCGCGCTGTGGACGGCACTTTTCTGGCCTCATTATTCGCTGGTATCGCCGTCAGCATCGTCAGCCTGGCGAAGCTGCTCGAATTCCTGCTCGAGCACTATGAAACGCACACGATGGCGTTTTTCTTCGGGCTGATACTGCTATCGATTGTTTTCGTTGGCAAGACGGTCGAAAAATGGAACGCAAGCACCCTGTTCATGCTCGCGCTCGGAACCGTTGTGGCGATTTCAGTCGCATTGCTGGCGCCAGCGAGCCAGGACAGCTCGTTCTTTTACGTCTTTCTGTGCGGGATAGTGGCAATCTGCAGCATGATCCTGCCGGGACTTTCCGGTTCGTTTATCCTGATCATTATGGGCAACTACTCGCTCATACTCGCAGCAATCGGCAAGGCAGATTTTGCCATTCTAATCCCGCTGGGCCTCGGCTGCGCATTCGGGCTGATCGCCTTTTCCCACCTGCTCGCCTGGATCTTCAAGCACTTTCGCGACCAGACTATCGCCTTGATGACCGGCTTCATTCTGGGCTCTCTGGCGATCATATGGCCATGGAAAACAGCCAACATCGAAATCATTGCGCGCCAGAACAAACCCGACAAAGAACTGGTGACAGGCTACGACTGGGCACTACCGACAATTTCGGACGGAGCGACATGGCAGGCGTTGCTGCTCGTCGCCGTTGGCGCCCTGACAATCTGGGGTATCGAAAAATTCGCCGGCGGCCATTCTAAAAACGCTGTCAGCGGCTAGCAGGTCGCTGGCCGAGTAGCTTTGAGGCGCGCGTTTTGTGACCTCGAACACATCCGCCGGACTCATTCGAGTCCGGTTCTACTTCAAGCTTTTATCCAATTCACGCCAGGCGATGTGACCTGATTCTAGTCATGACAAAATTAGCCTGTGCCCGCCTACATTGCCAAATGGAATGCGTTTAGACTGCTCGCCAACGAGGAGTCCGATGAAACTATTTGACACACTGGCGGAACGCTATCGGCGTCACCGCGCGATCCACAAATACGATCGATGGCTACGATTCTGGCTGTTAGATACGGCAATTTTTCTGGTCAAGATGGCACTGATAGCCGGAGTTGTACTCTCGGTTATCCACTACACGCCACTGATTCCGGAAACCGTCCGGCAATATGCGATGAATTGGCGGGCAAACCCGACAACGTCCGATGTCGCTGACGCCAGCCACACGTTAACGACGGACACCGCAAACCCGGCTGAGACGTTAACCCGGCCCCCCGAACTGGCTGAGAAAACTGTGATTCCCGCCAGCCTGACTCCACAAATCTCGAGCTCCGGCCCGACTGCACTGAAAGTCGTCACAATCGAGGTCGCTCTTGCCAATTTGCGCGAACGCCCGACGACCGATTCCGCGATTCTCGGCCAGTTGCGAAACGGCAGTAAAATCACCTTGTTTGGCATGTCGGGACGCTGGGCACAGGTGGCGACCAACGATGAAAGCGGTATTACGGGCTTTATACATGTGTCACTGCTCGAAGAAGATGAAAGCCAGCTCCGGCAACAATTCGCCTCCCCCTGAGGCTTATCGCACGAGGTTGGCGCGCGCGTCAGCCTCGGCTCTAAAGCCCGTCGTGGGCGACCCGAAAGCCTACCCCCCCATCCCGAAAACCACTCACTTCGCGCCCGCGGTAGGCTGAGCGCGCAAACTCGGCTGTGTTGTACCAGGAGCCTCCCCGCAACACCCGCCGCTGACAATCATCGCGATCATAAGCCTCGCCAGTGCCGTCGGCGTTACGATAGTTGTCACGCCAACAGTCAACCACCCACTCCCAGACATTGCCATGCGTATCGTAGAGGCCAAAGTCATTTGCAGCATAGCTGCCAACAGGCAGCGGCTCTGCGTGGTCAACCGTATCGCAGCCCACGCAATTAGCGTCCCGCAGTGTCTCTCCGCCGAAATAGGGCGTAACGGTGCCGGCACGGGCTGCATACTCCCACTCGGCCTCCGTCGGTAATCGATAAGGGCGGCCGGTTCTCGCTGCAAGCCAGGCCGCATAGCCTCGGGCATCGTGCCAGTTAACTCCAGTGACCGGCAGCAAGTCACGATCGCTGGCGATCTCGGGCATTTTGACCCCGGCATCCAGTGCGTAATGCCGATACTGGGCGACAGTCACTTCCTGTCTGGATACACTGAAGGCCGATAATTGCACTTCGTGACGGGGTAATTCGGCAGGCAGCGAGCCACCCATCTCGAATGACCCTGCGGGTATTGCCACCATTTCGGGATACCTCGCATCAGCGCGCTGACGCCATACTTCGGTGGGTTCAACCGGCACTTCCTGCTGCGCAATGTCAGTCGGCGAGACGGCCGTAGCAGTTTGTTGGGTGTTGGTCTCTGGCGCCGGTTCGGATTCCGGCTTTGGCTTATCCGGCGTGGCCGCAGGCTTGCTGGCCTGCGCCCGAGCTTGCGAGGTGTTATCCCCGGCCAGTAACTGCGCAGCTGTCTCTTCAACCGCTGCCGAACCGGGGTCGAGCGAACGCGCAGTGGCAAGATGTTTCATTGCCGCTTCGCGATTGTCGCGCCGCCACTGCCAGCGGGCCAGGGCCAGGTAGATATTTACAACGTATTGGCGCCCGTTCAGCGCGTAGTCGTGCTCCGGGGCCAGCACTTTCATTTTTTCGATTCGCTCCAGCGCGTTGTCGCCCGGCGGGCGCGTCAGACGGCGTGCTTTCAAATCGGCGGTGATCTGATCAGCCAGCAGGCTAACCGCATCAACATCGGCGGCAGCCGGTGCCGCAGGGCTAAGCGCAGGCGCTGGCGGCGCTTTGTCTTCTAACAGTTCGAGACATACATCCTGAGCGGGATCACAGGCCCAGACCTGTGGCGCGCTTGCCGCAGCAGCTAACAGCGCGATCCAGGCGGGTACAGCAAGGCTATGGAGGGGACGGATTGGCATTGCGCAGAACGAGGCATATCACGTGAAAAGGCGCCAGATGATAATCATTACTCCGATTCACCGGCATACGTAATTTTACGTCTAATTGCATGCCGCTTGCCAATTCAATCCCGAGCGCAATATTGCACGCCGCACTGGCATCACTGAAGACGATTACGCGCCTCCGCTAACCGGCGGTGCGGGCCGGGGCTGCGGCACACCTAGCGGTGGCTTCACTTTTATTCCGAGCCGCTCCAGTTCCCGCTCAAGCGCTTTGACGTCCCACCCCATGGAAAAGCGATAATGCGGAATACGGACGGAAACCTCTTCAAAGATCGTTTGCCTCGACGGCCCGCGATTCACGTTAACGAGCCGCCGGCCAATAAGCACCACACTGCCCCCTCTGCTTACAACCTGCAGATCAAGGCGGTTGTCGGGCTTGCGGAGGTTTGCCACAGGTGCAAAGCTGCTCTGCTGCACGGCAATCCGGATTATCTGTACATCACCGCCAGCCGCACGCTTTTGCAGCACCTGCACGCTAGGCGGCGTCGGCTCCAGGGTTGGCTCATCACTGGCAAACACCCGTCCCTGTCCGCCAACCACAAACAATATCACAATCAGCGAAAGGCCGGTTTTGAGCAATTTATTAAACTTCATGTTCACACTCCTGCACGGGATCATTCTCGCGAGTAGACTGAGCCGGGCCCGACGCTGCAATGATGGCGTTGAAGCCGTTTATCAGGTGTTCGCGCGCGAATCTCGTCAGGCGCGGACTGCGGCAAATACTGTACTCGCGCGATTTACCGATCATTTTTTCAGTGTATTTCAACAGCCCGTAACGTTCGGCGACAATCGGCAAGGTTCGGTTGATCAGCCGCTTGCGGGCGTTGCCGCGTTCATCGAGCGTCGCGTGCTCGCCTACCATGGCATCGACCAGCGCACCCGCGCTGTAGTGCTCATCGTTGAGCAGGCATAACAGACACACGATTGAGGTTTCGGACTCGAGCAGAATACTCAGGTGCTTCTTTTCTTCTCTGCGGTTGCGCAGCGGCAATACCCCGCACTCATCGTAGAGAAAACCCTCCACTCGAGCCCAAAGCGTAAATACCAGCGCGATGCGACCGATTTCGGCCTTGCCATCGAACAGCGGTATCGGCGGTCGCCTGTCCGTCTCTTCACGCCAGTCCGGGTTTACCCCCAGATCCGTGCCGATCGGAGTCGGTTCCGCGCACTCGGGTTCATTGGATTTTGCTTGCGGGGCTTCAGTCATAGGTCTTTGTCTTAAAAGAGTCCTGTTTCTCTGACTCATATGCAGCCTGACAATTTCATTCTCAATGTGCCAACCGGTAAAATTTACCCTGCGCTACAATTCCACCCGTCATTCCGTAACTTTTTACTCTATTTTACAAAAACTTACGGGCTTCACCGAAGTGAAGCCCGCGATTGCAAAGATCTCTTTACTTAAGGGTCAGTGCGGTAAAAAGCGGACTGTTGTCGCGATTCACAAGCACTGCGATGGGCTTACCGGCAGGCGCATCCGCCACCAGGCCGCGCAGCTGAGCGGCAGACTCAACTGCCGTTTGATTAAACGACATCAGCACATCGCCCGATCGAATACCAGCCAGCGCTGCCACGCCATTCGGATCGACACCGGTGATCAACACGCCGCCCTCGTCCACGCCGCTTGACGCGCGTTGCTCATCAGTCAGCGGTGCAATGCTCATCCCCAGTCGTTCATCCGAACTGGGTCCTTTGCTGCGACCCGGCACAACCGCACGGTCTTCAGCCAGCTCGGCTATCACCACATCGAGCGAGATCTCGTCACCGGCGCGCAGTACCGTCATCTTCGCAGGCTCTCCAACAATGGTGCTGCCGACCATCGGGGGCAGGTTCGACGAGCGCGCAACATCCTGATCGTTAAAGGACAGAATGATATCGCCAGTCATGACCCCCGCTTCGCTGGCAGGGCTGTTGGGCGTGACCTGAGAGACCAGCGCACCGCGTGGACGATCCATGCCGAAGGACTCAGCCAGGCTCTGATCGACATTCTGGATCACCACACCAAGCCAGCCTCGGCTAACGAAACCCTTTTTCTGCAACTGCGCCGTCACGTTTTTCACAACATTAACCGGGATGGCGAAAGACAATCCCTGGTAACCGCCTGACCTTGAATAGATCTGTGAATTGACACCGACCACATTGCCGTCGATATCGAACAGCGGGCCGCCCGAGTTACCCGGATTGACTGCCACATCGGTTTGAATGAAAGGCACGTAGTTGCCATCGGGCAAGCTGCGAGACAGCGCCGAGACAATACCCTGCGTGGCGGTGTATTCGAACCCGAACGGTGAACCGATTGCCAGCACCCACTGGCCCACGTTCAAATCACTCGAATCACCCAGCGACACGGTAGGCAAATCTTTCGCATCGATCTTCAGCAATGCGATATCAGTGCGTTCGTCGGCGCCGATCAACTCCGCGGTGTATTCACGACGATTCGGAAATGAAACAGTAATCTCCGATGCGTTATCCACCACATGGGCATTGGTCACAATGTAACCATCATCGGAGAGTACGAATCCCGAGCCGAACCCAACGCCCTGCCTGGGTGGCTGCTGCGGATTCTGCGGCATATTTTCAAAGTAGCGGCGGAAAAACTCTGGCATCTCCTGGCCATTGAAATCCGGCTGCTGCGAAGGTGCATTGGCAGGCTGGGTACCCGATACAGAAATTTTGACCACTGCCTTGCCATGTTCGGCTACCAGCGATTCAAAATCGGGCAACCCGGTTGCCCTGGCGACACTGGCGGCGATGGCGAAAAAACCAACCGTGACAATCATTAGCGCGCGGGTCGCACGATGGGCCAGAATCGCCCCGCCGCTCGCCGATGCTACATTGTGAAACTGGTTGCTGTGCGCAACTGCTTTCATGGACCTATCCTCTTGAAGTGCGGACTACCGCGATGCACCAAAGATAGGGTTAGCAGCCATGAAAAAACAAAAGGTAGATTTTACCGGGTAAGTTTTACCCTGCCAGTCTGAATCTGCCGGCACACCGCCGTGCGCCTGATATACTGGCTCGCATGACGAACACGGTTTTCACTCTACTCGGCACTGGCTCATCCGGCGGCGTTCCCCGAATCGGTAATGACTGGGGCGCCTGCGATCCGGACAACCCTCGCAATCGCCGCCTGAGGTGTTCGATGCTCATTGAAAAGTGTGCAGCGAACGGCAAGAAAACCAGTGTACTCATCGATACCGGCCCCGACATGCGCCAGCAACTGCTTGCCAGCCAGGTCGAGTATCTGGACGCGGTGTTGCTTACCCACTCCCATGCAGATCACATTTTTGGTCTGGACGACCTGCGTCAACTGGCCATCCGGCATCGCAAGCGGGTTGATGTCTACATGGATGAGAGCACGTCAAAGGTTGTGATGGTACCTTTTTCCTATTGCTTCAATCAGGCGCCCGACAGCAGCTACCCGGCCATTTGCAACGAGCACAGGCTGCACGCAAATACCTCCCAGATTATTAGCGGTGACGGTGGCGATATTGAAATCATCCCTTTCGAGGTTGAACACGGCGACATACCGGCGCTGGGTTTCAGAGTTGGCAACATTGCCTATGTTCCCGACGTTAAAACCATCCGCAAGGCGAAGAGTCAGCAGGCGTTGCAGGGACTCGACACACTCATCATCGATGCGCTTCGATACTCCTCGCATCCTACCCATATGAATGTTGACGAGGCGTTGGCCTGTATCGCAGACGTCGCCCCCACGCAGGCTATTCTGACTAACATGCACAACGCCATCGACTACGAAACCCTGAACTCCGAGTTACCGCCACACATTCGTGGCGCCTACGACGGACTAAAAATTACCACCACGCTTTAAAAGTCTGGTTCTGCTCACCAACCATAGTCGTGCGTCAACTCCTCACCGGGTTTGATCGCCCGCAAGGTCACGACATCAACATCAGTCAGCGCACAATTGGGATCGCTGTCGTGATTGATAAACCGAAAATCATTCGTCACCCTGAAACCCTCCGTATCGCTGAGCCATAGTATGTAGGTGCCATCCTTGCGAGCCGGTTTTCCCAACAACGGCCCCAGCGTCATGTTGGCCTTGATACGCTTTCGGGCAAACATACCCTTGCCATGGATCGGACTCTTGTCCACATACACCAGATCAACCGGAACACCGTCAACCCGCTTGATGCTGGCGGCTTTCTTCTTGCCTGCCGTCTTTTTCTTCGCTTTGGCCATTTCTCGTTTTCCCCGAGGGTAATATTAAGCGTTGAATTATAGTGCCGGAATGATCAGCTTAAGCGCAAAAAACGCGCGGGTAATGCCGATATCGATTCCAACGCCAGCCGCTAATGATCGGCGCTATCGCCGTAGCGAGTACACTCGGTGATTACCGCATCAAGCGGAACATCCCACTCTTGTGCAGATAGATGATCATACCGCTGACAATCGTGAGCCACCCCCATCAAAAACGGCCGGCGCGAAGTCCCTTGTCTAAACGCGAATGTCTTGTCGTAATAGCCACCGCCCTGCCCGATTCGATTACAGCTTGCATCAAACACCACAAGCGGTGTCAGCACCAGATCAAGTGCTGCAGGCTCACACCATTGTTGCTCTGGCACCTCGGGTTCGAGCAATCCAAAGCCGCGTTTTTGTAAGGCTTGTCCGGGTGACCACGGCGCGAAAAACATTTGCTCTCCACGCAATACCGGCAGGTAGAACTGCTTGCCAGCCGAAGCGCCACTGTCAATAATCGGACGAACATCAATTTCGCCCTTAATCGCAATATAGGCCGCCACATGCTGCGCGGACTGGTAGACCTGCTCATCCGCCACGCGATGATGCAAGTCGCGAGCGTTGTCCTGCAATACGCGTTCGTCGAGCAACGCGCGTCGTTTGCGATAATCGCTACGTAGCTGATCGGGTGTAATACTCATAGCGGCGTTTGCAAAATCAGGGGACCAGTCGCCAGCTGCGGATCCGGTGCGGGACGCAAATCAGAAGTACGGGCTGTCTGCAAAAACAATCCGCGGTCGGCATAGATGAACAGCCGGTGATTAAAATACTTGTGCCGGCTTGCCGAATAAATATCCGAGTCGGGCCCCTGATAGGCCGTCACCGGCAATCGGCTCACCACGATTAACGTTGTAACCACACAAACGGCCGCCACCACACAAAGCCCAGACCACACAGCCCGCAAATAACGCGAACAGGCAAACGCCAGCAATGCAAAGCCCAGTAGCGGAATCAGGAAACGTTCACCAAGATTCACCACCCCGAAGTTATTTCGCCCTGGCAGCAGAAACAACAATAGCCAGGCTGCGGTCAAAAGCAGCAAAGTCAGCATCGGGTAGTGATTAAAAGGCTCGGATAACTGCACACGACGCCTAAGCATCTGCCACAACAAGCTTGCAAACCACAGTGCCACCACCAGCAGCATCAGCCCATTGATCAGAGCACCGGCCAGGTAAACCCAGTGCCAGTTCTGTAGTGCACTGCTGCCATCGATAAGAACGAAATTATGAAACGGCCCCTGCTTGGCAACAGTGTAAGCCTTGTATTGCAGCCATTGCACAGGGTTTAACGGATCCTCCAGTGATGCTGCCGAGGTTGCCAGCTTCACCCCCAGATACCAGGCCATCAGCACCAGAGAAGGTACAAGTGCGAGCAACAGAGCGACTCTCACCCCCGACCGCATATGTCGACCGGTAAGCACCACCACCCCCACGGCCACCACCAGCGCAATGTAAGTGGCGGCATGGGCAAAAAATATGGCCAGCGACACGAACAGCAACCAGCCGGCGCGCCCGCCGCGGCGAAAGCCAATCCAGCCCACCAGCAACAACACAACGCCCACCTGATAGTTGATGTAGCCGTTCCAGAAACCTGGCCCCAACAATATCGTTGCTATCAGGATGAGATGAATGGCACCCGAGTAATCCGGCCAGCACAACCGCGCCGCACGATAAAAGCAAAAGGTACCCAGCAAGAGATACATCGCCAGCCAGATTTTACCCGCAGTGATCGGCTCAACGACGATGTTGAGCGCAGCCAGCGCAAACTGTGAGAGGGAATTCGGCACCGGCCAGCTGGCCAGCTGATAGACGCTGTCGGGCTGGCCGGCGAGTATCGATTGTAAAAGCCAGCCCTGGAACATCCACTCAGCGTAATCGTGCAGGATCGGAAACGGCTGTATGCCCAGCAACATCACCGCCACGGACGCGACATAGGCAAAGGCTACGCCGTGCAAACATCGTTCGAGCTTCAAAGTCTTCCCACAGTGTAGATACCTCACAGAAAGGCGAACCTCCTGCTGTTTCGGCACTCCCGGCCTAAATCTCCAAGCCGATAGCCCGCTAATACCACAAGGAACCGATTAAATCATAGCCACTGCCGGACTGTTAGCGCAATGAATCCAGAAGCTGAGGACCTGTCCAACTGCCTGATCTGTATGGGCGGAGAGAAAACCGAGGTCATCACCAGCGTGCGTGAAACACTCCCCTTTGCGCTCGAATGCAACATCGACTACTTCACCAGTGTAATGCGTGAATTATCTCGCCTGCTGCCGGGTTTTGACAACTACACATTCGTGTTTACCCGCGACGTTGGTGAACTACCAGAAAAGTTCGCCGGCACACCATTGCTGGTGCCAATCGTGATGGGTGACGAATGGGGCCGCATTCCGGCCTACGCCGAATCGGTTCATGCGATCTTCAAGGCGCCGGGGCAACATATCAAAATCGCCACGCACA
>CAKZSB010000305.1 GCA_937920585.1 uncultured Granulosicoccaceae bacterium | reverse complement strand
GTGAGTTCGGTGAACCGATCGCGGATACTGCTTTGCTGTTGTTTACTGATTTCTGATTCTTCAAAGATCCATTGATCGAGTGTTGCCAGTGCGCCATCGGAAATGGTTTCAGTGACAGGTGCCGGTAGTGACATGGCGACTCTGTCTGCTGCGGCCGGTATGCCCCATTTGTAACCGGCGAACAAGGCGGCAGCGACGAGCAACAGCGAAGCCACAGCAACTCCCCAACTGCTCTCCAGTCGCCACAACACAGCGTTAAAACTTCGTGTCGGTTTATTCGAGCGAAGCGCCTGGTCGATGGCGTCGTTGTGCAGAGTTTCGAACTTACCGGCATCCGGCCAATACAGATGACGCGGTATATTGCCTACTCTGTCGCTGATGCGAAGGTCGGACAGGCTACCCGATGCCACCACAGTACCATCGACATGAATGCTGCAACCATCGGCATCTACTGCGAGCACTGCGTCATAGCGCGCAGCGCTGCCGGTTGCAAACCAGTGACCGTGAATTTCCATTGATTGCTCTCGATGGTTTCGCGGGCTATTCAAGGCGACTACATTCCCGCCGCGATGTCCATGTCAAACGCATCGCCAAATTCCTCACCATAGGCGGAAGTCGCCTGCTCCTGATCGGCGACAAACTGATCGGCGCTGAACTGACTAATGACGCTTGTGTTGTCGGCAAAGAATCGGGCCTTGCGAACCGCAGCCCATGGATAGGCAATTCCGAGGGTGAATACGATCATTAGCAGATTGGAAAACGTGAGCCACCAGAGCGGCCGTGTTCTGACAGTTGATGATAGCTGAAACCTGCCATCGAGCAGGGTGCGGTTATATTGGTAATTCCTCAGTCGTGCCGTGACATACGCACTGGTGAAATTGCCGATAGCGATAAGAACGACGTACATGGCAAATATCGCCGCGATGGACAGTTGCTGACGGACATCGTTCTGCACCGATGTGACATCGAAGAGATCAACCGCTTTGGCGTAGTTGGCTAAAGCGTATATCGCCCCACCCAGCAAAGAAAGCGCCGCAATGATCATCAGGGTCACTGCAATACTGCCGAGATAAACCCGGTAAAAGCGGCGGGCTGAGAGGTCGGTATCAAACGGTGCGGTACCATAGCGGGTGTTGTCTATTGAATAGGCGGACAGTCGGCAGTGGATCCATGGCCAGCACAAATACACCGCGAGTATGCCGATGGGGAGAAATTGCATTGCTGTCGGTCGGTCTATCTGGCCACTGAAATGGATGGCAGCTATTACGCCGGCAGGCACCAGAAAGATAATCAGTGGAACGATAAGCAGGTATCGATAATAATTGGCAACCGTGCCGGTGAAACCAAGCCTTACGTTGCGATAGCTTGTCATGCGTGCGTTGAACTGAGTCGAGCGGCAGATCGCCCACGGTGTAACTACTATCAGAAAAACATAGGCGCCTGCCACGATGTACACCGACAGATACTCGCCCAGCGCGATTAATGCGACCAGTGCAATAGCGATCAGGCGTCCGGGCAATAATTGCCTGCCGTTGGCGTGGTATTCGAATGGGCTGTTGTCGAGCAGGGTGTTGCCGTAAAAGTAGCGCCGCGTGCGAACTTTGGCCCACGCTGAATAGATATAGAGCGTCACGATAGTCAGCAGTATGTTGACGATCCAGATTTTAAAGTACTCGCCTCCACTGCCATTGAAACGAACCGGGTAGTTCACATCAGGGGAAGACTGCTGCTGCATGATATTTCTCACTGCTGGAAGGGGTAAATCTTCTGTCACTGCCGGGCGGCGCATCGTTGCTCGATGGCTGTACCTGAGACAACTATCGGTTGTGTCGGAACTTTCTGGACAGTTGACACGATAACATTTTCGGCGCCGCGTGCGCTGTTATGCAGTCTCGCGTGGTTTGCTCGACCTGGCTGATCTTGAATCCGGTTCGAGCAGCTGTTTGAAAGTATCCCAGAGTTCCAGTGGTTTGACCGGTTTATGCAGCAGCCTGTAGCCGCTGCGATTGGCCGCTAGAATCCGCTCGGGTGAGGTGTCGCCGGTCAGCAGCAGGCCAATCACACCCGGATGTTGCGCATGAATGGCATCCAGTACATCCGCACCACTGTATTGGTCTGCAAGGCGGAAATCAGACAGCGCAAGATCGGGCTTGTATCCCATCTGCACTACCCGCATCGCGTCGGCGAAACTGGTCACGGTACGTACCCTAAGCCCCCAGCTGCTCAGGACCAGTTCGAGGGTTTCGCGCACAGCGTCGTCGTCCTCGATGATCAATATTTTCCAGTCGTCCATTGTCTGCGGATCTTTCTTTGCAATGGTTTCCGAGGCGGGAGGTGTTGATTCCGCAAGTGGCATTTCGATACTGAATACGCTGCCGTTACTCGGTTCGGATTCGACGGTGATCTGGTGTTCCAGCGCGCCGGCAAGGCCGGATGCAATGGCCAGACCTAGTCCCATACCGCCCCGCTTGTGACCAGCTCCCAGTTCTGCATCGACCTGAAAATACTCCTGGAAAACATGTTCAAGATGCTCGCTCGGGATGCCTCGGCCGGTATCGCCAACGCTAATCCTGACGCTGCCGTTCCCGGTTGGCTGCGCCTCTATCCAGACACGACCCTCATCGGTGTACTCGATTGCGTTCGAGACAAAGTTGGCCAGAATTCGTCGCAACAGTTGCGGGTCGCTGTCGGTGGACAATTCGGTTGACGAAATCGCCAGGTCGATATCCTTTTCAACGGCTCGGAGCTTGAAATCGTCGCGCAAGCCATCGAACAGTTCCTGGAGCCGGAACTTGCGATTTTTCACTTTGACGACACCCGCTTCGATTCTGCCGACATCGAGAATAAGATTGAGCATTTCCAGCAATGTGTCCGAGGAGGACTTGACCGAGCGAATGATCTTGTTGCGCTCTTGTGTGGACTCGGTGCGATCCAGTAAATCGATAAGCAGGCCCATGGCTTGCAAGGGCTGGCGCAAATCATGGCTGGCGGCGGCCAGAAATCGTGTTTTGGCTTTGTTGCTGGCTTCGGCTTCGTCCTTTGCCTGGCGGTATTGCTCCAGCAATGCGGTATTTTCCCGACGCAGCTGCAGTGACTGCGTATGAGATTTTTTGATATTGAAGCCGTAGACGAAAAGCGTGATGCCATACAACCATGCCGCCGCACCCAGTAAGGTGCCCTGCAAATTCTGCTGGCTCATCAGTACAGCGCCGAAAGGCCCGACGGCGCCGAGCAGGAAGCCTGCCGACGACGGCGTATGGATCGACAGGCCGACCAGCGCGGCCGAGCAAACAGCGGTTAGTACGGTGGTGGCAAACAGCGCGTAGTACAGCCACAGCGGATTACCCTGCAAACCGACATACAGACAGATTGAAAACAGGCTCCAGCAAACGCCGGTAGTGATGGATGCCAGCACGCAGAATCGTGCGTAGTGCCGCGCCGCTGCCTCGGTCTGTGTGGAGGCGGCTCGAACTGACTCTTTAATCCAAAGCAGATAGGCGCAGATTTTCACGCCGACGATAATGGCAGCGTACGGGAAAATCGAGGTGCCGAACGTGACGCTCAGACACAGCAGCGCGAGCACGATCGCCGAGACGCAGGCGCCACCGGGGACGCTAAATCGGAAAAGCCGGGTCGGACTGTACGAGGCATTTCGCAAATCGGCAATTTGCGCAAGCCATAGTGCTTTGTCAGGAACTTTGAAACTCCCCGTTTTCACTCGCAGCATTCCTCGATACGTGAACATCCGGGTGGATCGTGAGCCGGCAAGCAGATTCAACGATTGGGTAAACGTACTAACACGATTGAGAATCGGGCGTTGCTGAACGCCGCAACAGTGTACCACGCACACATATTATCGTTGGCTCGTTTGTGACGCAGGAGCGGCTGCGAAGTGCGTAGTCGGGGTTGGGTATAGCGGTTCCCGGTCAGCCTGCAAGCCGCTGTGTACCACTTTGCGGACTGGTCCTGGCTGACGAGCCGCTTCGGTAATGGTAGTTGGTCTGTCATGGGGTTTTGATTGCCCTGATTCTGGCAATGTCGGTGCAGAACGGGTAGATTGGCGAACTTTGCCCGAGAGCACCACCGGTTTGAAACTCAATCCCGCTGTTGATGATCTGTCGCCACCTTTGATTCCGGCCGCAACGGCGTGGCTGGATAGCTACACCGGGGTGAACGGACCAGTGATGGATTTGTCTCAGGCGGTGCCTGGATATCCGCCACCGGATGAGCTGTTGCAGGCACTCGCGCAAGCCAGTGCGTCGACTGCAACCTGTGGTTACGGTGCCATCGAAGGTGAGGCTTCATTGCGGACCGCCTATGCGAGCCATCTGCAGGCTGACTACCAGGCTTCGATCAAGGCTGCGAATATTCATATCACCTCCGGATGTAACCAGGCCTTTGTAGCGGCGGTGATGGCGGTGGCGCAGCAGGGCGATGCTGTTCTTATGGTCTCGCCCTACTACTTCAATCATGAATCCACGCTCGCCATGCTCGGGATAGAGTCACGCTATGTCGCCTGCAATGCAGACAACGGTTTTCTTCCCGACATTGATCAGATAAGAGCGTCGCTGGATGGTGTGTCGGCGTTTGCAATTGTCAGCCCGAACAATCCGACCGGTTCGGTCTACCCGCCGGCGCTGTTAGCGCAGATTTTCGAGGTTTGTCAGGAAAAAGGGGTCTGGTTGATTCTGGATGAGACCTACCGCGATTTTACCGCACAGCGGCACGCGCTGTTTAGCCGACTGGATTGGCACGACAC
>CAKZSB010000304.1 GCA_937920585.1 uncultured Granulosicoccaceae bacterium | reverse complement strand
CTTGGCGTCTCTCTGAAAAGCTTTGCCGGTAAGGTCGATGGCGACCACGAAAGCCAGGTTGCAGCGATCGAAACCTGTATCGCCGACGGTGCGAAGGGCATCCTGATCACCGCTTCCGACACCAAGGCCATCGTTTCATCGGTGCAACAGGCGCGCGATGCCGGCCTGCTGGTGATTGCACTGGATACTCCGCTCGAACCCATCGATTCCGCCGATGCCACCTTCGCGACCGATAACTTTCTGGCCGGCGAACTGATTGGCAAATGGGCAGCAGCTGCTCTGGGTGACGAAGCCGCCAATGCCAAAATCGGTATGCTCGATCTGGCGGTCAGCCAGCCTTCAGTCGGCGTCCTGCGCGATCAGGGCTTTTTGCAGGGTTTTGGTATCGATCTCGGTGATCCCAACAAGTGGGGCGACGAGACCGATTCACGTATTGTCGGTAACGACGTCACCGCTGGCAACGAAGAGGGCGGACGCAAGGCGATGGAGAATCTGCTCGCCAAAGATCCAATGATCAACGTTGTCTATACCATCAACGAGCCAGCCGCCGCGGGCGCCTACGAAGCGCTGAAGTCGATCGGTCGCGAGAGTGACGTATTGATCGTATCAGTCGATGGCGGTTGCCCCGGTGTTGCGAACGTAGCCGATGGCGTTATCGGTGCCACCTCGCAGCAGTATCCGCTGCTGATGGCCTCGCTCGGCATTGAGGCGATTGCCAACTGGGCGGCTAACGGTGTCAAGCCGGAGCCCACACCGGGTAAGGCTTTCTTCGACACCGGCGTCGCACTGGTAACCGACAAGCCCGTTGATGGCGTAGAGTCGATCGATACCAAGACCGGCACCGATCGCTGCTGGGGCTAGAACTCTCAACTGTTTATCGGCAGTGTTGTAAACAACCGGGGTGCCCGTTCGGGCACCCCGTTTTTTTAACGGGTTCTGTCAGGCGGGCTGAATGGCGTCATCATCAATACGCGAGTCAAATAGCGAAGGCACCGAAACGGTTGCCGAGTTTGAGCAGCCATCCGGCTTAATGCGCATGGTGCAGCACGGCTTGCACCAGACGCCGGCTGCGGTGCCGTTAATCGTGTTGATTCTGTCCGTCGCCACCTTTGGCCTGTTGCTCGGCCAGAAATTTTTCTCACCCTTTGCGCTGACCCTGATCCTGCAACAGGTTGCTATCGTCGGTATCGTTGGTTCGGCGCAGGCGCTGGTTATTCTCACCGCCGGAATCGATCTGTCGGTCGGCGCGATTATGGTGTTGTCGTCGGTGGTGATGGGGCAGTTCACCTTTCGTTATGGCTTGCCGGCGGAGCTGTCGATTCTGTGCGGGCTGGCGGTTGGCACTGCCTGTGGTTTTATCAACGGGGTTCTGGTGGCGGTGGTGCGATTGCCGCCGTTTATCGTCACACTCGGTATGTGGCAAATCGTGCTGGCGTCGAATTTCCTGTATTCGGCCAACGAAACCATCCGCGCGCAGGACATTGCCAAGAATGCCCCGGCGCTACAGTTTTTTGGTGAAAAAATAAAAATGGGTGGCGCGGTGTTTACCTATGCCGTCATCCTGATGATCCTGCTCACCGTCGTGCTCGCCTATGTGCTGCGGCACACCGCCTGGGGCAGGCACGTGTATGCCGTGGGCGATGATCCCGAGGCGGCAGAACTCTCCGGTGTCAGAGTGCGTCGCGTTTTGATACAGGTTTACATGCTGGCAGGCTTTATCTGTGCGCTGGCTGGCTGGGCACTGATTGGCCGTATTGGATCAGTGTCGCCAACGGCCGGTCAGTTTGCCAATATCGAATCGATCACTGCGGTGGTAATAGGTGGCATCTCGTTGTTTGGCGGCAGGGGATCGATTGTAGGTATGTTGTTCGGCGCTTTGATCGTTGGGGTATTTTCACTCGGGTTGCGACTGGTCGGCAGCGACCCGCAGTGGACGTATCTGTTGATCGGCCTGTTGATTATTTTCGCGGTGGCGATCGATCAATGGATCAGAAAGGTGGCGGTATGATTGAGCCGGTTCTGAAAGCGCGCGGACTGGTCAAACGCTTTGGTCGGGTCACCGCGCTCGATCACTGTGATTTTGAATTGATGCCCGGTGAAATTCTCGCCGTGATCGGTGATAACGGCGCCGGCAAATCGACGTTGATTAAAGCGCTGTCCGGGGCTATTCGCGCTGACAGTGGCAACGTGTACCTGAACGGTGAAACGGTCAATTTCCACTCGCCGCAGGATGCGCGGCACGCCGGTATCGAAACGGTGTATCAGAACCTGGCTTTGTCGCCGGCGCTGTCGATCTCCGATAACCTCTTTCTCGGCCGCGAAATTCGCAAAGCCGGAATTGCCGGGCGCTGGTTCGGCAAGCTCGACCACGCGCAGATGCAAAAACGCGCGCGCGAGATGTTATCCGAACTCGGTCTGATGACCATTCAGAACATCAATCAATCGGTGGAAACCCTATCTGGTGGTCAGCGCCAGGGCGTGGCAGTGGCTCGAGCAGCGGCCTTCGGCTCGCGTGTGATTATCATGGATGAACCGACCGCAGCGCTGGGTGTTAAGGAGTCGCGACGCGTGCTGGAGCTGATCCAGGATGTTCGCGCCCGCGGCATGCCGATCGTTCTAATCTCACACAACATGCCGCATGTTTTCGAAGTGGCCGATCGCATTCACGTGCATAGGCTTGGGCGCAGGCTCTGCGTAATCGACCCGAAAAACTACACCATGTCTGATGCAGTTGCACTGATGACAGGCGCCATGGAGCCGGAGGCGGCGTGACGCCTGACCTAAGCAAGATAACGGCGGAAATCCTCACACGAGCCTCGAGTGTAGAGCGGCTGGTGGTGGCGATCGCCGGCCCGCCGGCTGCCGGTAAATCAACGCTGGCACTGCAGTTGGCCGACACGCTGCGCGCCACATCTTCCGTATCGATTGTCGCTCAGGATGGTTTTCACTTCGATAACGCCATTTTGGAGGCTCGTGATCAGAAGCCGATCAAAGGCGCACCGCAAACCTTTGACGTCGATGGCTTTGCGCAACTGCTGTCGCGTTTGAAGCATCAGCGTGAACCCGTTGCGGTACCCGTTTTTGATCGCAAACTCGACCTGTCGCGACATTGTGCGTCGCTGGTATCGCCGGACGATCGAATCGTACTGGTGGAAGGTAATTACCTGTTATCAGATGAGGCGCCTTGGGATCAGCTTGACCAATTTTTCGATTTCTCACTATTGTTGCAAGTGCCGATCGACACATTGCGCGAGCGTCTGGTGCAGCGCTGGCTGGATCACAAACATACAATGGCTGAAGCACTTGAGCGGGCGAACGGCAATGACATTCCCAATGCCGAGTACGTTATCGCCCGTTCAACAAACGCTGATATGATCGTGTCGCACTATGGCGGAGCCTGAGATGGATGACGTAAAAATACTGGCGTTTGATATTTTCGGCACTGTCGTCGACTGGCATGGCTCCATTTCCAGAGAAGTGACTGCACTATTGCCGGGTGTCGATGGCGATGCCTTTGCCAACGCCTGGCGTGCCGGTTACAAACCGGCGATGGCCCGTGTGATGTCGGGTGAACTGGGGTGGACCAAAATTGATGATCTGCACCGAATGATTCTCGATCAGGTGCTGGTTGATTTTTCTATTGATCATCTAAGTGAGGCAGAGATTCAGCATCTGAATCTGGTCTGGCATCGGCTTGAGCCCTGGCCGGATTCGGTAGCCGGGCTGACTCGCCTCAAACAGCGCTATACGATCAGCACTCTGTCAAATGGCAATATCGGCTTGCTGACCAACATGGCAAAAAATGCGGGATTGCCCTGGGACTGTGTATTGAGTGCAGAGGTGTTTCGCGCCTACAAACCTCACCCTGACACCTATTTGGGCGTGGCTGATATCTTTGCAGTGGAACCGGGGCAGGTGATGCTGGTAGCTGCGCACCACGATGATCTGCAGGCCGCCAGAGATTGCGGCCT
>CAKZSB010000303.1 GCA_937920585.1 uncultured Granulosicoccaceae bacterium | reverse complement strand
TGGACGACACAACGATATCGCATCCGATCAGTGCATCGGCAGCGCCATCATCGATCCTGACCTGATGGACCGATGGCGGATCGGCACCGAGCCGAACATAACTCAACACCGGGCCGAATTTTTGTGCAAAGCCTGTAAAATACAGCACCGACACGCCCTTGCCTTCCAGATGGGCGGCCATTGAAATCAGTGCGGCAACGGTAATCACACCGGTTCCACCCACGCCGGTAATCAATAGATCATAGGGTTTGTCGAGCTCGGCGATTTCCGGTTGTGGCAATGCATACTGGCTGACATCAAAATCATCCGTCGCCGCTGCGCGCCGCTGCCCTTCAACGGTGATAAAACTGGGGCAAAAGCCATTGAGGCAAGAATAATCCTGATTGCAGGTCGATTGATTGATTCGGCGCTTGCTGCCGAATTCGGTATCAACAGGCTCCACACTCAGGCAATTGGATTCGACTGAGCAATCACCGCAGCCCTCGCACACGAGTTCATTGATTATTACTGTCTTGTCGGCCGCGGGCATCTGCCCACGCTTGCGGCGGCGTCGCTTTTCGGTGGCACAGGTCTGCTCATAAATCAACGCGCTGACACCGGGCACTTCACGCAGCTCGCGCTGCACGGCATCCATCTCTCGACGATCGTGAATGGTGACCTCTGCCGGCAAGTCGGCACGATTAAATTTATCGGACGCATCAGACACCAGTGCAATGCGCTGCACCCCTTCGGCCCTGACTGAGTGTGCGATTGCGTGAACCGACACGGGGCCGTCGACCGGCTGGCCACCGGTCATCGCGACGGCATCGTTGTATAGAATCTTGTAGGTGATGTTGGCACCGGCAGCGATGGCCTGGCGAATCGCCATTGATCCCGAGTGATACCAGGTGCCCTCGCCCAGATTCTGAAATACGTGACCATTGCCGGTAAATCGCGACGACGCGGCCCAGTTGACCCCCTCGCCTCCCATCTGAATCAGTGATGTGGTCTCACGATCCATCCAGCTGGCCATAAAATGGCAACCGATCCCAGCCAGTGCCTGTGATCCTTCAGGCACTTTGGTTGAGGTATTGTGCGGACAGCCGGAACAAAAATAAGGGGTACGAGTGGCGCCCTCTACTGATATTGAAATACGTGCGGGAGCCAGCAAGCGCGCTGCGCGCTCGACAAACCGTTGATCGGGGAACAATCTCGCCAGGCGTTTGGCGACCAGCGGCAACAACAATCGCGGCGACAACTCACCGACCCACGGCACCAGTACTTCGCCATGTTCGTCGCGCTTGCCGACCATCAGATCCGGCTTGTCACCGGGCCAGTCGTAGAAATATTCCTTGAACTGACTTTCAATGATGGCGCGCTTTTCCTCGATCACCATGACCTCACGCTTGCCGCGAACAAAATCCAGCGCATCGGCGCGCGCCAGCGGCCAGACCATACCGACTTTGTAAATATCGATGCCCAGTTCGCGGCACACCGTTTCATCGACGCCGAGCAGGCGCAGCGCCTCCATCAGATCCAGATGACCCTTGCCGGTAGTAACGATACCGAAGCGAGCGTTATCAATGCGGTAGATGTGGCGATCGATCGGGTTCGCCTCGGCAAACGCCATGACGGCGTTTTTCTTGTGCACCATCCGTTCTTCAATTTGCGGCCCCGGAAGATCCGGCCATCGATAGTGCAGACCTTCAGCGGGAATCTTGAAGTCCGGGGTGACGAATGAACGATCATCGCAAAGATCAAACGAGGCGGCAGATTCTACTGTTTCGGAAATCGCCTTGAAGCCAACCCACATGCCCGTGTAGCGCGACAACGCATAACCGTACTCACCAAACGCCAGATACTCGGCCACACTGGCAGGATTGAGCGTCGGCATAAACCAGGTCATGAACGCGACGTCTGACTGGTGCGGCATTGAAGATGACACGCAGCCGTGATCATCACCCGCCACCACCAGCGCACCACCGCGCGGCGATGAACCATAGGCGTTGCCGTGTTTCAGCGCATCGCCGGCGCGATCAACCCCCGGCCCCTTGCCGTACCACATCGCAAACACGCCATCGACGGTTCGATCGGGATTGCTCTCGACCTGCTGGCTGCCAAGCACCGCAGTCGCCGCGAGGTCCTCGTTGACGGCGGGCAGGAACTCGATGCCGGCCTGTTCAATGCGCGCAGAATTTTTCCATAACTCCAGATCGACACCACCCAGCGGTGAGCCGCGATAGCCGGATACAAAACCGGCAGTATTCAAACCCGCGGCGTTATCTCGCCGTGCCTGATCGAGAAGGATCCGCACAAGCGCCTGGGTGCCGGTCATGTAGACCCGCCCGGTTGTGCGTTGATAGCAATCCAGCAACTGGTAGCCAGCCGTCATCTGTTGCTCTTTGCTCATATCATCACCTCGCCTGGAATACCGAATTCAAGGATTCGAAGAACCGCCGTATGCCGACGCAAATCTGCCACAGCCCTCTGGCACTGGTTAAATTGTAGGCTGCCTGTGATGAACCATGGTGCCATTCCATGTCATTTATTCGATACAATCGAACTGAACATTTCAATTTTGCAGAAATAATGAAAAACCAATTCAACCTTACTGAGCTGGACCGCAAAATCCTGAGCGCACTGCAGCTGGACAGCAGGCTCAGCAACCAGGACATCGCCGATCAGACGGGCAGCTCTGCCTCATCAGTCTGGCGGCGCGTCAAGGCAATGCAGGAGGCAGGTGTGATCACCGGTTTTCAGCTCGACGTGAATGTTGAAGAACTGGGCCTGTCGGAAACCGTGTTGCTGCACGTCAGCCTGAACCAGCATCAGGAGAAGACGATCGGGGAATTTACCCGGTTGATCAGCAACTCACCGCAAGTGCTGGAATGCTATGCGGTATCCGGCGATCACGATTTTCAGTTGAAGGTTCTGGCAACCGACATGCGGGCTTATTATCAGTTTCTGGAGCAAACCCTGATGAACCAGCCTTACATCGCGCGCACAAGTTCTACGGTAATTATGAAGAAGATCAAGGAGACACATACTGTGCCCACCGAGATCATACCGCGCTAGTACGAAACTGCTTCCACCGCTGGCACAGGGCAACGTAACGGACTAATAAAGCATGTCCTGAATGTCAGCCACTGCCAGCCAGACATAGGACAGGCAGGCCAGCGTAGCCGCGGCGAACAACGTGCTGATTATTCCGGTGGACCTTCCGGCAACCCAGCCGAGTGCGCCAATCGCACAGATAAATACGACCAATGCGCAGGTCGCACTCGTGGTGCCGATATAGCGAACACTCTGGATGGTCTCGAGCGTAGCTGCACCAATCTCCGGCATCGCCGACAGCTCAATCGTCAGCCGGACATCAACATACAATGCAATCAAAAACAACAAGGTGGAGAGCATCAGTAGCATCAGGCACAAACGGGGCACTTTGCGCCGCATATCCAGCTGCAACACGTTGGCGGCTACCGTCAGCGAAAAGCCGGCAAGTAATCCGCTTAGAAAAGCAACCTGCCCGGACTGCAGTTCGATAAGCTCTCGCATCAGTTGACGCTGCCCGCTGAAACTCGCGTTTCACACGCTTCGACCCGTTGCACCAACTCGTTTGCCCTGGCCAGCACCGTTATTCACCCCACTGTTAAAGTATCCCCAGTGTACTGCATGCCTGCCTGTAACAATAAGTCGATCGGGCATAACACCTTATTAATGAAGACGCCGAACACGCCCGATGTCGCGCACAGCCTGTGATATAAACACAGGCAGACCTCGACAGCGCACTCACAGGGATATGCAGCGTAAATTTCTTTCCGGCAGAACACCTTCCTCATTCACGTCCGATGAGTGATATCACGCTCGACACAGTTACAGAGGCGCAGGCGTCACCGCAAACGCGTGCCATCTATGAGGATATAAAATCCACCATGGGTGTGGCGCTGGTGAATCTGGTATGGCGGCATCTGGCAATCAAACCATCAGTGCTGCGCTGGTCATGGGATACGCTCAAACCGCACTACGCACAACACGCCATACCTGAGGCCGCGTGGTCGCTGCGTTGCTCTGTGAAACCTCCAGTGCTTGGTCCGCTCAGCTCGCAGGAGCTGGCGCATATAACGCGTGAGGCCAGCAACGTGGCTGTTCTGGATGCGGTACTGCATACCTACGAGCGGGGCAATGCACAGAACCTGGTCGCGATGTGTTTTCTGCAACGCTGCATCGATGAAACATCGCGCCCGCCGCATCCCGCTGCCATGGAACCACAAACGGCGTGCAACGGAGAAGCAACTGACCAGGTAGATCAAACACTGATCCCCGCGCTGCCTGCAACAGACACACTAACAGCCGATCTGCAGCAAATAATCAGCGAAATGACGGCCATATGGGTACCGCCAGAGTATCGCGGCATAACCCCCAGCGTCTTTCGACACATTGCGCTGTGGCCGGATACCCTCGTGTTATATCAAGAGCGC
>CAKZSB010000302.1 GCA_937920585.1 uncultured Granulosicoccaceae bacterium | reverse complement strand
CCGGCGGTGCAAAAACTGCTGGCCGCCCTCGAGGCGGAACCGGACAGGCGCTGGTGCGAAGACGATATTCGTGCCTTGGGGCTCGACCCCTCAACCGTGCGCCGCAGCTTCAAACGCCAGTATGGCATCACCTTTCTGGAGATGGCCCGTCTGGGTCGTCTGCGACGCGGTTTTGAGTCACTGGCGGAAGGGCAGAACGTAATCGATGCACAATGCAGCGCCGGGTTCGAATCTGCCAGTGCGTTTCGCGACGCGTTCGCGCGTCTCTTGGGCCGCTCGCCCGGCAGCTTTACCGCCAATGGCACACTGATGGCCGACTGGCTTGAAACCCCGCTTGGCTCAATGATCGCCGTGGCCGACAAACGCGCCTTGCATTTGCTGGAATTCATCGAGCGCAAGGCACTGGCCAATGAGCTTAAGAAACTCAGCCAGCGGGTCAATGGGGACATTGGCCTGGGCAGGCATCCGCCAATCGAGCAGACCGCGCAGCAACTGGAGCATTATTTCTCCGGCAACCGCGCAAGTTTCAGCGTACCGCTCGCCTATCACGCCACCCCGTTTACCTGTAAAGTCTGGGATGCATTGCGTGAGATACCGGCCGGGCAAACCCGCAGTTACAGCGAAGTCGCCAGCGCAGTCGGCAAACCGGCCGCCGTTCGCGCCGTGGCCCGTGCCAATGGTGCCAACCCGATTGCGATCATTGTGCCGTGCCATCGAGTGCTGGGTGCTGATGGATCATTGACTGGTTATGGCGGTGGGCTTTGGCGCAAGCAGCGATTGATTGAACTGGAGCGGCAGTACGGGATTAGCCAATAGGTATCCGTTTTTTGTCAATTGATGAGTTGATTCAGCCTGCGCTACACAAATGGAATTATTTTACGAAAGCAAAATGCAATGTGCGGCATGGTCTGCTGACGGCCATTTCCTGTCTATCGAGACATCTCGTGGGAATGTCCGGTTTAGCCTGAAGTGCCGTGTTATCCCTTAAGCAGGAGCTGTCGTGAAGCGGCTCGGTGATTGTGAATTTGTAGTGGACTTAAATAAGTAGTAGTAGGTAGCGAACAGTTGCGTGAAAAAAGATTAGCGCTGAAAGTAAGATAGTGCATCAACAATAGGGCAGTCAGGAAATTTCCCGCCTTTGCATTGCGCAGAAATCCTCAATAGAGTCGATTCCATTTTCTCTAGATCTGTGATTTTTTCCCGAATGCTTTTTGCGTGTTCCACTGTCAGTGCTTTAATTTGACCACAGGTGTACGAGTCGCCGTCGACCATCACGAGTAGCTCACGAATCTCATCCAAAGAAAAACCCAGTTGTCGTGAGCGCCTAATGAAAAACAGCCGCTTCAGATGTTCCTGCCCGTAACTACGATGTCCTCCTTCAGTGCGAGGCGGGTTGTCCAGCAGTTCTTGCCGCTCGTAGTATCGGATGGTCTCAATCTTTACCCCCGTTGCTCTGGAAAGAGCGCCGATGCCGTAATGTTCTTTGGTCACAAAATCCCCTCATGGCACTTGAATCTATAGTCACTACAGGTTTTATAGTACCTGAAAGTCACAAAGCAGATATACGTATGAATATTCAGTTTCTAGCTTTCAGTGGATGCCCCTTGGCAGATCCCGCGAGAGTTAATCTAAAATCGGCTTTATCCAGCTGCGGCCTCTCATCGTTTGAGGACATAGATATTCTTGATCCCGCTTCGCCAGAAGATTTACAAGGTTGGGGTTCCCCGACAATATTAGTCAACGGTGCCGATGTAACGGGTCAACCCAAAGGCAACAGCGTTAGTTGCCGTGTCTATGACACGCCTGGCGGTGTGCCAGATGTCCAATGCATTATTGATTGCCTGGAAAAATCTCAATAGTGTCTTTATCAAAAATTCTACACTTCTAAAAGCAGGACTCATCGGCGCAATAATCTCTGCGCTGTGTTGTTTTACGCCGATACTTGTCGTGGTTCTTGGTGCGGTTGGACTGTCTTCAATACTTGGCTGGGTGGACTACGTATTATTACCGGCGCTGGTATACTTCGTTCTATTATTGGCCTATGCGCTGTTTCGGCGAAAGTCTTTCCGCGAAAACAATTGAGCGTCCATCGGGAAGTCGAACCTTAAATTCTATACATTCATAGGGTTTTTCTACCAGTTCTGTCACCTCTTTGATCCCAGTCCGAGTAAACTCATGCTGTAGTTTTTCCACTTCATTGACCCAAAAATAGACAGCCCAGCCTGATTGTTTCCATGGGATAAGAATCCGGCATTCCAACATGACAGTCAGATCGTCACGCTTCATCATTGCGAAACGCGGAGGTTCACCCAAGTGAGTGTCAACCGAAAATCCCATATCCTCGAACAAGCGTATTGTAGGTCTCATCGTCCGAGTATTAAGTCTTAAGACTGGGGCAACTGATTGGAGCTTCGGGGAAGTCATACGTTCAAACAGATTAGTATGTATTATCAGTCTACCAGAAAGCTATAACCACGTATTCAGTGTTCACTTGTTTCCCGTTGTCGCCAAGTGTTCCCTTAAAAGCTGTCGTTCATGAAGAGTGGTCGAATGACAGCAATGGGCACATAGCAGTCGTTCGGTTTCTTTCATCTGTAATACAGAGTTGAGCACAATGCCTATTTTAGTTCTGAACGAAATTGGACAGTATTCCAGGGCATACGTTAACTATTTATCCGTTCTATTCATGTAAAACAAACTTATATCTGCCTCTCGTTACCCTGCCAATACGGATCGCGCAACTTGCGCCGCAACAACTTGCCCGAATCCAGTCGCGGCAACTCGGGCACGAATTCAATGTACCTTGGAATTTTGTAACCGGCGATTTCTTCACGCAGCCATTCGGTGACTTGTTGTTGATCCAGCGTTGCGTCACTAACGGGTTGTATCGCTGCTGCCACTCGCTCGCCAAATTCATCGTCGGGTATGCCAAACACGGCGCAGTCGGCGATCTGTGGCATGTTGATCAGGGCGGCTTCGATCTCTGCGGGGTATATGTTTACGCCGCCCGAGATGATCATGTCGATCTTGCGATCGCACAAATAAAGATAGCCTTTTTCGTCGAGGTAACCGATGTCACCGGCGGTGATCAGACCATCGCGCTCAATCGCACGGCGTTTATCATCGAGTCCATAATAGGTGAAATCCGGCATCGCGCTGTGGCGCCCGTAGACTTCGCCGATTTGCCCTGTTGGCAGTTCCTCTCCGCTTTCACCGATAATGCGCAGCGTCGCACCGTCCAGTACTTTACCCACGGTACCGGGATGGGCCAATGCCTCTTCACTGTTGCAGATGGTCAGCCAGCCGGTTTCTGTCGATGCGTAGGCCTCGTAGATGACGGGCCCGAGCCATTTGATCATCGCCTCTTTTACATCAATCGAGCAGGGCGCCGCTGCGTGTATGACCCATTGCAGTGAGCTTAGATCGTACTGCGAGAGCACGCTCACCGGTAGTTTCAGTATCCGGACAAACATGGTTGGCACTGCGTACAGATGGGTGATTTTCTCGCGCTCGATTGTCGCGAGCAATGCCTCGGCGTCGAAGCGCGGCATCAAGTGCAATTCGCCGTTGAAGCGCACGGCCCCCTGTGCGTAGCTGAAAGATGCCGAGTGATAGAGTGGTGCGCACATAACAGTGCGTGCCGATTGGTCTAATCCGAATACGTCCTGGCGCATCTTGCCCATTGCCGCAATCTGTCCGTCTGCCGGCGGCTGATAGCGCACGCCTTTCGGGTGCCCGGTGGTGCCGCCGGTGTATAGCATTGCGCCCGGCGGATTGCTGCAAATCTCGGTGATGGGCGAAAACTGCTCCAGCCAGTCACGCCAGATTGGCCAGCGTGGATCGGCATCAGCGGTGGAGAGGTTGTACGCCTCGCGCACGGCGCAAGAGGGGAGCACTTGAATCGCACTGACGTGTGGTGGCAGGTGATCACCCAGTTGCTGCAGCAGATCGCTATGGCCGATCACAACACTGGCCTCGCAGTCGCGTAGTACGTATTCAACTTCGTTAGGATGAAAATGCCAGTTGACCGGTACCGGGTAACAACCAAGGGCAGCCGCGGCAAACGTGGCTTCCATGAACTCGATCTCGTTGCGCATCAGCAGCGCCAGCGTGTCGCCGGTTTTCAGCCCCAGTTG
>CAKZSB010000301.1 GCA_937920585.1 uncultured Granulosicoccaceae bacterium | reverse complement strand
ATAACACTGCGGGTGATCGCCGGTAATCAACGAGAGCAGGGCGGTTTTGCCGCTGCCGTTCGGGCCGGTCAGTTGCCAGTGCTCACCGCGATTGATCGTCCAGTTGAGCTGATCGAAAATCACCGTATCGGTGTATTTTATTGCCGCGTCGGTGAGCTGTACCAGAGGCTGTGCGGGATCGAGTGTTGGCAGGGTGTGATCCGGGTCGGTCTGTGGCAAAGTCAGGTCGGTGGTTTTCAGGTGCATCAGCTGGTTCAGTTGCTGCCATGCATCGCTGTCACTGCGTTCCATTTGCTGCGCCAGTTCTCCCTCGCTGACAAACGCCGCGTGGGTCACGAAATCAGGGCACTGGTCAATTCTGTTTAATACTATTACCACCGGAATGCTGGCGGCTACCTCGATCAGTTGCTGCTGCAACGCGGCGAGGCTCGCCACATCGAGGCCTTCAAAAGGCTCATCGAGAATCAGCAGTTGCGGGTCGCAGGTTAGCGCGCGGATCAGCATGACCTTGCGCGTCTCACCGGTGGATAGCTTTCTAAAAGCCCGGTCCAGCAGCGGCGTTAAGCCAAACTGCTCGCTCAACTGGTCTGCCAGTGGCTTGTTTTTACACACCGCTGCAATGATTTCTGTAACCGGGGTGCCCTCGGAAATGACATCCAGAATGTCGGCATCGTCCTTGCGGCGTTCCGCGGCTATCAACTCCGCTTGTGCTTCGAATGACACCACGCCGATGCGCTCAGGCAACCCTGTTGCAACGCCACTTTCAATTTCGCCGGCACCGGTAAGCAATGCCGCCAGTGCCGATTTACCCGAACCGTTACTGCCGCAAACCAGCCAGTGCTGACCGGTTTTAACCGACCAGTTGATTTTGTTGCAGCGAAAGCCGTTATCGAATTCGACGGTCAGGTTTTTCAGGTTTATGGAGACGGATGACATGGTGGCGACCGGAACAGGTGGAACGAAGATTCAGGGCAAAAAAAGGCCGGGAGAGCCCGGCCTTTTCACACTACGATTTAATGCAGTGGATCAGATGATCTTTTTCATATCTGACATATGGCCACGCAAGGTGGCACCAATAGCCTCAACCGGGTGGCTGCGAATCGCCTCGTTAACTTCGATCAGGCGTGCATTGTCGACGCCGGTGTCATTCAGTTGCAGTCCGCCACCGATCACATCCTTTTTAATACCTTTCATGAAATCGCCCAGCAACGGTACACAGGCATGGTTGTACAGGTAGCAACCGTACTCGGCCGTGTCGGAGATGGTTGAATTCATCTCGTAGAGTTTCTTGCGCGCGATGGTGTTGGCGATCAGCGGGGTTTCGTGCAGAGACTCGTAGTAGGCAGAGTCTGCGATGATGCCGGCGGAAGTCATGGTCTCAAACGCAAGTTCAACGCCTGCCTTCACCATCGCCACCATCAGGATGCCGTTGTCGAAGTATTCCTGCTCGGAGATATCAACGTCTGCCGCGGCGGTTTTCTCGTAGGCAGTTTCGGCGGTGTCGGCACGCCAGCCGAGTAGTTCTTTGTCGTCGTTGGCCCAGTCCGCCATCATGGTGGCAGAGAATTTGCCGGTCATGATGTCGTCCTGGTGCTTGTTGTACAGCGGACGCATGATGTCTTTCATCTCTTCAGCCAGATCAAACGCCTTGATCTTGGCCGGGTTGGACAGGCGATCCATCATGTTGGTGACGCCACCATATTTCAGTGCTTCGGTTACTGTCTCCCAACCGTATTGAATCAGCTTCGATGCATAGCCAGGCTCAATGCCCTCTTCGATCATTTTGTCGAAGCACAGCAGAGAGCCGGTCTGCAGCATGCCGCACAGGATGGTTTGCTCGCCCATCAAATCGGATTTTACCTCGGCGATGAAAGACGACATCAGAACGCCTGCCTTGTGCCCGCCGGTGCCGACCGCATAGGCTTTTGCCAGCGCCAGTCCCTCGCCGTTGGGATCGTTGTTTTCGTGAACCGCGATCAGCGTGGGTACGCCAAAGCCGCGCACATATTCGGCGCGCACTTCAGAGCCGGGGCACTTGGGTGCCACCATGATCACCGTGATATCGTCGCGAACCTGCATGCCTTCCTCAACAATATTGAAGCCGTGCGAGTAGGACAGACAGGCGCCTTTTTTCATCAGCGGCATCACCGAGTTGACGACCGCGGTGTGCTGTTTATCCGGCGTAAGGTTCAGAACCACATCCGCGGTGGGGATCAGCTCTTCATAGGTGCCGACAGTGAAGCCGTTTTCGGTCGCATTTTTCCACGACTGCCGCTTCTCGGCAATTGCCTCTGCCCGCAGTGTGTAGGAAACATCCAGGCCGCTGTCGCGCAGGTTCAGACCCTGGTTCAGGCCCTGAGCGCCACAGCCGATGACAACCATCTTCTTACCTTTAAGCGCTGCTACGCCATCGGTAAATTCTTCCAGATGCATGAAACGGCATTTGCCGAGTTGTTCGAGCTGCTCGCGCAGCGACAGGGAATTGAAATAGTTGTTAGACATGGCGGTCTGCAGTGAGTGTTTGAGAGAGAGAATTCGCGCGTGCGAATCATATTGCTGCGCAGTCTATCCCATTGGCAATGTGTCGTAAATTGAAATATATGCAACGTCACGTCCCGATATTCACAACAATGAGCTAAGCTGCGCTCATGAATATCCGCGCCCTGAATCATTTTCTGGCCCTGGCTGAACATCTGCATTTTGGCCGGGCCAGCAT
>CAKZSB010000300.1 GCA_937920585.1 uncultured Granulosicoccaceae bacterium | reverse complement strand
AACCCCGGATGGGGAAACTCTCGCGCGCAACGCTCAGTTGCGTGCTCATGAAGTCATCACATCGACTATTCTGCCCACACCGGTGCGAAACGAATCAACGACCGGCAGACCGTGTTCCGCTTCCAGGTCTGCCATGTACTTTGCCGCCGCCGCATCATCCAGCGCGGCCGTGTTCACCGAAATGCCGGCAAACCGCACCGCTGGATTGGTAAGCCTGGCGGTGGCGAGATTGGCCTCCATGCATTCGCTGATACCCGGCAGCGGATAATGTGGCAAACCGCGCATGTGGGTTCGCGTGGGCTCGTGACAGAGGACCAGAAAATCAGCCTGTGCACCGTGGATGAGGCCGGTCGTCACGCCCGCATATGACGCGTGAAAAAGCGAACCCTGGCCTTCGATCACATCCCAGTGCTCATCGGCCGCCTCCGGTGCGAGCACCTCGGTGGCACCGGAGATGAAATCCGACACCACGGCATCGACCGAAACGCCGGCGCCGGTAATCAGAATGCCGGTTTGGCCGGTGGCGCGGAAATCAGCCGGAATGCCACGATCGCGCAGGTCTTTTTCGATCGCCAGCGCGGTGTACATTTTGCCGCAAGAGCAATCCGTCCCCACTGGCAGCACGCGCTTGCCACTGCGTTTTTTGCCGCTGCCGACCGGAAACTGCTCGGTGGGGTGGCGAACGTCGTGCAGCGTGCGGCCCAGTTCACTCGCGCGCCTGGCGAGCAACGGTTCATCGGCGAGTCGATTGTGCAGACCGGCCGCCAGATCCAGCCCCTGTTCCAGTGCCTGGCTCAGTACCGATATCCAGCGTTCCGAGATCACCCCGCCGCGGTTGGCAACGCCCACCACGAGTGTTTTCGCCCCGGCAGCAACCGCCTGCTCGATATCAATATCATCAAGGCCGCAATCGGCGTTGCAATCATCGAGTCGATACTGGCCGACGCAACTCTCCGGGCGCCAGTGCACGATCCCCTGCGCTACCTTGGCCGCCAGGTTGTCGGCTGCATCGCCCAGGAATAACAGATAGGGAGCTTGAATGGTCATGATGTATACCTGTGTTTTCTTGTTATCCGGATACCCATAGCTGGCGGGCCTGAAATCTTGAAGCAGATTGCACTATTTTAGGCGATCGGGCGATAGCGTACTGCCACATCGATGCAATACAATTCAGCGTCTGCAAGCCAGCAGCGGTTGCCGTGCCTTGCAAAGCGTCTACGCAGGTCCGACATTCTCGATTCAGCGTCCACAATGCCGCGATTGTTGCATCCATTCTAACCGTACTTCGCCCAACCCTGCGCAAGCCATTGACTGCAAAAGACTCCCCCGAATCCGAACCCCGTCGACGCCGCAGGACGCGCCGGCCAGCCAATCTGCCCGAAATCGTGTCGCCCTGCATCAGCGTGTGCGTAATGGACCAGCAGGCCGGCATTTGCACGGGCTGCTATCGCACCCTGGCAGAGATCGCTACCTGGTCGCGAATATCCAACGAAGATCGCTGGGATATCGTCCAGCAGTTGCGTGACCGACGCCGTGAGCTCAAGGGCGATACCGCGGACGACAATCCGGCGGGCTAGCAACCCAAACGGCAGGCACGTCGTCAGCCAGCGCCGCAAAAACGCGCAAAAGTACACCAGCACCGCACTGACAGCACACTATTTCTGTACTTCGGCGCAACCGAGGGACCACTAGACTTTTCTCACCGGCAGCTCATCCCGCCAGAGGAAACAGCCATGTCAGTGATCCGCAAAATCGCCGTATTCATCGCGCTTGCACTGGGGATATCGGCCTGTAGCTCACTATCAGTGCTCCCCGTTCCAGCCGAGGGCACCGCTGATTCAGGTCGCAAACCACCGTCGTACTTCGCGGTGCCCAATTCAAAGGCCAACTACGAACTGGTCTCCAGGGGTACTGCCACCGATGTGTATATCTGGCGCGCACAACATGGATCGACGAGATTTATGCTCGATACCGGGATACTCGAATTCTGTATCAGAATACACAACAAGCACTCGTCAGCCATCGAGTTCGACGCCAACGGCGTGAAGTCAGCACTTGGGGAAAAGGCTTTCAAGGTACTGACCGGAAACTCTATTTACCACTATATGGAGAGTGTTTATTCACCTCCGGGGTTCTTTGAGTTTCTGTTGATTGTGCTGTCGGGAACCGCAGACCGCTACTCTGTAGCGGTCAGCACAGGCAAGCGTGCAGCGCGGCGCGCACTGGTCAATCAGCAGATCGAGGCGAACAAAACGGTACAGGGAAGTGCCTATGTACACTACGACCACTACCGTGAACTGGTCACTGGCGACCAAATCACGGTAACGGTTAATGCCGGCGGCGAACAACACCGGTTCCTGTTTTGCATCAGCGATTCAGCTGATGGTTGTCCCGACAGTTCTGCCCATGCACTCAGTAGCCACAGGCTACAGCCGCCGGCAGCGCGAGCGCGTGTGCAGCCAATGAGCCATCGCAATCGAGAGCGCCGATCCGGGGCAGGATAATAAATGCCTGCCGGTTCTATTTGTGATAGCGCACAATGTCGCAGGCGATGCGCACGATATCCGCATCACGCCCGTTGAAGACATCAATCAAGCCCGCTCCCGATGCGTCGCTAAAGACAATGTAGAGACAACCGAAATTGCGTCAGGGGTGCCGAGACACCCGTCAACCCTGCAGGCCAGCACCACCCGAAGGAAGCACCCGCTAAAACTGTATGAAAATCGCCGTCATCGATCCGTCATTTTTTACTATTCCCTACGATCATCATCTGTGTCAGGGACTGGCCGACAATGG
>CAKZSB010000299.1 GCA_937920585.1 uncultured Granulosicoccaceae bacterium | reverse complement strand
GGCGCTGACGCCGCGCGAACCTTGTCAGAACAAGGCTATGATGTTGCGGTGATGTCGGCTTCCGGCAAAGGTGAAGCGCTCGGTAACGAACTGGGCGGACTGGGCTTTACTGGTTCCAACCTGAACGTGGCGGACCTCGAGCAGTTCGTCGCCTTATCGATGGATCGGTTTAAGCGGATAGACGGCGTCGTCAACTGCACCGGGCACGGACCGAAGGGACCGGTCATGGAGATCAGTGACGAGGACTGGCACCTGGGTATGGATTACTACATGCTGAACGTGGTCCGCATGACCCGGCTGGTATTGCCGATCATGCAAAAACAGCAGGCAGGATCCATTGTAAACATATCAACCTTCGCTGCCTTCGAGCCCGATGCTGACTTTCCAACCTCTGCGATATTTCGCGCAGCACTGGCGGGCTACACCAAGCTGTTCACCAACCAGTACGCTGCCCATGGCATTCGCATGAACAACGTGTTGCCGGGCTTTATCAACAGCCTGCCAGAGAAGGAAGATCGGGTTTCGCGAATTCCAGCCGGCCGCTATGCCGATGTTCGCGAGTTATCTAAAACCATCGCCTTCCTGGTCGGCAGCGATTCCAGTTACGTGATGGGACAAAACCTTAGAGTGGATGGCGGGCTGACCGCATCGGTTTAACAAGGCCTCCGCACAAATGTAAAGCGGCGATGCCTGAAGGCACCGCCGCCGGGTGCGTCCTACTCTCCCGCGTAGAAACAGTAGAAAAATCCGGCACCGCCGGTTCGGGTTAACGCATCCTGGCTGCAACCGGCACTGCCGTGGGCCGAGTTCCAGGAGATCATGTGTCGATCCTCGCTCAGGCCAGCGAGATCATGGTGTCCGACGATCGCCGATCCTTTATCGGAGCTGGTCCAGCCGGAACAACTGGTGTCACCACCCGCGGTGGAGTACATACCGTGCGGATCAGAACCGGTCAGTATGTCGTGCTGATTAGGTTTGTCACCACGCGCATTGATTGGATTGCCGCTTTCGTCGAGACCGTTGGCCTTGTTGATTGCGTGAGCGTCGGAGTGAAGCTCATCGACGTTGCTGGCAATCAAAACACCTTTGGCGTTGTGCCACGGGCCGGCACCGATTCGATCGCGCGCATTAACACCCGGAACAACCTTGGGCCGATCACCCGATCGGTCGATACCTGCATTGACACTCAGGTAGGCTTTCCAGTTATCCAGCTTGGAACCTGCCGCAGCCGCAAGCTGGTTGCAGTGTGCATCGGCTCCTTCCAGGCCACCAAGATCAGCGCCATTGCCCGGCCCTGCACTGGTGATAAAGAATGTCATGTCGGCATCCTGTGCAGACACACTCACACCAAAAGCCGAGACAGCCACTACCATACCTGCAGCTATTGATTTACCAATTGTAGTTTTTTTGAAAATACTCATAACAACCACCCCTCTCGTAAGGATAAAAGACGTATCACTAGATGCACAGTCAATGTTCTTATCACACTCGCCAGGCAATTTTCTACGTAACGCAAGCGAAACATGAAGCTGTAGCTTGCAAGTAAACAACAAACTCAGCACCGGATTGTCACCGAATCGTGCAGACTACGTAAAGATTGATCAATCCTGAACCAGCGGTAGTGCAGCCACACCACAATTACTGATTAACGTGGACAAACTCGAAGGGGGGAAGTTCGCAGGATCATCACAGGCGTGGCGTGAACACCAGTGGAGGATTGGCCGCAAACCATGCGCGACCATACTTTGCACGTAAAACGATGGCAGCAGCGCAGCCGGGAGTGTTTTTTACGCGCCAAAAGAGAGATCGCATGCGCGCAGACGATCGAGCGTATATCACCACTCGACCGTCGCGTCAGCGAACTTCCGGTCAGTATTTCACATTACTCCTGCCTGGCTGCCAGACCAGCACCGATAACATCGCTTAGCACGTTGGCCGCTTCCTCCAGAATGATATCCGGAAACTCATCATCGTCGTCAGCGGTGCCAAGGCCAAACGCCTTGCGTAACAATTCCTCGCGCTCATCGCGATCAGTGGCCCGATCCTCAATCTCCTGCTTCCTGCTCTGCTCCAGCAACGTTACGTCACTTTGCTCACGGGTTGCTCGCAGAGTTTCAAGCTCTTCGATCAGTAGCTTGAAAGAACGGTTGCTGCGATAACGCGATTCATGCCGCGCCTGCATATGGCTGTAGTCGGGCTTACTGGAAGTCCACGAGTCGTAGTCGGCGGCGGCAACCTCTGCCCAGGGCAGCGCATTGTCGAGCCCGCGCTCGCCCTGTGCGTCCGAATCCAGTGCCGTTGGAAACAGCACATCCGGCACCACACCGCGGTGTTGAGTCCCTTCGCCATTGACGCGAAAAAACTGCGCTATCGTCACTTTCAGTTGCCCGAGTTCGCCGTCCCGGTCCAGCGGCACAACGTTTTGCACTGTGCCTTTACCAAAGGTCGGCTCACCGATCACAACACCTCGTCCATAGTCCTGGATCGCGGCGGCAAAAATTTCTGAAGCCGAGGCACTACCGCGGTCAACCAGCACCGCCAGCGGGCCCGCATAGGCGACTTCGGGATCATCGTCTTCCTCAATACTGACCTGGCCGCTGGAATTTCTGATCTGCACAACGGGGCCCGTTTCTAAAAATAGACCCGTCAACTGAGTGGCTTCGAGCAGAGACCCGCCGCTGTTGCTGCGCAAGTCGACGATCACACCGTCCACGCCTTCGGACGTGAGTTCATCGAGCAGGCGCCGAACATCGCGGGTGGTGCTGCGGTAATCCGGCAATCCCGCGGACAGTCCGGCGGTATCCAGATAAAAAGTTGGTAGATCAATCACACCAAAGCGTTGCGTTTTGCCGGCACCGGGAATTTCAACCACAGAACTTTTGGCTGCCTGTTCCTCCAGCTTGATCTTGTCCCGCACCAATTCAATCACTTTGGGCGGAGATCCGGCCGGCGCCTCACCGGGCAGAATGGCCAGCCGAACCGTAGAACCTTTCGGACCACGAATTCGATCAACCACATCGGCAAGTGGCCAGCTGACGACATCGACGATGTCTTCATCATCGGCATTGCCAACCCCGACAATGCGATCATCAACGCTGACAAGCCCGCTCATCGCAGCCGGGCCACCGGCAATGATGCGACGGACAACGGTATGCTCATTTTCGGTTTGCAGCGCTGCCCCGATACCTTCCAGAGAAAGACTCATATTGATCCGGAAATTCTCCGAACCGCGCGGCGAAAAGTAAGACGTATGCGGCTCCACTGACAACGTGTAAGCGTTGACAAAATACTGGAAGACTTCATTCGGGGTGAGCTGACTCACTCGACGCGCCATACGCTCATAGCGATCGTCCAGCGTCTCGATCAGCTCTTCGTCAGTTTGTTCAGCCACGCGCAAACCGAGCACATCATTTTTCACGCGCTTGCGCCACAGCTCGTCCATTGCCTTCTGCGACGTCAGCCATTGCGCATCTTCACGATCAAACACGTAGCGCTCATCAAGGGTGAAATCAAACTCGCGCTTCAGCAACGCACGGGCATAGGCCGCTCGCTCCTCCACCCTCGCACGGAAGCGCTTGAAAATATCGAAAGCAGGCCCGAGACGCCCGGTGCGAATCGCATCGTCAAATTCTTGTCGCACGTGATCGAATTCTTCAATGTCGCTTGCCAGCAGGAAGCTTTTCTGGGGATCGAGGGTCTCCAGGAAGCGGTCGAATATCTGCTCAGACAACTCGTCACCCACCTGCACCCGCTTGTAGTGATAGCGCTGCATGAGCTGTAAAATGACCGCGGTCGCCTCGCGATGCTCGGTTGTGGGCTCAAGCGTCTCCAGCGCAACTTCGCGATTCTGCGCAAACGCAGCTACGCTGCACAGCGCACCCAGCCCGACCACCAATGCCCGAACTGCCTTCATCGCTGCGAATTCGCCGGGTAAACGTCGAGCCGACACCGAAAATCCGGCGCTGCCCCCGGGTCGTCGGCAAAGCATTGCTATACGACACCGCTGGCGACTACACGAGCTGTTCTGTGGCATTTGTTAAAATCCTCAATGGGGACCGGGCTTGCGATCGAACGGGATATCATCGAACGCTACCAGCGACAATGTAGTTTTTCACACATTGCATCCCTCTTGTATAGGGTATTTTTTACACGGCAAGTGCTCAGCGGCGATTTGCAGGCAAATTCGTCGCACACGTGCACACAAAAAACGCTATTCAAACGGTTGACTCAAACACAGGTTGACTGTTCTACCCGTTAATCTGCCACCAATTTGACGTTACCATTACGCCAGTGGCAAGTTGGATCAACTCACTGCGGAAAACAGGCTCAATTTCCGTCATTATTCCCCCGAACACTCAGGCCGAAACCATCAAATTCAACAAAGACAATTGGGGATCAATGGCTCGATTCGGCCTGTTCATCGTCGGCAACGAGGCAGTTCCCGAAGCGGAGTGGTGGGCGATGGCTCCACCTGACACATCCATCCATGCCGCACGCGTTACGGCCAGTGCGCCCTGGGCTGGCTGGGATGCCGATCGCAAACTTGTAACGCTCGCGGCCGACATCCAGCGCGGTGCCGAGCAGTTTGCCAGCATGCGATTGTCCGCTGCGGTGATCGGCCATAGTTCAAGCAGCTTTCTTGGAGGCAAAGGCTGGGACGAAGCTATCATCAAAGCGCTGCAAAACATCCTGGGCACAGAGCTGCCACTCAGTACCAACGGCCTGGACTGCGTGGCTGCAGCACAAGCGAGCGACATCCGCCGGCCCCTGCTGGTACTGCCGCCCTGGTTCGGCCCCGGTATCGTTGCGGCCGGCACACAATACTTCACCGATCATGGCATCGTACCGGCGGCCACTTTATCTTTCGATCCCGGCCCCGAGTGGCACAACGTAGCGCCACAGGATATGTATCCGAAAGGCCTTGGTTTTGAGCAAAAGGTGGAACCGCTCTGCCAACAGATCGCAGATGCCTGCCCGGCACCAGCCGATGGCATACTGATCGCCGGCACCGGCTTTCGGTGTGTGGCCATCATTGAGCAACTTGAAACCACACTCGGGATGCCGGTTATAACAGCCAACCAGGCAAGCCTGTGGCAGTGCCTGCAACATGCGGGTATCAATACCAGTATCAACGACTATGGGCGCTTGCTTTCGCAGGCGTAAAAACTGTCTGCCGTTATTTCCAAAGCAAAAAGCGTTTCAGCCGGAAATCATTCTGTCCATATGCGTATCTAACGCTGCCAGGCCTTCCTCGAGCGCACGGCGACCAAAACCCATTCTAAATCGATCGGTGGGCGTATC
>CAKZSB010000298.1 GCA_937920585.1 uncultured Granulosicoccaceae bacterium | reverse complement strand
AACGCGTAACTCCGTTTTTACTGCCAGCTGGACCCGCGGTATTTCGAGAACGCGCGCCACACTCGACGACCTCTCGCTGTTCGGTGACACAACCGAAGGCAACATCACCGTAACACCCGTCACCGATACCACAACTGACCTGACGACAAACACATCCACTCTCACCGAGATTGAACCGTTTGTCGATAATCAGGTACGACTGTCGTACAAGCTTACGGGTCGCCGCTCTGACCTCGTGGTTGATGCCGTTCTTTCGATGCAGGATCAACTCGACGGTGAGGGTGAAGTTGAACGAAGGATTGGCAGAATAGCGTTTGAGCGAAGGTTGAGCCCCACGACTTCCATGAGACTCGCCTACAACTATCTCGATAGCACCTCGAACTCGCAACAAAGCCTCAACTACACCGAGAATCGTGTCAGCGCTTTCCTAAAGTACGACTTTCGCTAGTATAAACAACTGCTCGGCAAAGCCAGGCGAGCAGTGCTGGCCACCTGATCATGAATGATTAAACAACCGCGCCAGATGGCCACGCAGCTCTGCAGATGTAAGCAGCCCCTGCGTCGTGTGTAATCGCTTACCGTCCTGATCAAAGTAAAGCAGCGTCACGTTCGGGACATTGTATTTGTTCTGCAGGGCGCGCCCCTCCGAAGTGGTTATATCTGCAAGCCTGTAAAGTATGGGGTCGTCGGCACCCAGTGTATTGGTGACGATGTTCTTGAGTCGTCGGCACGTTGGACACGCAGGATCATGAATTTGCACGATCACCGGTGTGCCGCTGCCAATAGCGGTCAAATCGTGCAGCTCGCGATGCTGTTGATCATAGGCGTTTATGCCGAATGCAGCGGTGCCCAGTGCGATAACCCCAACCGAGCCTATCAGGAACTTTCGTCGCAGCGCTGGTGTGTTGTCAACCGTCGCTCCTAGCGCCTTCGCCTTTCTGGATTTCTTGCCCATAACCCGTTTCGCTTTTCCATCTGTGGTAACGGGCTGAAACGAACGACGCAACGCAATGATTGCACGCGCAATACCTAAGACAAACGGACTTCATGCGGCGTGAGTTTCGTCCAGTCAAATTCTACTCCGATACCAGGCGTATCGGGCGCCACAGCTCGGGCGTTGCGCACCACGAGCGGACGAGTCGTATATTCGTCAATTGGAAAAGAGTGTACCTCCAGCCAGCCGGCATCGCGGCGTGCCGACAGCAGTGACACGTGCAACTCCTGCATGCCGTGACTGCAAACCGTCACCCCGTGCTGCTCCGCCAGAGACGCTGCTCTCAACCAGCCAGTCACTCCTCCACAATTGCCGGCATCCGGCTGGATGAACGACAAACTTGCCTGTCTTAGCGCAGCGTCAAACTCCTCGATAGTATGCAGATTCTCACCCTGCGCCAGCGCAACACCGGTTTGTTCGGCAATCTGCGAATAGCCGGCAAAATCCTCCGGGATCAGCGGCTCTTCAAACCAGATCACATCCTGCTCGCGAAAACCCGCGGCCGCACGAATCGCCGTATCGACATCCATCGAGTAATTCGCGTCGACCATAAAACCGGCCGCCGATCCGATACGTTGCCGAACGGCTGCCGCGCGGCGGAAATCATCGTCGAGGTCGGGCTGGCCTACTTTAATTTTCACCGCGTTGAAACCGCGTTCCAGATAACCATCAATCGAGCGCAAAAGTTTATCGAGCGGGAAATTCAGATCGATGCCACCACAATAGGCCTTGCAATCACTTGCGTGACCGCCCGCCATGATGTGCAAAGGTTGCCCGAGTCGTTTGCCCTTCAGATCCCACAGCGCGCTGTCGATGGCGGAGATTCCGAACGCCGCGACGCCGCCGCGTCCGACATAGTGGATGTGCCACAACATCGCCTCGTACAAGCGATCGATATCGGCACTGTCGTCACCAATCAGCAATGGCGCGAGATCATATTGCATCATTGCGGCGATGGCGCGCCCACCGCGTCCGCCGGTGTAGCTGTAGCCAGTGCCCTGCAGACCGTCGTCGGTGTGAATAGTCGCGGTAAGCAGCTCAAAGTGGGTGTGGCTGCCGTGCCGGGCATCGACCAGAACTTCCGACAGTGGCACCAAAAACAGGCGGGTGGAGATTTCTGTTATTCTTGCCATCGAGGTTCTGCTTTTGACGTTGAGTGACAGATCTGCCGGCCAGTGCCGGTGCTCTCCCCATACTACCAAAACCAGCCTGCGCGAGCCTTGTCACTTCTCAGGCTGGCGCCTGTGCGTGAGTGCGAAGCACCAGTCGAATGAAAACACTGATCCTCGGCGGAGTTAAATCCGGTAAATCGCGGCGCGCTGAACAGTTGGCGATTGAGAGCGGCAAAGCCGTCACACTGATTGCTACCGCGCGGGCCCTTGACGATGAAATGTCCGAACGGATTCGCCGACACAAAGCACAGCGCAATCAGGACTGGCATCTGATCGAGGAACCACTCGCACTAGCTGCTGCTCTGCGGGCAAACCAGACGCACAGCCACTGTGTAGTCGTGGACTGCCTCACGCTGTGGCTGACACAACTACTGATGCTCGACGACCCGACCCGCTTGCAATACGAGATGGAATCGCTGCTCGACGAAGTGCGCAATGCCAGTGCCGATGTGATACTGATTGGCAACGAAAGCAGCATGGGCATCACCCCGCTGGGGCAACTGAGTCGCGAGTTTTGCGACCGGGCGGGCGTACTGCACCAGCAGCTTGCAGAGTGCTGCGATACGGTGATCCTGTCTATCGCCGGGCTGCCTCAGTATATAAAGGGAAGCCCCCTGCCCCCTAAAGCTCAAACGACTATTTCGCAATGACAGACACTGAACAACACAAGTTGCAAATGCAGGCGCTACAAGCCGAGCAGCGCGACAAAATACGCAGCCGCAAAGCCATTGACCGAGGCCTGGTACTGGTCCACACCGGCGACGGCAAAGGAAAATCCAGCTCGGCATTCGGCGTAGTAGCAAGAGCCATGGGATGGGGTCATCAGGTTGCCGTAGTCCAGTATATAAAAGGCACGTGGAAGACCGGAGAGCGCGAGTTTTTCAAGAGTTTCACCGACCAGCTGCACTGGCACACTATGGGTGATGGATTCACCTGGGACACACAGGACCTGGAGCAGGATCGCAAGACCGCAACTGCAGCCTTCAACAAGAGCTGTGAACTGATGTGCAGCGGCCTCTATGACCTGGTGGTGCTCGACGAAATCAACATCGTACTGCGCTACGACTATCTGCCTGTTTCCACTGTTATCGATGGCCTACAGCGTCGCGACAACCGTACCAGCGTGATTCTCACCGGTCGGGACGCGAAGCCAGAGTTGATCGAGATTGCCGATCTGGTAACCGAGATGCGAGAAGTCAAACACCCTTTTCAGGTTGGTATCAAGGCCCGCCAGGGGATCGATTTTTGACCGATAGCAGCGCTACAGCATGACGACCCGCGCATTGATGTTTCAGGGCACCGGCTCCGACGTCGGCAAGTCCACCATCGTCGCCGGCATTTGCCGGCTTGCGCGCAGGCGCGGTATCAATGTGGTGCCTTTCAAGCCACAGAATATGTCGAACAATGCGGCGGTATGTCCGGGTGGTGGCGAAATTGGCCGTGCGCAGGCGTTGCAGGCTCGCGCCGCAGGCGTGGTGCCGCACGTCGACATGAACCCGGTGCTGTTGAAACCACAAAGCGACTGCACCGCACAAGTCGTCGTGCACGGCAAGGTCTTGAGCACTCAGTCTGCGCGCGACTACATGAACGCAACCAGAAACCAGTTACTCGATGCCGTGACTGACAGCTTTCACAACCTGGCCTGCAGGCACGAACTCATTCTCGTCGAGGGTGCGGGCAGCCCCGCTGAAATCAATCTTCGAGCGCGTGACATAGCAAATATGGGATTCGCCGTGCCTGCAGAGGTGCCCGTTTGCCTGATCGGAGATATCGATCGCGGTGGTGTTATCGCAGCAATTGCCGGCACCCGGGCAGTGCTTGAGCCTGCCGATGCGGCAATGATCAAAAGCTTTATAATAAACCGTTTCCGCGGCGATCCTTCGCTTTTTACCGATGGCGTCGCTGCGATCGAGACCTTTACCGGCTGGCCATGCCGGGGCGTGGTGCCGTGGCTGGCAAGTGCGTTGAGCCTTCCACAAGAGGACGCTGTGGTGCTGGAACATACCAGCGCAGCGAGCGCAGACCGCGCAAAACGATTGAAAATCGTCGTGCCGATGTTGTCACGGATCGCTAACTTCGACGATATGGATCCGCTCGGCGCCGAGCAGAACGTCGAGCTGACTTTCATCCCCCCCGGCTCACCGATTCCACTCGATGCCGATGCGATCGTCATTCCCGGCACCAAGTCGACACTGGGCGATCTCGACTTTTTGCGTGCACAGGGCTGGGATCACGATATCATCGCGCTCGCGCGGTCTGGCCGGCGCATCTTTGGCGTCTGTGGCGGCTATCAGTTGCTGGGGCAAAGCATTGCCGACCCGGACGCCATTGAGGGCCCTGCCCGGACCGAGCACGGACTGGCGTTGCTTGAAGTTGCCACCACCATGCAGCCGCACAAACGAACAAAGGTTACATCAGGCGTTTGCACTCGCAGCGGTGCAAATCTGGAAGGCTACGAAATTCACATCGGCCACACCACCGGTGCGGACACTGACCGACCAATCGCAAACCTGGCAGGAGCTCCGGAGGGTGCCCGCAACGCCGGTGGCAATGTTGAGGGCACCTACCTGCACGGCATATTTGCCAACGATGACTATCGCTCGGCCTGGCTGGAGTCCATTCGCACCGCAAGTGCAAGCGAGCTCAACTACCAGGCAACCGTCGAGACGGCTCTGGATGCACTGGCCGACCAACTCGAACAATCGATTGATATTGATGCATTGCTCAATGACGCGCAGCCGATATCTCAGCACCTCCGAGCATAAACATTCAGTGCCCGGGTGTGACCCGACCTCAATTGCTAAATTGTGTGTTCAACGCAAACGATTCGGGGCAGTTGCGGCCAGTCCGGTGGATAATCGACTATACTGCCGCCACCCTCACCAGCAAGCACCCTGTAATGTCAGCCGAGCACAGTATCGACGCGCAAAATTCCTATACCGATGAACAACTTCAACTGCTCGACTGGAAGAACCTGACTTGCCTGAGCGGGCGTCTGCTCGAGCTACACGGACAAGGCAAACTTGGCAATGAACGGTTCGCAAAACTTCCGCTCAAGCCAATTCTGTGCATTGATCAAATCGACCTGATCGACGACAAACAGATAAGCGCATCATTCACCTTTCCCGACGAAATTTCAGATTGGGCATTCGACGGCGCAGAGTCACTCGAAATGCTGTTTCAGGACCAGCTCGATCAGCTGGTCGGTTTCTGGGGCTGCAGAAAGGCTGACGGCATTGGCCGGGCATTGTCATCAGGTGCCTGTTCGCTGGTTCAGTCGCTGGACTTCTCGCCTGGCAAGACCGTCCACTTCGAACTCACGAAGCGCAAATGGATTGAAAACAGCAATGGCGGGGGAACCGCCGTCTTTAATGGCAAGGTACTGGATTCGGCCGGCGAGCCAATGCTTGAAACTCGCAATGTGATTGTTGGCATACTGCATCCCGACGACGTCAACAAGCTGCGTCAGCAGCACGGTGGTACTGAAGGTGTCGCCGGCACCGGCGAACCGTGGCCCGCCAACCTGCAGATTCCGCTTTATGATTCGGACATCGCCGTCGAAGGTACGCCGCCGAGTATCGCCAGCGTGCAGGCAACACAGCAAATCGCACCAGCGCTCTGGCCATTGAAGTATCACTTTACCGGCGACCCTGTGGTACCCGGAAACTTCGGCACCCACGGTATGATTGCCCTGCTAAAGCAAACGGCGCAACAGCATTTTGGCCTGGAGAACCCGGTGTTTCGATCGTTGGCATCCAAGAAGTTTGCCGGAATGATCTTTGAAGATCCAAAACAGATCCGATTCGAATTGCTCGACGTCTCAAGCCCGGAGCCCGATATGGTTCGCGCAGCAGAGGCAAATCTGTATCTCGAACACCGCTCCGGCGAGCGAATAATCGACACGCCGATCTACGTCTTCAAAGACCTGACTGTCGCCAGTTAGCCGCGGCTGGCAAAGCAACGCACGCAACAAATGTGAACCTGTTCTCAAAACGACCAGGTCTCATTGCCTGAGCGGTAAGGCACCGGAACCAAACCCGGTAGTGAGAGCCAAAATTTGCGTAAGGTAAGTGCGGTCGGTGCCGTTACCCCCAGCGAAACGCACTCTGTCATCACCCATGTTGAGGTTGTACCATTGAAATACGCCACCGCAGCACTTTTGCTCCTGACGCTTACCGCCTGCTCGGGGGGTAACGTGGGCGGCGACGGTGCCGCTGACAGTGGCAACGCGGACGGAACCTTAGACGGCGGCAGCACTGATGGCAACTCAGACAGCGGCAGCACCGACGGCTCGTCAGACAGCGGCAGCACCGACGGTACCTCGGACGGTGGCAGCACAGACGGTACATCTGATAGTGGCAGCACAGATGGCACCACTGACAGCGGCAACACAGACGGTACTTCAGACGGCGGCAGTGCAGATGGCACCACCGACGGTACTACAGACGGCGGCAGCACGGACGGCGGCAGTTCTGGCAACCAGGTTTCAAACCTGCAAGCCGTGCATCGCAGCGGGCAAACCTTTATCACCTGGCGTGAACCCGACTCATCCTCGGAGTATCACGTTTACCGCCACAATCAACCAATCACCAGCGGCAACCTATCCAGCGCGACGCTATTGACCAGTCGCTGGGGACCCATCGACGCCGATAGCTCGGTTCATAAACATCGCGCGCTGGACGTGCCAGAGTTCTTTGTCATCAGCGACCTGGGCTCACCACTCGGCAACGACACGGGCCTGTTCGTCCACACGACACAATCGGGCGCAGCGGGTAACGCGTACTATGCCGTCACAACAGTCGCCAACGGCAACGAAAATCGCACTATCGTCAGCGGTGTCAATGCCCTGAACTCACCGCGCAATGAGTCGGTCAGTACCACTCGACCGGTGCTGACCGTATCAGTCAATGGCGGCAAAGGACGTATCTACACCCAGTACATGGATTACTCACAGTGGAACCCGACGTTCAACGGCTATGCGTTCAACTATGCTGTGGCACTGCCGTCCACCTACAACCCGTCAGTGTCCTACCCGTTGCAGATTCAGCTTCATGCTTTTGGCGCCCCCGCTAAATCGCCAAGTCAGTCAGAATGGGAATGGCCGGTCATTCAGCTATTCCCGACCGACCCTGGCTCCGCGCACGGCACAGTCCACACCTGGTGGTACGGCCACGCCGCAGATCACAACTACAAGACCTCCGGCAGTATTCCCGGCAGTGGTGCCGTTGCGAACTTTACCGAACAGCGACTTGTAAAAGCGATTAATGAAGTCATCGCCGACAGCAGCTTTAACGTCAACACCGACCTAATCCACGCCTACGGAAACTCGATGGGGGCTTCCGGCTCGCTTACGCTCGCTTTGCGCTACCCCGGCATCTTTGCCGGTATCTACGCCAGCCAGCCGATGACCAACTACGGCCAAAACCCGGGTTTTCAGAACAACCTGATTCAGTTGTGGGGCAACCAGTCCAGCAACCTGCAAATTATCAACGGCGGTGACAATATCGATGCTATCGCGGACTACGGAATCGGTGGCAGCCAGCCCACCAGCGTTTGGGACTGGATGGACCACCAGCAGCAACTGCGACGCCGGCGCGGCGAGGAGTTCGCCTATCTGATCCTGGATTTTGGCAAAGCCGATGCGACCCTCGAATGGCAGTCACAGGGCCAGCCTATGTTTTCCGCACTCACTGATGCGAAAGCAGCATTTTCAGCCCGGGCACTGGGTGGATTCGGACACGGCTCTATGGGTTTCGGCGCGGTTGATACGAGCCTTTTTGGATTTGGCTATGACGACGAAGCGGCCTGGCGCTATCCGAACTCACTGAGTTTTCCCGCTTTACATCGGGCCAGCGGTTCCGGCTCGATCAACCCGGGGACCAGCGGCGATGACTTATACAACCAGAATATCGACTGGTCTACTTCCCGCAATGCATTTCACCAGCCGATCGTCGATACGGGCAATCGCTGGGAAGTCACCCTGCGATCCATGGCTGGCGATCAGACGGTTGATGTCACACCGCGAAACACGCAAAGCTTCAGGCCTTTTTCCGGCCAGCAATGCAGCTGGACTGCCCGCCGGGTCAGCGACAATCAGCAAACAGGCGGTGGCAACATCACAGCCGACGGCGATGCGTTGCTAACTGTCGCGCAAATGTCGGTAAGCACGGCCGGCACCCGTTTGACGATCAACTGCCCTTAAAAACGGCTATTGCGTGTCGCCAGTCAGCGGCTTGTCTGGCTTCGCCGGCGCCACATAAGGCAGGCGCGCGCGTGCCTTGGTGTCAGCTGCACCGGCATTGCGTATGTAACGCCGGTCATCGTCATCGCGAATTTTGTGCACATAGGTCGGCTCACCGCCGGTAACACTGTGAATAAGCAACCTTCGCTTCTGGTTGGCGCGGGCGCGGGCGCGAACCTCTTCGATGTCCCAGCCGCTGGCAACCAGTGCTCGCATTTCGTCCACCAGTGAGACCAGTGCCGGATCGTCAACCCGATTGACAAGCTCACTCGGATCTTCTTCGAGATTAAACAGCAGTTGGTCGACTCCCTCGATCTCCATGTACTTCCATGGACCCTTGCGAACCATACGACTCGGACCGGTCGATCCATCCGAGGTGTATTCGCTTATCACAATATCGGGCCAGTCGTCAGCCTCCCCCTCCATCAGCTTGCGCAAGCTTTGCCCGTCGATTGGTGTGGCAAGCGGTAGTCCGGCACCGTCGGTGGCAAAGTCAATCATCGTGGGAAGGAGATCAACCAGTGATACGTTTTGCTTAACGCGGCTGCCCTGCGATTGACCGGGCTTTCGAATGACCAGCGGCACATGGGCCGCCCACTCCCAGAAATGCTGCTTGTACCACATGCCACGCTCTCCCATCATCTCGCCGTGGTCAGCGGTAAAAATGACCATCGTATCGCCGGCCAGACCGGTCTCTTCGAGGGTAGCGAGAATCTGCCCGATTTTGTCATCTATGTAGGACACCATGCCGTAGTAGGCATGCCGGGCATTGCGCACGTGATCCTCAGTCACAGTGAACAGATGCCGCGCCTGGCAGTAGTACAGATTTTCACTGAGCAAATCACAGTCCTGTGGCGGGATCTCGCCAACCGTCGGCATCACAATCGACTCGTGGTCGTAGCGATCCCAGTATTGCTGTGAAATCACAAACGGCGAGTGCGGATGGGTGAACGACACGGTCAACAAAAAGGGATCATCGTCCGCTGAGCGCGCGAGATCGTAGAGCCCCTGCACGGCGTGATAGGTCACTTCATCGTCGTAGTCCATTTGCAGTGTGCGAATGCACGGGCCCGATTCGATCACAGGTGCCATCGTCAAATTGGTTGGTCGATACTCCCTGCCCTTGCTCCAGTCGACAGTCCAGGCAAAGTTAGCCGGGTAGATCTCTGTCGTGAGCCTTTTCTGGTAACCGTGAAGCTGGTCCGGCCCGACAAAATGCATTTTGCCGCACAGCCAGGTTCGGTAGTCGATCGAACGCAGATAGTGGGCGATGGTGGGTATATCGGCATGAAACTCTGCGGCGTTGTCAAAACAATCGATCGAGTGCGGCAGCACGCCGGCATGCAGCGAGGCCCGGGAAGGCCCACACATCGGAAAGTTACAATAGCTGTTCTCGAACACAACGCTCTGCGCTGCAAGTGCACTGATATTAGGCGCCAGCACTTGCGAATGTCCATATATCGGCAAGGCAGGCGCTGCCAGCTGATCGGCCATGATCAGCAGAATGTTGGGTTTTTTAGCGCTCACTGTATCCCCCTGGACAATCGGTTTTCCAGTGCGATGGTTGAAGCTAGTGCTCTGAAAACACTAAAAATTGGAATACAGTATGGCCTTTGATGTGCCGGCTGCGCCCAGTGCAGGTATCATACTTGGAGTGCAGCACATCATATCTCGCGAGGCCGCCTATCATGGTGGTACCTATTTATCAGAGCGGCGCTGGCTCGATGTAGATACTGACATGTGCCATCTGCTACCGGACGTCAATCAGTTTCGCCGTCCGCACGGGATGTCATTGCAGGCGTTTCTCGATGAAAAAGTCGCTGATCTGGAAAAGGCTATATTGGGGCTGGGGCCGGAGAATGTCGCCGCATTTATAGCCGAGCCATTGCTGGCATCAGGTGGGGTAGTGCTGCCACCTGCTGGCTATCACAAGCGCTGTCTGGAAGTCTGCCGGCGTTTTGATGTGATCTATATATCCGACGAGGTAGTCACCGGTTTTGGTCGCTTGGGCCACTGGTTTGCTTCAGAGGATGTATTCGATATCGTGCCGGATATCATAGCCTGTGCGAAGGGTTTGACGTCTGGCTATCTCCCGATGGGTGCTGCGATCTTTTCAGATGCGCTGTTCGAGAGTATCAGGGGAGAGGTTTCTGAGGGTGCATACTTTACCAGTGGTTTCACCTATTCCGGGCATCCGATATGTGCCGCTGTTGCCTTGAAGAATATCGAGATATT
>CAKZSB010000297.1 GCA_937920585.1 uncultured Granulosicoccaceae bacterium | reverse complement strand
GGACTGTTTCGATCCAGCAGCATGCCGGGCAAGCTGGCCCACAAGCCATCGTCGACCCAGGGAATTACAGCAGAGCCGCCGACGATTCCGGCAGTGGCAGTGGATGCGCGCTCGTCTGGCGTTCCAGGATCTATCAGCATCACGTCAAAGCCCGCGCGACGGATCGATAAAGCTGTGGCCAGGCCCACCACTCCGCCACCAATAACGGCCACGCTGTGACTGCCTGCGCTCACCCGATCACCCGCTGAAGGCGTTTTACAGGTAACACGTGGTCATCTGGCCAGGAGCGTGTCCGAGAACAGGGATCGTAGCGAGGGTGTGAGATATCGAGTCAGATATTTTGCTCGATTGAGGCGAATAGTTATTCATATTTAACGAAATCGATCGCAATAGCTGGCCGATGGATCGCGCCCGCAGTAGATCATCTGTTCTCGGACAGGCTGCTAGGCATCGAGGCTGCGTAGCACCGTGCCGCGATTGTCATCGGTGCGATTGCCGTTAACAACCGTCTGCACGCCATTGACAAAAACATGCTCAAAACCTTTGGCATAGCTGCGCGGCTCCTTGATTGTCCAGGTGCTGCGCACGGCATCCAGATCAAACACGGCCAGATCAGCTTTATAGCCCTCGCGTATCAAACCGCGTGTGGTCAACCCCAGCCGCTCGGCCGGCAAGCTGGTCAAACGTCGTATGCCTTCCGCCAGCGACAGGGTATTTTTTTCCTTGACGAATTTGCTTAAGAATTCGGATGTCCAGCCATAACCACTGAGTGAGCCAATTTCGTTTTCCAGCATGCCGTACGGGGCGACGGCTTTGGTATCGGAGATCACCGCGCACTCCGGCTGTTGCAAACACATTTCCAGATCGGAGTTTTTAAACGAATTGGAAGTCCAGAACAGCCGATGCATCGCCGGGGCCTCTTCCAGCAGCAGATCAAATGCGGCATCGTAGGGATCGACGCCACGCATCTTGCCGATATCCTCGAATGTCGCGCCGACCAGATCGGGATTGGCCTGTGAGCTGAGCAGCACCACTTTCGACCAGATGCGATCTGCAACCAGCATCCACATGGGATTGCGATTGGCCTTGATGCGCTCGCGGGATTTTTTGTCGCTGAGGCGATCGACGATTTTTTCCACCCCGCCCTCCAGCGCCCATTTGGGCAGGATGGCCATTACCAGGGTGTGGCTCCAGTCGTGCGGGATAATATCGAAGGCCACATCCAGTCCGTATTTCTGATCCAGATGAATCATTTCAAGCGTGTGATTCATCGCGTAATCGGGCGCACCGTACTTGGGCTGGATATGTGAAATCTGCAAGCGACAGCCGGCCGCGCGCGCTGTGGTAATGGCCTCGCCAAAACCCATATCGTAATAGCGATCACGGTTGCGCACGTGCGTGGCATACAGGCGGTTGTGCTCCGCTGCTACCTGGCACAGCGGTTCGATCGTCTCAGGGCTGGACTGATTGCCGGGCCAGTATTCAAGGCCGGTAGAAAAGCCCATCGCGCCCTCTTCGAATGACTGGCGCACCAGCACCGCCATTTGATCGACCTCTTCGGGTTCGGGCAATCTGAGATCATCACCCATCACCGCATGGTGAATGGTGCCATGGCCAACAAACGCCGCCACATTCACCCCCAGCGGCTTTTTCTCCAGCGCATCGAGATACTCACCGAAGCTCTTCCAGCCCTCGCCATGTGCGCCCTCCTGATAGCCAATGGCACGACGGGCAATATCGTCGCGGTGGCGCAGCGGTGCAACGCTGTGCCCGCACTGACCGACCACTTCGGTTGTAACGCCCTGATGCACCTGGCTCTCGGCCTTGCCGTTGACGATCAGGGTGAAATCGGAATGGGTGTGCAGATCGATAAAACCGGGCGACAAGACTCGTCCCTCAATATCGATGCGCTGCCGGCAACTGGCCTCCGCCAGATGGCCAATCGTATCGATCACACCATCGACAATCCCTACATCAGCTACTCTGGCCGGACCACCGGTGCCATCGTAGATGGTACCTTTCTCAAGAATGGTATCAAACGTGTGGCTACTCACGGCGCCTCCTGTGCTTAAGCTGTGGTTTCAAAGTGACACGCCTCCCAGTGACCGGGAGACTTTTCGCTCAACACCGGTTCCCGCTGGCGACAGAGTTCCTGTGCGTGCAAACAGCGCGTGTGAAAACGACAACCGGGCGGCTTATCGATCGGGTTGGGTATGTCGCCTTTGAGTCTGATGCGCTCTATTTTTTGCGTGGCGCCATCCTGCAACACGGCAGACAAAAGCGCTCGGGTATAGGGATGGCGAGGCTGGCTGAACAATTTCTCGCGTGTGGTCTGCTCGACAATAGTGCCCAGATACATCACCGCTATTTCATCGCACACATGCTGAATCACGGCCAGATCATGTGAGATAAAAAGGTAAGTCAAATCCAGCTCATCCTGCAGCCGGCACAACAGATTGAGTATCTGTGCCTGAATCGCCACATCCAGCGCCGACACGGGCTCATCGCAAACGATAAACTCCGGATTAAGTGCAAGCGCGCGGGCAATGCATATGCGTTGTCGCTGACCACCGGAAAACTGGTGCGGAAAAAGCTCCATCTGGTTCTGGCGCAAGCCCACCAGCGAAAACAGTTCCGCCACTCTGGCACGCTGCTCGGCAACACTGCCCACCTGGTGAATGACCAGCGGTTCCATGACAATCTCACCGGCCGTCTGGCGTGGATTTAATGACGAATAGGGGTCCTGAAAAATAATCTGTATGCGCTTTCGCATCGGGAACATATCGTGCGCGCTGGTGGCACGCAGATCCGTGCCGTCAAAACGAATTTTTCCCGCATGCGGTTTAACCAGCCCCAGCAGTGCCAGGCCGGACGTCGATTTGCCACAACCGCTCTCGCCCACCAGGCCAAGTGTGCTGCCGCGTTTAATTTTAAAACTCACGCCGTCGACCGCATGGACCACCGGTTGCGGCATAAACATCGCCGGTCGCTTTAGCTTGAACTGAACTTTAAGATTTTCAACTTCAAGCAGCACCGGTGGTTCAGTCATCGTGCGGCCTCATCGTGGGCCAGCCAGCATTTCACTGTGCGATCCTCGCCCAACAGATGATAATCGGGAATCTCGCGGCACTTTGCCATCGCATGGGCACAGCGAGGACCAAACGGACAACCCGGCTGCCGATTGAGCAGATCGGGCACAGAACCGGGAATCTCCGGCAACGGCTCGCGAAATCCGGTCTGATCTGTTTTTAACTCGGGCATTGAGCGCAGCAATCCCTGTGTGTAGGGATGTGCCGCGTGGTGGCGAATTTCATCCAGCGTGCCCTCCTCAATTTTATGCCCGGCATACATCACCAGCACGCGGTCGGCCATCTCCGCTATGGCACCAAAATCGTGGGTGATAAGAATGATACTGGTTCCGCTACTGGCCTGAATTTCCTTGAGCAGATCAAAGATCTGTGCCTGTACCGTCACATCCAGTGCGGTAGTCGGCTCGTCTGCAATCAGCACCTTGGGGTTGCAGGCCAGCGCCATGGCTATCATTACGCGCTGGCGCATGCCACCGGAAAGCTGATGCGGATACTCCGTGATACGCCGCTCGGGGGCCGGAATCTGCACCGTACGCAGCAATTCAACCGCCTGCTCCAGCGCATCGGCCTTGCTGCAGTGCTGGTGGCGCAGAATGGTCTCGGTGATCTGAACCCCCACGGAATAAACCGGGTTCAGGGACGTCATCGGCTCCTGAAATATCATTGATACTTCCTTGCCGCGAATCTCGTTGATGCGCTTCTTCGACGCCTGCAGCAAGT
>CAKZSB010000296.1 GCA_937920585.1 uncultured Granulosicoccaceae bacterium | reverse complement strand
ATGCGCCGGCGAACCACCGGGCGCCGGGCATAGAGCGGTTGCCTAATACCTGCTGGTATGGTGTCGTCGATTTAAGTTCGAAGTAATCCCACAGGCTTTGCCAGAACGCATCGAGATCGTCTACCGACCACTGCCATAGTGCCTGGTAGCTGTCGAATCGCAAGCCGTGCTGTTTTTCGAGCCACCGTGTGTATCGTGTGATCTGAGCCTGATCGCAGAACGCCTCACTGGGCTGCCATAACAACTGCCCCTCAGTCGCCATTATTGGGCTCTGGCTCGGTGCGGCAGCGGTACATGCCCATACCGGCGAAGGACATCACAACCTCACCGTGCTGATTGAGTGTCTCGGTTTTCATATGTACGACGCCACGGTCAGGTTTGCTGCGTGATCGTCGGGTCTTTTCGACTTTGACGCGCACACTGAGTGTGTCACCGGGCCGCACTGGTTTGCGCCAGCGGACTTCGTCAATGCCCGGTGAGCCCATGCTGGCGCTGTCGAGGATGTAGCTATCACAGAGCATGCGCATGGTGATAGATCCGGTGTGCCAGCCACTCGCGATCAGGCCACCGAATGTGCTGTCGGCTGCCGATTCGGGGTCGGTGTGAAAGCTTTGTGGATCGAACCTGCTGGCGAACTCGACAATTTCCTGCTCGCTGATCGTGATTCCGGGGTGAGTAATAACCTCTCCGGGTGTAAAATCCTCGAAATACCGCATCAGCTGTTTTCCTCCGGGTGACTCGGTTCGGAGGATATTAGCATTTTCGGATGCGATCGAATTCTCGGGAACAACCGGCAGCGCCTTCCCGGTGCTGTTTAAACTTAAACCTGTTAGCAGGAGTTAACCATGTCCACGCTGTTTAGCCCAATCACGGTGCGCGGAGTAACTTTCCCCAACCGCGTTGTCGTATCACCGTTGTGTATGTATTCGGCAGACGATGGCATGGCGCAGCCCTGGCACTTTGCGCATTTAAGCACTTTTGCCCGCGGCAAGGCGGGTCTGGTATTCGCTGAGGCCACGGCTGTCGAACCCGAAGGTCGCATTACGCCACGTTGTCTGGGTATCTGGAGCGATGCGCACGCAAAAGCGATTCGGCCTATTACAGATTTCATCAAATCAATGGGCTGTGTGCCGGGCATTCAGTTGGCACACGCCGGCCGTAAGGCGTCCACTGCACCGCCGTTTCAGGGAGCCACGCCGCTGGCGCCCGATCACGCCGATGGCTGGCAGGTAGTCGGGCCCAGTGCTGAGCCGGTTGGTCCCGGTGTGCAGGTGCCGCACGAAATGACGACAGATGAAATCAAGAAGATGACCGGTAAATTCGTTGCCGCTGCCAGAAGATCAATCGATGCCGGATTTGATGTGATCGAACTGCATGGCGCACACGGCTACCTGATGCACAGTTTTCTTTCACCGATTTCCAACCAGCGCGATGATGAATACGGTGGCGATCTCGAAGGCAGGATGCGATTCCCGCTCGAAGTATCAGCTGCAGTGCGCAAAGAAGTTGGTGAAGACATGCCGTTGTTCTTTCGAATTTCTGCGGTTGACGGTGTTGAAGGAGGCTGGTCGATGGATGATTCAGTCGCATTGGCTAAAGCACTCGGTGAGCACGGCATCGATGTTGTCGACTGTTCTTCGGGCGGTGTGAGCGGTGCACCACGATTTAGAATCGATGATGCCGGCAAACCACTGAGCAAAAGCTCGGCGCGCAAACCCGGTTTTCAGGTGCCCTACGCAGAACGAATCGCCAAAGAGACAAATCTCAAGTCGATGGCGGTTGGTGTGATTATCGATGCCGTGCAGGCAGAAGAGATAGCGAGCTCGGGGCAAGCCGATTTTGTTGCACTGGGGCGCGAGATCATGCACAACCCGTTCTGGCCTCTACATGCGGCAGAGACACTGGGTGACGATCCGGATTTTAAAATGTGGCCCGATCAGTATGGCTGGGCGGTTGATCGCCGTTCGCAGATTGTGGCGATGAATAAGGGCTAGCGTTTTTAGTCGATGCTGTCGCGCACGTTGGGGCGCGACAGATTTTAAGAAAGCAGTTTTTGCCAGTTGTTTTTTGCTTTAAAGCGGTGCCAATTTCTAATAGCCCTCCTGGCAAAAAGCGATCAATCCACGATGTACTATGAAAAGCAGATCCTTGCGTTAGATCGAAACGGAAACTTCTTACTGGCGATTCATTTTCCACGACACAGGATCGGTGGTGGGGTTGGAAAATTGTAATCTGTTGGAATTTCCAACGACAGATGAATACAAGAACCAATTATCAGGATATCCCAGATTGATTCTGTCAAATCCTCTTGAAAGAGGTGTTGAAACTATTCTCTGAGGGGATCAGTTCTGCATTCCAAAGAAACATTCCTGGCTTGAATCATTTTATAAACCATCGACTCGATGGAGTATGTTGTTGCAACTAACCAGTGGAGACCATCCTGATTTTCAGTGGGGCGATGGGGATCATTTGTATGTTTATGGTCTTCGTGCCGAAATGGAGATCGGCAAGTTTGAAAATTGCTATTTGAATTTCGAGTGTTGAATTGCAGCCAGATGTGCTTACATCGTCAACTGGGATTGGCTCTAGCCGAGTCTGTTGTGATAAGGCGTAGCCAAACTTAAAACCCTGCATCGGAAGCGTTGAGTGACAGTGCCCGCCTTGCCCCCATTTGTTAGATTGCAAACTTCTGCAACTTGTTTGGTTTGCTGTGACGGTGCTCGAGGCGATGTTCTGAGTGGTCGGTTTGTGGAGTCGGGCGCTTTTCGCATATCGTTACGATAGTGTTGACAAGCGTTTTACCGATGTGTAATGTCATGACATATAAACGGCGCGCTGGATGTTAGCGTCCGTTGAACCGATCGATGTGGTGACTGTTGTTTAGCAGCTTGTTTTCGATTGGATGAAATTATCTGTGTTTTTTGTTTTAACTCGATTCAGTCACAACATCTGATTCACAGTTGTAGTTATCACAGAAAAATCACATTGTTACAGAATGAATAAGTAATGTATCTAAACCGAAACGAAGGTCTAGATGATAACGGGTGAATGCCAGATGACTTTTCCTTATGGGAATGCCATTGGAAATTCTTCCTTCATTGGTGTTTTGAAGTTACCGTTTCGGTTTGGCTTACAGTTTGGACAAGCGCATAATAAGTTGTATTGCGGTAACGGTCTAAAGGTGCGTCGGCGCTTAAAGTGCTGCAGGTGGTAGAAAATTGGTAGTTTGCTCGATTACGGACATGCGAGCCACCAAGTGCTGACGGCATATGCTCCATTAGAGTTGGAGGCGCTGCCGATCGCACTGAAGTTTCCCTCGCCTGAAAAATGTGGTCATGGCGGGACTATGGAAGGTAATCGGGAACATTAATGTGACGACACTACAGGTTGAATCTGCGTACTCAGACAAGACGTTAAAACGGGTGCGACACCGATTAAGCAATTTTTGTCCGATTCCCCGATGGGTTTCGGAGTTTCGATTAACACAAACCGGATCAATGATATGCAAAGAAGTATAGTGGCGGCGCTTGTGGCCATTTCGCTTGGCGCTTGTTCGAGCGACGATGGCACAACAGCGGCCGATAATCTGGTGGGGACTCCCGCGGTGGATATCCCCGTGATAGCAGACGACGCACCAAGCGTGGTCCCTGAACCGACTGAGGGCGCGCAGACTGAGGGTGATGGCTCGGCGGACGATAGTGATTCCCAGAACGAGGACGACTCTAATGACGTCACCGTGATTGTAGTAGGGGGCGACACCGCTGGTACCCCTGCTGGCAGTGGTGGTGGCGCGGGTAGCGGCTCGGCGGACCAGGGCGACAGCGATTCTGTTAGCGACGATGGCGCAGGTAGCGACTCTGCTGCAAGTGATCAGGACGCTGACAATGGATCGAGTGGTGACAGCGATGACACTGCCAGTGCAGGTGCTGACTCCGACTCCGATGCCGGCTCAGAGGGTGCAGGGTCTTCGACCGCTGGTCAGGATGCCAGTGGGGAACAAGGCTCTGGCTCAGGAATTAGTGATGATGCTGGCAGCGCGACCTCCGATGGTGGGCAGACAGCTGACGACACTGACAGTAACCAGGGTGGAATCAGCGACGATGCCGGCAGTGCAACGTCCGATGGCGGGCAGACTGCTGATGACGGCGACGCTGGCAGCGAAGGTGGAATCAGCGATGATGCCGGCAGTGCGACCTCCGATGGCGGGCAGACTTCCGATGACGGGGCTGGCAGCGAAGGTGGAATCAGTGATGACGCCGGCAGTGCAACCTCGGATGGCGGGCAGGGCTCGAACGATGATGCCGGAAACGATACCGGCAATGATGGCGCTGCAGACGATCAGAATACGGGTAGTGACAACGTTGCTGATGATTCGGATAGCGATAGCGGCGGCGGACAATCCGGCGCTACTGACTTTGAATCGGGCAATACGGGTGGTTCGGTAATCAGACGTTCGGTTCTCGCTGGTGGTGGCCAGGTCAATATTTGCACGACGGCCGGTAACCAGGAAAACTTTTCGGATACCCGCATTGGTGATTTTATCCTGCACAACAACGCATGGCGTCCCTGGCGTGCTGCGGAGGGTTACGACTGGACCCAGTGCATCTACACGAACACCAATGGTGCAGTGGCCGGATGGAACTATGACTGGGGCCCCGGCATTAGTGGTATTAACGGCAACCCGGATCCTTCAGGAGACTACTATGTCCGCTCTTATCCGGAACTGATTTACGGCGTGAAGGACGAATTTCGTACCAGCGCCCCGAAGTCGGTCACCGGTCTGCCGGTGCGAATGTCGGAAATGCCCAACATTACTATCAGCTACTCCTATGACGGGCCGCAGTATGGTCAGTCACGATCAGTGACAGCCTCCAACAACCCTCGCTTTCCGAACGGAACCACGATTTCCGGTGAACGCAACATAGCGATAGAATCATTTTTGTATAACCCGGATGCAAGCGGCGAATGCAGCGAAAATATCGTGACTCGCAATGGCGGTTCGAACCACGTGTACGAAGTGATGGTGTGGCTTGATGCGGGTGCGGAACGATTGCCGGCCGGTCCAAGTGATTTTGTTACCAACGTGAACATTCGCGGTGAGGCATTCAAGGTCTACACCAAAGGTTCAGACAACCGCTACGTAGCGTTTGTCGCGCAGAACCCGCAGAGCAGTGGCTCGTTGGTATGGAATGACTTCACTGATTGGGCGCGTACTTATGCCCATCGGGTTAGTTCCGAGTTTGGTGCCCGTAGTAACTCTGTGCCGATCCAGGACTCCTGGTGTGTGGCGAACATTATTGTCGGAACCGAGATTTTCTGGGGTGCAGGCAATCTGGATATCTACGACTGGACTATTACCCAGAGTCGTTAGTTCGGATTACCGATGAAGAGGCGCGCAACGATTTAGTTGCGTAGCCAAAGGTCGTTAAAAACAGCCGGCGCTTTGCCGGCTGTTTTGCGTTCTGTGGGCAAGAATCAGGATTTTTTCGTTTGCGCCGTATCCATTAACAGTTCGCTCAACGTTGGATGCGGGTGAATCGTTAGCGCGAGGTCTTCCACGGCTGCTGCCATTTCAATTGCGATACAGGCCTCAGCGATTAGTTCTGATGCATGCGGCCCGACGATTGTCGCACCCAGCAGAATGTCTGTGTCTGAATCCGATACCAGTTCAACAAAGCCATCGTTATGGTTCATTGTGGCTGCGCGACCGGATGCTTTTATGGGTAGTCTCTGGCTTGTTGTGGTGATGCCTTGTTCGGCTGCCTGCTCCGCCGTGATACCGGTCATTGCGATCTCCGGATCGGTGAACACGATCATCGGTATGGCCTGTGGTTCGAATGCGGTATTTTTTCCGCACAGTGCATCAACGGCGACAATGGCTTCGGCACTTGCCTTGTGTGCCAGCGCGGGGCCTGTGGTGACGTCGCCGATAGCGGCGACGTGTGGTGTCAATCTGCGATCTGCGGCAACGCTTAATAATCCGTTTTCGTCTGCCTTTATGCCGATTGCATCCAGGCCCAGTTGTCCGGTATTTGCGCGTCGGCCAATGGCGACCATTACTTTTTCAGCGGGTATCTCTGCTGATTCACCAAGTTGGCTAGTGATGGTGAGTTCTCCATCAGTAAAAGCCTCCGCTTTATGTTCCAGTTTGAATTCGACGCCCAGTTTGCTCATGGCATTTTGCAGCACAGGAGATACCGAGGCGGGCATCGCTGGTAGTATTCTCGACTGTGCCTCGACCACGGTCACCCTGGTGCCGATCTTTGCAAAAGCACAACCCAGTTCCAGGCCGATATAGCCGGCGCCAATAATTGCCAGAGTGGCGGGAATATCGCTAAGTGCGAGCGCTGCTTCGGCATCGAGTATGTCGCCGCCAAATTCGAAACCCTGGAATGTCAGTGGATGCGAGCCTGTGGCGATGATCGCGTCGCGAAACTGAATGAATCGTGCCTGGCCATTGCTGGTGGCAATAACAAGCACATTGTTTTCGGTAAACATCGCGTTGCCGGCGGCGATTTCCACGCCTGCTGCTTTGAGTTTTTGTTTTACACCGCCGGCCAGTTTTTGAATGACTGATTCTTTGAATTGCTGCCAGTCAGGCATGTCGAGTCGGGCTTTGCTGACGCTGACACCCATGTCGCTGCTGTGTTGTGCACGGTGCACAAGGTCGGCTGCTTCGATCAATGATTTGCTCGGGATGCACCCGGCGTTGAGGCATACTCCGCCGATGCCATCGTCACCGCGATTGTCGATCAGCAGTACTTTGCGACCGCGCTTTGCAGCGTGCAGTGCAGCGGTGTAACCGCCCGGACCCGCTCCGATGATAACGAGGTCTGCCGCTTCTGGCGCATTGCCTACAACCATGCCTAAAGGTGCCCGAGTAGTCTGACGGGATTGCCGAGCAATCGCGTGAGGGTTGCGACAAAGCCACCGAGATGTTCGCCATCGTTCAGTCGATGATCAGTGGAAATTGCCAGCGGCAGTATTTTCCGGATTGCAGGTTCTGCGTTAATCGGAACTACCTTTTCATGAATGCGGCCAAAGCCTGCAATCGCCACTTCAGGCGGGCGAATGATTGGAGTACCCAGAGTGCCGCCGTAGCTACCGAAATTCGAAATGGTAAAGGTGCCACCACGGATTTGATCGACGGTTACCCGTCGTTGCCGGGCCAGTTCTGCCAGTGTTTGTATCTCGCTACTGATCTGTTGCAGTGACTTGCGCTCGGCTTCGTGCACAACAGTGACGATCAATCCCTCGGGGGTGGCGGTTGCTATGCCAATATTGCACTGTCCGTGATAGGTGACAGTTTCATCCTGCATGTTGAGTGATGCGTTGAATCGGGGATGTTCCTGTAATGCGATAACGCAGGCCTTAACGAAAAATGGCAGGAAGCTGATGCGTTGACCTGTTGATTCCAGTTCGCGATTAATTTCATTTCGGGCGCTGATCAGTTCGCTGGCGTCCATTTCCTCGAAAGTGAAAATGTGCGGAATCTCGCGCCAGGCACTTTGCATGTTAACGGCAATTTGCTTGCGCAAGCCGCTCAACGGTTCAGTGCGTGTTTCACTGGATAGTGCGGGCATCGGAGCAGTTGATGAAGGCACTGGCCCAGGGGCCGTTGTCGGGCTAGCCGGATTGGCCAAGAAGGCCTCAACGTCTGCACGAGTGATCTGGCCACGTGTGCCACTGCCGGTTATCAGGGATAGATCGACGGCGTTGTCGCGAGCGAATTTTCGTGTCGCGGGACTTGCCAGCGTTCGTGTCGGCGGTGTGCTCGTTACAGCAGGTGTAGCTGGCACAGCGGTTTTTGATGGTTTGTCGGTATCGGGCGATGGGCTGCTAATCGGGTTGTCGGTACTTTCGAAACTTGCCAGTATTGCGCCGACGCTGAGCGTGGCACCGGCTGGTCCTCCATGGGATACCAGCACGCCAGACACAGGTGCAGGTATTTCAACCACGGCTTTGTCGGTTTCTATTTCAACAATGATCTGATCGACTTTAACGGCTTCGCCTTCAGCCACCAGCCACTGCACTATAGCGCCGCCTTCAAGGCCTTCGCCAACATCGGGGAGCAGGAAATCGTGTTTTGACATGATGGCCGCCCTAATCGATCAATGTTTCGCGCACGGCGCGAACCACGAGTTCTGAAGAGGGTATGTAATGACCCTCGATACCTGGCGGTGGATAGGGTGCATCGGGCGCTGTGACGCGTTTGAGTGGTGCCTGCAATGAGTAAAAGGCCTGTTCCTGCAGCAGCGTGATGACTTCAGCTCCAAAGCCTGCCGCAGCAGGGGATTCGTGTACCACGACGCAGCGGCCGGTTTTCTCGACCGCGGCAACCAGCCCAGCCTCATCAAGCGGCACGATGGTGCGAAGATCGACCACATGCGGATTGATGCCCTCTGCAACCAGTTGCTCAACCGCTTGCTCGACAACTGGCACGCTGGCGCTCCAGGTGACGATAGTAATGTCGTCGCCCTCGCGCATGACCCGCAGCTTGCCAAACTCGATCGTGTAGTCATCATCGGGCACGTCGTCGGATACCAGTCGATAGCCGCGCAGGGGCTCCAGAAAAAGTACCGGGTCGGGATCGCGAATGGCGCTGGCGAGCAACCCTTTGGCATCGTAGGCGGTCGATGGCATCACGACTTTCAGGCCCGTGCCTTGCGCGTACTGGGGTTCCATCGAGTCGCTGTGTAACTCCGGCGTGCGCACATTGCCGCCAAACGGTGCGCGTATTGTGATCGGGCAGGTGTGTGAACCGCGAGTGCGAAAACGGGTGCGCGCAATTTGCTGGCAGATCTGGTGAAAGGCATTTTGCGAGAAGCCCAGGAACTGCATTTCGAAAACAGGGATTAAGCCGGAAATGGCAAGCCCGACGGCAGAGCCTGCGATAACACTTTCTGCCAGTGGTGTATCGAAAACTCGCTGGGCGCCGAATTGTTGTCGCAGACCATCGGTGGCGCGAAATACCCCGCCGAGATGACCGACATCCTCGCCCATCAGAATGACGCGCTCATCGCGCAGCATTTCAGCACGCAGTGTTTCCCGAATGGCTTCTACCATGGTGAGCGTAGTCACTTTATTGCTCCTGCAAGTGTGCGGCGCGCTGGCGGTTAAGGGTGCTGGTGGGGGTTTCGAAAACGTGTTCGTACAAAGCCTCCGGGCCTGCAGGCGGGACCTTTGCAGCGTTGTCGAAGGCGCTCTGGATTTCATCTGCAATCTCTGCCTCCCACGCTTTTGCTTTGTCATCACTCCAGTTGCCGCTGTCGGCAAGATATCGCTGTACCCGATCGATCGGGTCGCGGGTGCCCCAGCGCTTTTCTTCTTTTTCGTCGACGTAGCGCGATGGATCGTCTGCGGTAGTGTGTGCCCACATGCGATAGGTGTGACATTCGATCAGGGTGGGTCCTTTTCCCGCGCGGGCGCGGGTGACGGCCTCGGCGGTGGCCTGGTACACGGCAAACAGATCATTGCCATCAACCGAGATCCCGGGAAATCCGTAACCGGGTGCGCGAGCGGCAAGATCGCTTGCGGCACTTTGTATTTCCCTTGGGGTGGAAATTGCCCACTGGTTGTTCTGCAGTAAAAATATAACCGGTGCCTTCAATACACCCGCCAGGTTGCAGGACTCGTGAAAATCCCCTTCCGAAGATGAACCGTCGCCGAAATAGGCGACTGAGACGCCATCCTGTTGCTGGAGTTGCATGCCCCAGGCGAGACCCACGGCGTGCGGTATCTGGGCGGCCAGCGAAATCTGGAATTGCAGTACTTTTATACCATCCGGTACAAAGCCGCCGTGCGGATGTCCCTGGCGATAAAGAATGATTTGTTCCAGCGGGTAGCCCTGGCGCAGCAGGGCCGGGGTTTCGCGATACTGCGGCACTACCCAGTCAGATTCAGGGTTCAGCGCCATCGCCGAGCCGACGATCGACGCCTCCTGTCCATGCAGGGGTGCAAAGGTGCCGATTTTTCCCTGGCGCTGCAGGCTGAAACATTTGGTGTCAAAGGCGCGACCCAGCATCATCAGCCGCAATGCTTCCAGTGCCTGAGCGTCAGTCATCGGTGCTTTTGCAGTGCCGAGCAGTTTACCTTTCGGGCCGAGCAGCTTGTGCGGCGCGACTGATTTGGCAGCGGGCTTGAATTGCGGGGAGAGAGCGTCGCTCATGCGTTGCGGGTCCTGAGAGTGAAAGTTGTTGCGAAAGCTAAAGCTAACTTATCTGCAGAGAGATCTCTGCGTGGTCATCGATGGCGAACCGGATCTGATCGCCAGCGACCGGATAGCGGGTTTTCATCACGCTGCCTGTGATGATTGGCTGGCCAGCTTCGATCGTTTCACCCATTGAGGTAACAAGGTTGACGACCCAGGCGAGCGAACCCAGCGGATCGGCGGCGGCGCTGGTGGCGTGTGTGGGTGGTTCATCGTTCCAGTGAAGTGTGACTGGCAGACTGGCGATGTCCGGCGTGGTGCCGATGTTCGGGCCCAGCACTACACCCGCACACCATGCATTTTCAGCGATCATGGTCATTGCGTGCAGCTGACTGTAGTCGGCCCCGCGATCGGTGATCATTTCGAATGCCGGGTGCACCGAGGCGATGAGCGGTCTGATTGAATCGGCGGTCTGCTGTTGTGGACCTGACAATGATTCGCTCAGTGTGATGGCAATTTCATATTCAATGCCGAGCCCGTAATAGTCTGCCAGCGCGATGTTGGCTGGCGATGACTGAATATCGCGCGCAAAGATACCGCCTGCTATAGGGTGGTCGATGCCGCAAAGCTCTTGTTGCACCTTCGACGCCAGGGCTATTTTGCGTCCTCCAATTGCACCTCTGCCGTCACTACGCGTGGCGTGCATGGCCTGAAAGGCCTGTTGAATCCTGTAGGCTTCGGTGACATCTCCGGGGCACATTCGCCCTTCGAGCGGGCGAAATGATTCTCCGGCCGAGTGTGCCCGATAGAGCTCCGCTGCAACCTCGTTTGCCAGGTCAGTCATAGGTTCTCCCGTTGATGAGCAAATTATGCGGCGCACAGATGGCGCTGTACAGGTTGATGATTCAGCGGGCCTCGGCGAGCAGCATATCGGAGGCTTTTTCGGCTATGGCGATCACTGCTGCGTTGGTGTTGCCCGAGATCACTGCCGGCATTACCGAGGCATCGACGACACACAGGTTGTCAACGCCGCGCACTCGCAGTTGTGGATCCAGCGGGGATTGCCCGTCCGTGCCCATCCGACAGGTGGCGACCGGGTGGTATACGGTGCCTCCGACCGCGCGGCAATAGGCCAGCCACTCATCATCACTGCTGACACCCGCAGCCGGTGCGATCTGCTGGTCGATGTATTGGCTCAGTGGCGCTGTGGTGACGATTCGTTTTAATTGTTTCAGGCCATCTACCATCACTCGCCGGTCTTCAGCGGTGGACAGGAAATTGTACTGAATCGCCGGGCTGGCGAATGGATCGGCGCTGCGGATGTGCACGCTGCCGCGCGACTCTGCCTGTAGTTGCGACACGGAGCAGGTAAACCCGGGGAATCGGTCGAGCTTGCCGGGGGCCTCGCTGCTGGAGAAGTTGATGAAATAGAATTGCGCGTCGGGCTGCTCCAGATCGGCGCGAGTGCGTACGAAAGCGGCAGCGTAGCCTGCGCTTACTGTGAGCGGGCCGCGTCGTTTAAAAAGCCAGGTAGCCGCGGTTTTGGCCTGCCGCCAGGGGTTTGCCAGCGCGTCGTTGATGGTAATTGGTTGATTGCAACGCCACACCGTTCGCACATAGAAGTGATCCTGCAAACCCTCGCCGATCTGCCCGGCATCGTGAACGATCGGAATGTCGTGGTCCTGTAGCAGTGCGGCTGGCCCCACGCCCGATAGCTGCAGTAGTTGCGGGCTATTGAATGCGCCGCCTGCAACAATGATTTGTTGCCCCTGTGCGGTCAGGGTTTTACCGTTTTGTCGGTATTCTACGCCGACAGCCTTTTTGCCCTCGAAACATATTCGCGTGGCATGGGCTTTGACCTCTACGCGCAAATTGCCACGTGCTCTGGCTGGTTTGAGATAGGCGACCGCGGTGCTGACGCGTCGACCACGGTGGATCGTGGCCTGGTAATAGCCGGTGCCCTCCTGCTCGGCGCCGTTGAAGTCGTCGTTGCGCCGAATACCGGTGGCAGCAGCCGAATCAATAAAAGCCTCACACAACTCGTGTTTGTCGGGCAGGTCTTCGACGTTTAGCGGCCCCTGGGTGCCATGCAGGGCAAGCTCGCCGCGTCCCTGGCATTCGGCTTTGATGAAATAGGGCAGCAGCTGTGAAAAATCCCAGCCGGGCACTGCCCAGTTATCGAAGTCACGCGGCTGGCCGCGAATGTATACTAAGCCGTTAATTGAAGACGAGCCACCCAGCACCTTGCCACGCGGCGTGAAAATACGGCGGCCGTCAACGTGGGGTTCGGGTTCTGATTCGTAGGCCCAATTGACTGATTTCTCGTTGAAAAGTTTGCCGTACCCTAGTGGCACGTGAATCCAGGGGTTGCTATCTGCAGGGCCCGCTTCGAGCAGCAGAACCTGATGTCGGCCGTTGGCAGAGAGTCGGTTCGCCAGCACGCAGCCGGCAGATCCCGCTCCCACAATGATGTAATCGTATACGGCCACCGGGCAATCCTCCGAAAACCTGAGTTGTGTCAAATTCAGACCAAAAAATCGGCACGGCAATGTGCAAGCCGCGATGCCGAGTTTACATTTTTTCGCCGGGGCCGATACCGATAAGGATGGCGGACGCCTGGTGTGCGCCCTGTCCGGCATAACGCCTGGCCCAAGCTAAGTGATCCAAGTTGACAAAAAGTTCGAGCGAACAATTCTCAGGTTTGATACGCCGTGTTTTCGTAGCGCCCCAGGACCTGGCAGTGAATCGAAACCTCGCCTGGGACGGCTGGCGTGGATGTGCGATTCTGCTTGTCTTGATCGGCCATTTTTTCAACACTCAGTGGGTGTGGGAAGACCGCATGGGGGTCGATGTATTTTTCGTGCTGTCCGGTATGTTGATGAGTGGCATCCTATTTGAAAAGCGGTTGTCACTTCGAGATTTTTATATACGGCGATTGAGCAGGGTGTTTCCCGTTCTGTTTGTGTATGTGATGTTCATCTACACCTTCTCCTGGTTGTTTGCGATTGAATTCAGCGCAACAGAGGTGGTTAGCAGTCTGTTGTTCATGCGTACCTATCTGCCCGTGGAGCCGCATATCTGGGAAACCGGCGTGGTGATTAATCATCTCTGGTCGCTGAACGTTGAGGAACATGCGTATGTGCTTCTCAGCCTGAT
>CAKZSB010000295.1 GCA_937920585.1 uncultured Granulosicoccaceae bacterium | reverse complement strand
CAAGACAACCCTGCCCGGACTCTATGATCAAAACGATTTCGACGGCAATATGATCATCGGCCCGGGCGCTGACGGATTAGAAAATTTCCATATGCTGGCTGGATTTTCCGGCCACGGCCTTATGCATGCACCTGGCTGCGGTCGTGCGGTGGCGGAACTCATACTCTATGGCCGATTTGAAAGCATTGATCTCAGCCGGCTCGGCTGGCAACGCCTGGTCGACAATACGCCGCTGCCGGAGAAAGGCATTATCTAGACAATCAAAGCAATGCCAGGGTCAATGCGGCAGTCTGATACTCTCGATAATCTGCAATACAACAGCGGCGTGTTTTTTTACAAAGCGATTGCGACGCTCTTCATGGACTATATACGTGTTGGCCGCGCCGTATACGATGTAAAACGTGGATTGAAAAATACTGCGATCAAACAGCGCTTTAGCGGAATAGTGATTCAGTATGCCGGCATGCAGTTCGCCGTTGATCATTGCATTTGCTGGTGATGATTTTCTTGAGACCTTACCAGCCATACCCGAATCTTCCATCAACGCACCGTGCAACCAGTCCGAGTACTCCTGCAGATCGTAGTCATACAACTCAGGTGTGACCGTTATAAAGACAGACGTAGTGCCAGGTCCGTCGATGTAGATGTTCGTGAAATCGTCCGAGTCTGTCTCCGAAGCTACCTGAAAGGTGGCAGGGTACTCGAAGCTAATCAACTCGCCGGTATACTTCAGTATATCCGGCGAATCGGCTACACCCGTTACCGAAAACAACAGTAACAGAACAGCTACCGTTCTCATTGAACCACCTGGTACATGCCTACGGCCGGATACTTACTGATACTTCTTCAGATCCAGTAAATCTATGGTCTCTCCGGCGTGAGCAATATGCGCCGGCGCGTTCAGATCGGTTTTGAGCTTGTCCTGCAGCACGCGCATGGTATCGGCTTCGCCGTGCACCAGAAACACCGGTGGCCGACCTTTGAAGTTGCCGTACCACTCAATTAGTCCTTTCTGATCGGTATGTCCGGACAAACCGCCTATCGTGTGCACTTTTGCCTTTACTTTTATCCGCTCACCCCAAAGGCGAATATTTTTCGCGCCATCGACGATTTGGCGCCCCAGTGAACCACCGGCCTGATAGCCGGTAATGATCAGGTGACAATTGGAGCGCCAGATATTGTGCTTGAGGTGATGTTTTATGCGTCCGCCGGTCATCATGCCACTGCCCGCGATAATGATCGCACCACTGTCGATCTTGTTGATCTGCATTGAATCCTGCGAACTGCGTGAGAATTTCAGATTCGGCATGCCCAGTCGGCTACCTTTTTCACGCCAGTATTCAGCAGCTTCGGTATCGTAGAGCCGGTGATGCCGAAGGTAGATGTTGGTGGCCTCGATCGCCATCGGGCTGTCGAGAAACATCTGCCAGCGGTTGAGTTTCCACTTTTCATAGTTGCGCGCAAACACATACAGAATGTTTTGCGTACGTCCCACCGAAAACGCCGGTATCAGTACGTTGCCACGACGCTTTTGAATGTCCTTCGCAATATCGTCGATTTCCTCCCAGGTTTCATTCCACGGTCGATGCAGGCGACCGCCATAGGTGCTTTCCATTAGCACGAGATCGGCATCGTCAATCATAGTGAAGTCGCGTAGAATGGCAGTGCCGCGATGACCAAGATCGCCGCTGAATACCAGCTTTCGATCGACACCGTTTTCAGACAAAAACAACTCAACGACTGCCGAGCCGACGATATGCCCGGCATCTGACAGCCGCACGCGAACACCGGGCACGACCTCCTGTTCAACGCCGTACTCCATGGTTTCGAACTGGCCCAGCGCGCGCTCGGCATCCTGCATTTCATAGAGCGGCTGCAGCGGCTTTTTGCCTTTGCGTGCGCGACGCTTGTTGGCCCACTGGGTGTTTTTGAAATTGAGGTAGGCGGAATCTTTCAACAGCGTATCGCAAAGATCGGCACTGGCGGAATGCGTGTAGATTGGCCCTTTGAATCCCCCCTTGATCAGCAGCGGTAAACGACCGCTGTGATCGATATGGGCATGACTGAGAATCACCGCATCGAGCGCTGCCGGATCAAACGGAAATGGCTTGCGATTGCGATCCTCGTCCTTCTGCCTGCCCTGTATCAACCCGCAATCCAGCAGTACCTGCTTGCCCCCTACCTTGAGCAGATGACAGGAACCGGTGACCTCTTCGGTCGCACCACAAGACTGTAATTCCACAAATATCTCCGCTTAGGGGTTGTTAGTTCAAATCGACTGCGTGCTGGCGCAACTGCGCCATATCGACAATTTCGAGCGCAGCTTCGTTGCAGGCACGCAGCACCACCTGGGGCGGGCAGCCGGCGTCAGCAGCCTCTTGCCAGCGCGCGGCGCAAAGGCACCAGCGGTCGCCTGCCAAAAGCCCGTCAAAGCCGAACTCAGGGCGCGGCGTCGACAAATCATTGCCTTTGGACTTCGAGTACTCGAGGAACTCATCAGTCATGACAGCACAGATGGTGTGGGAGCCGCCGTCGGTTTCGTCGGTATTGCAGCAACCATCCCGAAAGTAGCCGGTCATCGGTTGTTCGGAACACGAGAGAATCGGTTCGCCAAACGGGTTTTTCTGCTCGCTCATGTCCTGTTATCCTGATCGGGTTAGTATTTCTGCTGTTAATAATAGCCGCTGTTCGGGCACAACTGTATTTATCCGGATCTGTTTGATGACACCTGGCGGCATTCTGCGCGGAAAAATCCTGCTCGGGCATCGCGGAACCTGCATTATGGCGCCCGAAAACACCATTCCGGCCTTCGATTTTGCCCTCCGGCACGGTGCGCATGCGCTGGAGACCGACGTGCGCCTGAGCCGAGATGGCCACTTGATCGTCACCCACGACGACACGCTTGATCGCACGACCAACGGCCGGGGGCTGATCATTGAGCACACGCTCGCGGCCTTGCAGACGCTGGATGCAGGTTTTCACCACACCATCGACGACAGACAGCCGTTTCGCGGCCAGGGCATCTGCCTGATCACGCTGGGGCAGATGCTCGAACGCTACCCGCAAATACCGATCAATATCGATATCAAGGACGATTTGCCCGAGGCGGCCGAAGCGATATTTGCCGTACTGCAGGAGCATGAGGCACTCGACCGGATTGTGTTGGCAAGTTTTCATGATCGCATGTTAAGCGTGGTTCGCCGCAAAAACATTGGCGCACTGACCTCCGCTGGTGTCAGCGACATGAAGGCAATGATGCTGTGCCACCTGATGCGACGCCACAAACACTTCGCACCCGAACCCGACTTTTACCAGATCCCGCCTTGGCATAAAGGCATTCCGCTGGCGAGCGCCGGATTTATCCGCTCGATCCACCGCTGCGGCAGACGCGTTCACTACTGGACGATCAACAACCCGGCGCAGGCCGCCCGGCTGCTGCGCCGCGGGGCGGATGGTATCGTCAGCGACCGTGCAGACCTGATCGCGCCACTGTTCCACGAACATCGGGCACAATAGACGACACGGGGCGAATCAACATCGGGGGAAACAATCAGTGAGCGACAGTTACGACTTCATCGTAGTGGGCGCAGGCTCTGCCGGCGCTGCACTGGCCAACCGACTGACCGCCAGTGGCCAGCACCAGGTGCTGTTGCTGGAGGCCGGTGCGGCCAGCCACCCCTACAGTCGCCTGCCGGCAAGTTTTGGCCTGCTGATCGGCAACCCTGCCGCCAACTGGTGCTACACCTCCGAACCCGAAGCCGGCACCGCAAACCGGCGAATCCCGGTGCCGCGCGGCAAGCTGCTGGGCGGTTCCAGCGCGATTAACGGGCTTGTCTACGTGCGCGGTCAGCCGCTCGATTACGACATCTGGGCACAGCAGGGCAATCGCGGCTGGAGCTACGACGACGTGCTGCCGATTTTCAAACGCCTGGAGCACTACGAGGCCGAGATCAGCGATGACCGCGCCACCGGCGGGCCGTTACGCGTTTCAGAAGTACCTGACCAGAACCCGCTTTACGATGCGTGGTTTGCCGCCGCTCGCGAGCAGGGCTGGCCGATCAACCCGGATTACAATGGCCGCGATCAATACGGCGTGGTGAAAACCCAGGCGACGATCAGCCGCGGCAAGCGCATGAGTACCGCCGAGTGCTACCTGAAACCAGCCCGCAAACGCCGAAATCTTCACATCGTCACGCGTGCCCAGGTAGAGCAGATTGTGCTCGACGGTAAAAAATGTACCGGGGTGCGCTACCGAAAAGGCGCACAAACCACTGTCGCCAGCGCCAGTTGCGAAGTGATTTGTTGCGCCGGTGGCATTGCCTCACCGCAATTGCTTGAACTCTCCGGCATTGGCGATCCCGCCGTTCTGCAGCAGCACGGCATCACTGTTGCGCACGATCTGCCCGGTGTCGGCGACAACTTTCGCGACCATATTAACGCCCGCATTAATTTTAGAGTGCGAGCCCCCGGAGTGAGCTACAACGAGCGTGTGCGTGGTCTTCGGCGCTACTGGCAGGGGATGAAATATCTTGCCACCGGCGGCGGATTTCTGAGCCTGCCATCAGCGCCGGTGCTGGGCTTTCTAAAAACCCGACCGGATATGGAAACACCGGATATTCAAATGCACCTTGTCCCCTATTCCATCGAAGACCCCGCCCGACGCAAATTGCACGACCACCCGGGTATGACTATGGCGGCCTATCAATTGCGCCCGGAAAGCATTGGCTCGGTGCATATTCAATCTGCAGATCCGAACGATCAACCGGCAATACGTTTTAATTTTCTCGACGATCCGATTGACAGGCGTACGATTATTGATGGTTTCAGAATGATTCGCCAGTTTGCTCATAGCAAGGCACTGGATCACCTGCGCGGTGAGGAGATATCCCCCGGTGCCGACGTGCAAAGCGATGATGAAATAATAAGCTGGATCGCCGCCAATGCAGTTACCGCGTTTCATCCGATCGGCAGTTGTCGCATGGGCCCGGCCGGTCGTAATACCGTGGTCGATGATCGTTTGCGCGTGCACGGCCTGAGCGGCTTGCGCGTGGCCGACGCCTCGATCATGCCGACCATGGTATCGGGCAATACGAATGCCGCGTCAATCATGATTGGTGAAAAGGCCAGCGACATGATTCTTGAAGATCTTGCCAACGCGTAGATCTCAACCCTCAGCCAACCTTCGCTACAACCCCTGCTCTCTATGTCGCAACCCAATATTCTGTTTATACAAACCGATCAACTCACGGCATTTGCATTGCGTGCCTATGGCAACGGTTTCTGCCAGTCACCCCATCTCGACGCACTGGCACAACAGGGCATAGTGTTCGACAACGCCTATTGCAACTTTCCCTTATGCGCACCATCGCGCTACTCGATGGCATCCGGGCAACTCGCCTCACGCATTGGCGCGTTCGACAACGCAGTGGAATTCCCCGCCTCGGTGCCAACCTATGCACACTACCTGCGAGACCTGGGGTATCAAACCTGCCTGTCGGGGAAAATGCACTTTGTCGGTCCGGATCAGTTGCACGGATTCGAGCAACGACTAACTGCCGACATTTATCCATCGGATTTCAGCTGGGCACCCAACTGGGCCGATGAAGGGCAGCGCGATACCAGCGACACCACCGGTGTAACCGTATCCGGTATCTGCGCACGCAGCGTGCAAATCGACTACGACGACGAAGTAAAAAACAAAGCGGTACAACAACTCTATGACTACGCCCGCTCGCAAGACAAACGGCCGTTCTTTCTGCAAGTCTCCTTCACCCACCCGCACGATCCCTATCTGTGCAGCCGGGAACAATGGAATCGCTACGAAGGGATTGAGATCCCGCCGCCGGCCACCGGTTCAATGCCGGCCGCAGAACACGACACACACTCGCAAAGAATTCTCGCCCAGCACTCCATGCTCGATTTCGAATTCGATCCCGCCGACGTGGCACGCGCCCGTCGCGCCTATTATGGATCGATCAGTTATATCGATGACTGCATCGGCGAGCTGCGTCACACGCTGGAGCTCACCGGACAACAGCACAATACCGTTATCGTGTTTACATCGGATCATGGCGAAATGCTCGGCGAGCGCGGCATGTGGTTTAAGAAAACATTTTTCGAACACGCGCTGCGTGTGCCATTGATT
>CAKZSB010000294.1 GCA_937920585.1 uncultured Granulosicoccaceae bacterium | reverse complement strand
CGGGGCCGAGGCATGAAGCTCGACCTGCAAACGGCAAGCGATTTTATTTATCGTGAAACCAGAATGCTCGACGAAGGCCACTTCGAGCAATGGCTTGAGCTCTTCACCCGCGACGCGCACTACTGGATGCCCGCCGAGTGGCAGCAAACCGATCCACTGCTGCAGCCATCGCTGATGTACGAAGACTGGTTTTTGTTGAAGGTTCGGGTGCAGCGCCTCACCGCTGCCAGAACCTTCAGCCAGAAGCCAAAAAGTCGTTCCTGCCATGTGTTACAGGCGCCACAAATAGACGAACTCTCCGATGATGCGCAGCACTGCCGCACCTGGACTCCGTTTCACTACACCGAGATTCGCGGCGACGACAGCACCGCATTCAGCGGCTGGCTAAAACACGAATTACTGATTCAGGACGACACCATAAAAATGCAACTCAAGCGCGTTGAGCTATTGAATTTCGACGCACCGCTACCCGCCATTCAGCTATTCATCTGATCCCATTGAATACAGAAACCGTCTATAGCCGTTTTTGCGACACCGCAAAAAAATGGCCCGACCGCCCCTTTCTTAATCTGTTGCCAGAAACCGCCCGCGCCTATGCATTGCAGCCAAAAGCGTTTACGTATCAGGAGTTATTGCAAGGCGTAAACGCACCGGCCAATTGCTATCGCGACGCCGGCTACCACAGTGGTCAGCGGGTTGGCTTGTTGCTGGAGAATCGCCCCGATTATTTAATACACTGGCTGGCGTTGAACTCGCTCGGTATTTCGGTGGTGCCGCTAAACCCGGATTTGCGGGCTAGCGAACTGCAATATCTGATCTCACATTCAGAAGTGGCCCTGCTGGTTGCCATTCCCTCACGGGTCGATGATCTAACCGCAGCCGCTGCGGCAGCGCAAAGCCAAGCGGCAGTCATCACCCCCGATTGTGCAATCCCGCACTGCACAGGCAGTGGCGATGGCAGCGAACCGAATTCGGATACCGAGTGTGCCTTGTTATACACCTCTGGCACCACCGGCAACCCTAAGGGCTGCGTGCTGCCCAACGAATATTTTCTGCACTGCGGTGACTGGTACGCCAATGCCGGTGGCTTAATGGCGGTGCAGCAAGACCCCGCTGAACATATGCTCACGCCATTGCCGCTCTTTCACATGAACGCAATGGCCTGCTCTGTTATGGCGATGATCACCATAGGGGGCTGCCTTACTGTTCTGGACCGATTTCATCCATCCAGCTGGTGGCAGAACGTGCACGATAGTGGCGCCACGGTGATTCATTATCTGGGTGTGATGCCTTCGATATTGATGAGCCTGCCCGTCAGCACGCTCGATACCGATCATCAGGTACGCTTCGGTTTTGGTGCCGGAGTCGACGCGGGGCTACATGCCGATTTCGAAAAACGTCACGGCTTTCCACTGATCGAAGCCTGGGCGATGACTGAAACCGGCAACGGCGCCGTTATCGCTGCCAACACCACGCCCCGCGAGGTGGGCAGCAACTGCCTGGGTATTCCCGAGGAAGAACTTCAGGTGCGCGTTGTTACCGATACCGGCTCTGATGCCGCAATCGACGAGCCGGGCGAGTTGCTGGTGCGCAGAGCGGGCAAAGTACCGCGCTTTGGTTTTTTTCGCGAGTATTTAAAAGATGAAAAAGCGACTCGCGAGGCCTGGCGCGATGGCTGGTTTCACACCGGCGATATTGTTCGCCGCAACCACAACGGTGCGTTCTATTTCGTCGATCGCAAAAAGAATGTGATTCGGCGCTCGGGGGAGAATATTGCGGCAGTAGAAGTGGAAAGTGCCCTGGCTCGCCACCCGCAGATTGGCCAGATCGTCGTCGCCGCCACCCCAGACGACATACGCGGCGATGAAGTACTGGCGATGATTGTGACGGAATCAAACATCGAAAACCCGCAGGCACTGGCCACAGAGATCGTGAACTACAGCCTGCAACAACTCGCCTACTACAAGGCCCCCGGCTGGATCGCCTTCATTGATGAAATACCGCTCACGGCCACCGGCAAAATTCAACGCGGCGTGGTTAAAACCCTCGCCACACAACTCATTGAAGGCGGCACCTGCATCGACACGCGTCATCTTAAAAAGCGTCAATCCGCATGAGCCGTTTTATTCAGCGCGCCCGGCGCGGCTACGAGGATGTCGCCGTCACGGTTCCCGTTACCATTCCGTGCCAGCGCTATTCCATCGACACAGCGCACTGGTGGATCGCACGAGCACTGCGCGAACTCACCCGAACTGCCGGCATATCGCATACCGAACTGGATGGACTGTCAGTTTCAAGTTTCACCCTCGCCCCGGACACCGCCGTCGGCCTGACCCAGCACCTGGGTATCACCCCGCGCTGGCTGGATCATATTCCCATGGGCGGTGCCAGCGGTGTGGTGGCGCTGCGGCGCGCCGCACGTGCGGTACAGGCCGGCGATGCCGATGTCATTGCCTGTGTGGCGGGTGACACCAATCACGTCGACAGCTTTCGGCGCTTGCTGTCATCGTTCTCGCGATTTGCCCAGGACGCCAGCTACCCCTATGGTTTTGGCGGGCCCAATGCCTCCTTTGCGCTGCTCACTGATTACTACATGCGAGAATATGGTGCCAGAGCTGAAGATTTTGGAAAAATCTGCGTTGCACAACGCCACAACGCGTTGCAATTTCCGCATGCAGTAATGAAAAAACCCCTGACACTCGAACAATATTGCACCGCACGCCCCATTGCCGATCCGCTGCGCCTGTTCGACTGCGTCATGCCGGTGGCAGGCGCCGAGGCATTTTTAGTGATGTCAGAGGACAACGCCCGCGCCATGAACCTGAAATACGCCAGAGTGGCCGCCACTATCGAAAGACACAATGCCTACCCGGACGATCCCATTCAAATGCGCGGAGGCTGGGCGATGGACATTGATCAGTTATGGAGCCAATCCGGCCATAGCCCGGGCGACATGAATCTATTGCAAACCTACGACGACTACCCGGTTATCTGCATGATGCAATTTGAAGATCTGGGGTTTTGTGAAAAAGGGGCCGCTGCCGATTTCGTCAACAGCCACGAGTTCACCATCGAGGGCGACCTGCCGCACAACACCTCCGGCGGGCAACTCTCGGCCGGACAAGCCGGTGCCGGTGGTGGCTATCTCGGCCTTGTGGAAGCACTGCGCCAGGTCACCGGCCAGGCGCTCGGCAACCAGGTAGAAAACGCACAGCGCGCGCTGGTGTCCGGCTTTGGCATGATCAACTACGATCGCGGACTATGCTCCGCCGCAACCGTGCTCGAGGGCGCCTGATGATAGAAGCCCTTCAGCCACCGCCCAAAAAAGACCCGCTGGTACGCACCCGCAACGCCGTGCTGCCACCGCGTGATCGTTCACGCGCTGCAATGAAAATGGCCGCCAGTGCCGCGCGTGGCGAATTCCAGTTGCAAACCTGCGGCAGCTGCCAGGCACTGGTGTATCCGCCCAGAGATGCCTGCCCGAAGTGTCTCGGCAACGACCTGCCATTTAAACCGGTAACAAACACCGGCCGGCTGATCGCCGAATCGACCGTGCAAACCACCACCGATACCTATTTTCGCGAGCGCACGCCGTGGCGTATGGGCACAGTCCTGCTCGACGGCCCGCAGCCCGTACCACTGACGGTGCATTTGCACGATGAGGTCGGCGAAGCACCCTGCGCGGTAAAACTGCGTGCCTTTCTGGATAAAACCGCCAACGTCGTATTGATGGCGATGCCACCCGAGACCAGCCAATTAACCGAGGATGATCCACAATTGCGTGAGCTTACCGCAACACCTAAACATCGCCGCGTGCTGGTTACCGATGTGCGCAATCCGGTAGGGCGTGCCGTCGTCGACGCCGTTTTGAAAGCCGGCGCCACCATGGTATTTGCCGGCAACGCCACACCGTGGCTGCCGTTCGAAGGCGAGCAGACACTCATCGACACAGACAAAGTTCATCTTATTCCGCTTGATATCACCGACGACAACGCCGTTCGTGTGCAAGCCGGTGAAATCGGGGCCAAATGCGATATTGTCATCAATACCGCCGACCACGTGCGCGAGGGCGGCATCCTCTCACGCCATGGCCTGACCACCAGCCACGATGAATTCGAAGTCAACGTGTTCGGGCTACAGCGCCTCGCCCAATACTTTGGCCCCATTATGATTAACCGCGGCGCCGACGGTATCAATTCCGCCGCTGCCTTCGTGGATGTTCTCTCTGTCTATGCCTTAAGCAACTGGCGGCAGTACGGTGCGCACAGCGCATCCGCCGCCGCACGCCACTCGCTTTTGCAATGCCTGCGTGGCGAACTGAATGCAGGTGGCGTACGCGTGCTGAGCGTCTTCACAGGCCCTGTCGATGACGACTGGCACCAACCACTGCCGCCACCCAAAATGGCGCCTGCTGCCGTGGCCAAAGCCATCGTTACCGCACTGAACGAGGGCATTGAAGAGACCTGGGCCGGCGACATCGCCCGCGACGTGCTGGCCAAATTTCACGATAGCCCCAAGGCGCTCGAACGGGAGCTGACCCTGTGAGCAAGCCGAACAGCCACGTGCTGGAACAACTCACCACCGCCATGGCAAGCAGCGATATTCGTGTGGTGGATCTCACCCATACACTGACGCCGGACTTTCCGGTCATGGTACTGCCGCCGGAATTCGGTCAATGCAAGCCATTCAGGCTTGAAGAAGTCTCGCGCTACGATGGCCGCGGCCCCGCCTGGTACTGGAATAACATCAACATGTCCGAACACGCCGGCACACACTTCGACGCCCCGGCCCACTGGGTATCCGGGCGCAACCTGCCGGCCAACACCGTCGATGCGATACCCGTTGAAAACCTGATCGCCCCTGTCAACGTGCTCGACTTCTCCAGTGAAAGTGCCGCCGATCGCGATTTCCTGCTGACTGTCGACCACATCCTGAACTGGGAAAACGAACACGGCCAGATTCAGCCCGGCAGCTGGGTATTCCTGCGCACCGACTGGCACAAACTGGTTGGCGAGCACGCCTACGTTGGCATGGAGAAAGACGGCGCACACTCACCCGGTCCGGCCGCCGAAGCAATACAGTTTTTGGTCGATCAACGCGACATCCTAGGCTTTGGCACCGAAACCGTCGGCAC
>CAKZSB010000293.1 GCA_937920585.1 uncultured Granulosicoccaceae bacterium | reverse complement strand
CCCGAGACCGGCATTTTCCTGTTGATCGTTTTTGTTATTGGCATCACGAGCTGGATGCAAACCGAACGTATCGTTCGTGGTGATGTACTGGCTCTGAAGGAGCGCGAGTTTGTCATTGCGGCGCAGAGCATCGGTACGCCTTCACGGCGTATTATCACGCGGCCTATGTTTCCGAATGTGCTCAGCCCGATCATGGTGTCGGCAACGCTCGGTATCGCCAATGCAATCATCACCGAATCGGCGTTGAGTTTTCTGGGGCTGGGTTTTCCATCGGATTTCCCGACCTGGGGACGCTTGCTCTACGACGGGGCAAATTTCATGACGTTAACTCCGGCGCGCGTGATCTGGCCCGGGCTTGCGATTTCGCTGACAGTGCTCAGTGTTAACTATATGGGTGACGGCTTGCGCGATGCACTTGATCCGCGTATCCGGGGGCGATAAGCAGCAATGAAACTATTTGGAATCACCGTTCTGGTTTTGTTACTGGGCGCAGGATTGTTTTTTTTCTACCTGGGGCATAAGTCATCGAAGATGGATGCGCCTGATATGGTTTCGGGCAAATTGGCACCGTGTGGGCCTAAGCCTAACTGTGTCAGCAGCCAGAGCGATGCGACGAGCGAATACTTCGTGGCGCCGCTGGAGGTAAGTGGTGGAGAGGTTGTTCAAAGCCTGGTGGCTGCGATTGAACAGACGGGTGGTGTGGTTAAAATGCAGACTGCCGGCGCGCTACAGGCAACTTACGCCAGCGGCATTTTTCGCTATGTCGATGATGTTCAGTTCAGCTGGGAGGCAGGATCTGCGAACGTGGATGTTAGATCGGCTTCGCGAGTCGGGCACAGTGATATGGGGGCGAATCGCGTGCGCGTGCAGGCGCTGCGGGCAGCGCTGGGCACAAACTAATAGAGCTCCACTTTGCTGGCGGAACGGCTAGCCGGGTTCGTTTACGATTAGGGGTTCACTGCCGATCTGCGTTACGGTAAATACGAAGTCGCGCCATTCAGAATCGCGTGCTTCGGCAAAACTTTTGTAGCCGTGCGCTCTGGCCATTTCTTCGAGGGCTTCGGCTTTATCATTGCCGGGCCAGACACCTGCGAAAATTCCCCGTTCGTGCACTTCAAATCGCTTCACTAATTTCTCCACTACCACTGGCTCCTGGAAAACATACGATTCCAGGGTTGATTGCTGTTTGCCAAAATTACAGATCGACTGTGGCATTAATGCAAAGGGAATGCAATTCCTACCGGCTATGTAGCAGGTAGCGCAGATGCTAGATCGTTTTGGAGTGAGTTGCTGTTAAACACTGTGAACCCTTTACTGCGATACGGCATAGTTTCCGAGTCGCTTTATCAGTGTTAATGGATCGGCACGGCGCGTGTTTTAAGGGGTAATACGGGTGGCAGTTTCGTTAAATGTACCGACTCGACTGTCGCGATACTAACGTTCCATTTCCACTGCTGCTACATTCAGCCGGCTGACCTGATCCGGTGTCAGTTGCATGGTACGCAGCACGAGTGCAGCGGCGCGCCGAATGCGACGTTCTTCGGAATCATCTTCGGCACGATTCAACAACACCGTAATGGCGTTGGATGTTGTGTAGGGATAGTCGACAAATGCATAGGCTGCGGAGCGTCTCACGGCCGGGTCGCTGTCGGCCAGGCCTTGCACCAGCACTGCTGTGGCGCTGTTGTCGGTGGCCCAGTTGCCGACAGTGGATACCGCGCGTTGTCGGACAGCGGCTTCGTTGCTGGAGGCGAGGTCGATGGCACGTTGTTGTACGGATTGCCTGTCGGACTGGCTTGTTGAACCGGCCACCGTAGTGAGTGCATTCATCGCACCGATCTGGACAGACGGTTCGTCACTTTGCCGGAGTTTGTCGATCGCCATTGCGCGGGCTTGCGGGCTATTGGGTTGCAGCCTTCCAAGTACATCGAATGCACTGGCGCGGGCTTCGGTATCGCCTTCAATCATCTCTGCAAGGGTGGCGAGAACCGCCGGGTTGTCGAAGTGGCCAAGCAGCGATGCGAGACGCTTTCTGCGCGCCGCATCGTTTTCATTTTGAAATTCGAGCAGTAATGCTTCGAGCAATGGCTGATTGCCGCGAAGGCGCTCGAGCTCGTACTGATAGGTGGCTTTGTTCCAGGTCTGACCGTCGGCCGCTATTTCATAGGCGCGAAGATCGGGCGTGTTGTCCGCCTCGGGGGTGGTCGGCTGAACGGCGCTGGCCACGGGTTCCTGAGCCTGCGGTGCTTCCGCTTGTTTCGGAATCGCGGCCGGCGTCGCGACTGTTGGCTCCACCGGCACGAAAGGGTTGCTGGTGTCGGCCCGGCTTTCGGTGCCGGGCGTTTTGTCAGTCAACCGCGTGTCAACTGCCGGTGGCTGCGGGCTGAAAAACCAGTATACAGCGGCAATCAGCGCAATACAGCAACCGGCAATTGGCAACGCATTTCGCATGGGTTCAGGGTGCGAAATTGGTTGAGTTGTCGATTGAAAAAGGTGCCAGTACAGTGCTATTTGAAGCGCGCGCCATCCTCCAGTTCAGCGCACTGATGTCCTGATAGAACTGCACTTCGCCCAGGCAGTCGAGAGACCCCTCTATCGTATGTTCACGGTAGCCGTCGACAATTGAAAGTTGTCCCTCGGCCAGGGCTGCCTGAAGTTCGTCCCAGGTTTCCGGACCAACGATGCCATCTACGTCGATGTTTTGCTCGGTTTGAAATGCGCGTACAGCATCGGCAGTGAGTGCGCCGAAGTTACCATCTGCGAAGTCGTCGACATTGCCGCCGCCGGCATGGCCTGCACAGAAAACTACTCGCTGTATGCCGCGAGCATACTGGGTAACCGGGAACACGGCTGGCTGAATTCGGCAGTTGTCGTTCCACGCCGGTGTGGATGAGTCTTCGTCGGTGTTGGGGCCGCCAATGCCGGATTCATCTACCGAGACATTGCAGCGTGTGACCATGTCACCGCCGTCTCCACCATCTGTAGTGCCGTCAGTGCCGCCGTCTATTCCGCCATCAGCAGCGTCGTTTGGATCGGTGAATGCGTTGATTTCGTCTCCATCGCTTGCGCCGTCATTGTCGCTGTCGGCGAGCAACGGGCTGGTGCCCCAGATATCGATCTCTGCGCCATCATCCAGGCCGTCACCATCGGTGTCGGCGAGTGAAGGGTTAGTGCCTAGCTCTGCTTCTCGGGCATCGCTCAAGCCGTCGCCGTCAGTGTCGGTGGTCTCGCCACCCAGCAATGGCTGTGTATCAGTGGAGGTGCCGCCACTGCCACCGCAAGCGATGAGGGCTGTTGATAGCACGCAGGTCGCGAATATTTGGCGTATTTCGCGGCTGGTTGGAGTTGTCTGGCGTTTCATCTTGGGTCTCGCTGGCCGGTAATAGGTGGCTGTGGGCTGCTTTTTAGCTTTGGCGAGTACGACTTTAACGGCAAAAGCTGAACCTCAGCGGAAGCAGTGGTGCAAGCCGACTCGCAGTGTGATGCAAGGGTAGTACGCTGTGGGCCGGCATTGTACAAACATTGTTAATTCGTCAGCCGGGGTTGCTCGTTTTGCGCCTGCTTAGCCGTCACTCGAAATTGCATCCAGCACACGGGCCCAGCTGCGTATTCCCTTG
>CAKZSB010000292.1 GCA_937920585.1 uncultured Granulosicoccaceae bacterium | reverse complement strand
CATCTGGTGACCGGATTCGTACACAAGCCGTATCCGCCCATCTACTCCATGCTGGCAAGGCACATCGGCTTTGACTCTACGCTGCTGGTCCGCGGTACCGAAGGCGGCGTAGTGCCGTCGTTTCGAAGTCGCGGGCGGATTGTGCATTACACCGGCGCGGGCGAAGACACCGAAGTAGACATTCTACCCGCCGATCTCTCACTCGACAGGGAATACCGCGCCGCCGATATCGATCCTGACACCCCCGCTGCCAGCGAACCACTGGGACGCAAATGGGATATCGATGCGTTATCGAAGTGTTGTGCAGATGAATTAATGAAGGGTTTGAACGGCCAGGCCGGTGCCGCGCTGGATGCCTGCATAATGGGTGCGGCACTGGTGTTGTGGCACCTTGCGCTCGAGCCGGATTTACCCGCGGCAGCCGAACGTGCGCGACGAGCGATTGAAACGGGTGAGGCATTGCGCCGCTTCGAGGCGGGCCTGGCTTAGCCAAATCCCGTTTGGAGCTTTGACCACATACGTTTTTCGGAACGGGTGCGGCGGCTTTTGCGCTGCTATGGCGCCGGGCGCGTATTCAAAGCTGCTCCACGATCATGCGCTCACCCTCTTCCCACGCTTTGACGTCCGCGCTTGAGACAGTGCGCATCATCGACTTCAATGGCTCTATGGTTTCAGCAATCCAGCGATTGGTCTGGCGTGAAATCATTACCCATATTACCGCCCAGCAACCGAGAATTAATGCAGCCGCTATCAGATTGAATGCGGGCATATATATCATCACCGCGACGAGCAAACCCAACGCCCCAAGGCTGATCGCGAGTGGCAGCGTTACCTTGCCGGCCTCGACCCCTTTACTGCCGAGATAGCAGCTACCCACCAGCGGTATCCAGCCGAACCAGAACATTACGTGGTTGAAGCCATATACACGACGCCTGTGCTGTGCGACGACCTTTACTTTGCGCGTCTCGCGTTCGATCTGCGCCACGCGCATCTCAACGTAGGCAGCCTCGGCACGGCGATCATTTTCGCCATACACTTCCAGCGCCTTGCTCCAGACGCCAGGCTCGCGACGACCACCGCGCAACTCCGTGTTGACGTGGTCGTAAACTTGTTGATCGTGTACCTGCGACATTCGCTCTATATTCCGAGGCCAAAAATCTGCATGGATATCGATTTGCAGCGATACCGTTCGCCAACAGACATGTTGAAAAACCAGCGAGAAGCAAACACAATCGAGCTCCACTCAGGCTGACCAATCCATAATCGCCTAGACATTGAATAATAAACCTCGAATCGATAACCACCATTACTAGTGACTGCCACGTCACAAAAATTCACAGTGCAGCATGTCGGCCAATTTTTCCGTCAGACTATTGACCACAGCCGTTCGCGCCAGAGATATTTACTCTGCACTATGCCCGCCGCCAGGGAAACACTTTGCCCCAACCATATTTGATAGTGTTCCTGACAGCGTTATCGACACTGCGGCGATTACCCGGAAGAATGTGGTGCGCAAAATAGCCGTCAAAACGTGACTTTTTGCGCCAGCAAGCCGCTTGGGCGCCAAAATAAAACGGGCCGAAGTGACTACGGGGATATACTAATCACAAGCGTTTATTGAGGTCAACCAGACGATGGTTGCTGTAATGAACTCGCGACTCGAACCCCGTTTTGCTATTCCCCCATGCACAAGCTCTGCCATGCCTGCCAGCAACAATTAACGGTGCAGGCAAATCGTGGCAGCTATAGTGTGAACTGCCCACGGTAACCGGGTGACATAGCTTTCCCGGCAACAGGCGTCAGCAAAAGAACCAATTACTCAGCACCGACATCCGCTAAGCTCGAGGCTGTTTCACTCCGCCCCCTTTCATAGCAACGCTGTCGCCAATGAGGAAAAATCAAAGGCTCTGATACAATAAGTTGCCAGTACGCTGTTGGCCTGCGATTTCAGAAGTAACGGCACCTTCGACGTTGCATTGTTAGTTCAAACCGTTATAGCTCTGCCTGCCGCTACCGGCGGCACACTGGCAGCAGCCGGATCGCCGGTTTAAGACAATACGAATCGCTGCTGCTGGCGTCGGTCACAGCATGAATACTAGCCAAAGCGGTCACCAACAGGCGGTTGCCCCCTCAATAAAGAGCCGCAGTGATGCCAGGCATTATCCGCGAGTTTGATCTGGCGACATCGCTGCCGAGCGCAACCGGGCCGACAGACTGCCGGCGCCAGGTCGCGCCGCTTCCGGTGCATCGTTGGACATTACCGCACTCGTTCAGGAGTGATCGAGCTGCAGTGATGAAAACGTAAATCCAGTCGAGCGGTAATCGCATCCTGCGCTCGCCAGTCCAGCCGTTATGATCAGGCGTTGGCTGCCTGTGGAAAAACGCCGGCTTTCATCACCATACCCGGCACGGTTTTGCCCAACTGCTGCTCCAGCCATTGCGCCGCCTCGATGCTGGCATCCAGTGACATGCCGGTTTGCACACCCGCCCGATCGAGCATGTAGAGCAGATCTTCCGTTGCGATATTACCGGTTGCACGCGGCGCAAACGGGCAACCGCCTACCCCGCCAAAGCTTGAATCCAGCGCTGTGACGCCTGCCTCGATGCCGGCCCAGGCATTGGCAATACCGGTATTGCGGGTGTTGTGCAAATGCAGCCGAATCGGCATATCCGGAAAAGCCGCTCGCACCGCCCCCACGCGCTCGGCGATATCACGCGGGGTGGCGACCCCGATGGTATCCGCCAGTGCAATTTCGTGCGGACCGGCTTCGGCGCATCGCTCTACCACGTCCATCAGGCGCGACAGCGACACCTCGCCCTCAAACGGGCAGCCAAACGATGCGGCGATAGTGACACCGACATCAGTTTTTTCAGGCGCCACGGCCACGCACTCAGTGAAAATTCGCAGACTGTCTTCGGTTTTCATGCCTTGGTTGCGCTGACAGAAAGTATCACTGGCAACCACCACGTAATTGGCTTCGTCGAGTCCGGCGGCACAGCAGCGCTCAAAGCCTTTTTTGTTAAGCGCCAAACCGATATAACGCGTTTCAGCCTCCGGCAAACCGGCAGCCACGGCATCGGCATCAGCCATTTGCGGCACGCGTTTCGGGTTGACGAAACTGGTCACCTCGATGCGGGCGGCACCGGCGGCGACGGCGCGCTCGATCAATGCCAGCTTGGCCTCGGTGGATAACAGAGTATCTTCGTTTTGAATGCCATCACGTGGCGACACTTCGATTATCTCTACGCTTGTGCTCATTGCTTTTCCACTGTCGTGCTGAAGCCGCCATGTTACCCGATCTGCTCAACCGCCACAGGGTTGGGATGGCGAGCGCAACCCCCACAGGCTGCCGACATCCTCCAATCCACGCGACCATTTCTTTACGAAATCGTGAACAATCAACGCAGAACTTTGCCCTGGATCCGGTCTCTTACTCTGAAACGCCCAGCTAGTGTGAGCAGGGGATAACGCGCGCAGCGCCAGCCAGACAGAGGTTAAAGACAATGCAGCAACAGTCCATTCGAAGGGTGATACAAGGCAACATCGAGGCGATGGATCAGGGCATATGCCTGTTGAATAACCTCACCGACGAACAGTACGTGGACGTGCCCCATGAATATGTCAGCAGCTCGATTGGCCAGCACTTCAGGCACATTCTGGATCTGTATCAGGCAGTATTGCAGCCAACCCGACTCTGCGGCCTGCAGGCATCTCAAACCCCGTTGCTAAACTACGATCATCGGCGGCGCGGAGCGAGCGTCGAAACCTGCCGTACAACGGCCATCGATGAAATGAACGCGATCAAGCGCCAGCTGAAACGACGCGCGAGCGAGCCAGACCGGGCCGTCAGCGTGAAAACCGAGGTCTGCCTCGACAACGCTCGTTCGGTCGCGCTCGATTCGACACTCGCGCGCGAACTCGCATTTGCATCGTGTCACGCAACCCATCATTATGCGCTGGCGGCGGTAATCGCCAGACTTCAGGGCGCAGAACCGGACTCAGCCATCGGGCTCGCGCCCGCGACCGCGAGCCATATCCGCAATGGCGCTTGCACAAAAACCGTTGCAGGCTAACCACTCAGCCGAGACTTACCACCGATCGTGTGCACTGCCAGCTGGTTCTTTACAGACAACAGCTATCATCTGTTCTTCAACCGCGACGAGCTGCGCAGCCGCTCAATTGCGCACCCGCCCGAACCCGCCATCATCGGATCTCGCAACACCCTGTTGCCGATCGACCCCGACGGCGGAGGCACCTGGATCGGCGTCAATGATCGCGGCTGGAGTTTCGCACTGCTGAATTTCTATCAGGGTGACCCGCCCAGCGGTGAGCTGATTTCACGCGGCGGGATCGTGAAGGGCGCACTGGCCGGGAGTTCGGCCACCGAGCTGGACCATTACCTTCAAGCGCTGCCGCTCGATCGCTACGCGCCCTTTTCGCTATTGTGTTTTGCTCCGCCCTATCTGCCCAAAGCCGCGGTGCCAGCCGAGCAATCGCACAGTCGAAATAGCATTCTAATGTGTCGCTGGGACGGCAAAACACTACAGCGCAGCAGCCAGGAATCGGTCGTGACGTCATCGTCGAGAGATTACGACGCCGTGGTCAAAGCCAGAACCGAGTGCGCCGCCGGGCTGCGTGCGGATGGCAACACGCTGCCCCGCTGCAATCAGCATAGACAATTTCATCGCAGCCACGCAGACGAGCGTTCCGCGCTATCGGTCTGCATGCACCGCAGCGATGCGCGCACAGTTAGCTACTCGGAAGTCAGCGTGCGCCCGAACTGCGCCGAATTCGCCTACTATCCCGGCTCACCATGCGAGACGAGTTCTGCCATCCAGCACGAAATCCGCTGGGACTAGGCAAAAACACCTGAACTGCGCCTCTGCGCATCATTACCAACCCAGTCACCTGCCACAAAGCGAGCGACGAATCCCGCCGTACAACAGAATCGGCAGACTTATTGCGGACGTTTTTTACGAATACGCCGGTCAATCCAGAGCGTAACTCCTTTCAACACGGACGCGTCGTCGGTAAAAGCTCATGAAAAAGACGTTCTCTCTCGGCTGTTTATTGCTGATGTCTAATATCGCCAGTGGCAGCGATATCAGGGCGCTCAGCATGGGTGGCGCCGCCATATCGGCTGGCAAAGGGGTCAACGGAGCGGTTGCAAACCCGGCACTGCTCAGCACTTATCGCAATACCGGGGTGACAACCTTCAGAACCGGTTTCAGCGGCGAAGTGCGCGACACCGCGCAAATCATCACCGATCTCGACGAAAACGAGCAATTGATCGACGACCTCGGCGATGCAATCGACCGCGTGTTAAATCAACCACTCAACTGCAACCCGATTCTGGCGGCAGCCAATAATGTTTGCCTGGTCGATTCAGGCGGTCTGGGTAGCCTGGCCGCTGATCTGCGCGGCATGTTGAATAACGTCAACGGTGCGCCATTCGACGCACGAGCGCTGGGTGGAATCGGGTTCGCGGTCGCCGATTCTCCGATACCGTTTGCAGTCAACTTCGCCACCATCGTCACCGCGACGGGCGTCGCTGACATCAGTAACAACGATCTTGGCTACGTCAACAACATCAGCAACGCACTGGCCGACAACACGATTACCCAGGGTGAAATTCTGGAAAACGCGTCGATATCAATCGCGCCGAGCAACACCAGCCTGGAAATCGCCCTGCCCGATAATATTCTCGATTCTGAACTGGCTGGCAGTGCCGTGGTTCGCGCGCAACTTTCGCTCAGCCTGTCGAGGCGTATCGATTTCGGTGACTATGAGATCAACTTCGGTGTCACACCAAAAGTATCCAGTTTGCGAGTGGGCAATATTCGCCAGGCAATCAACGAAGACGATTCATCCGCTGCCAGCGATGCATTCGACGCCAGTGAAAATGAAGAAACAACCTACACCATGGATATTGGTGCCACCATGTTATTGCCGCAAAACAACGATTTTCGCGTCAGTGGTGTGATTCGAAACCTGATTCCCGAATCAATCGAAAGTAGCACCGGATTTAAGGTAGAGACGACCCCACAGCTCATTGTCAGTACCCTTTATCAGCGCGAGCAATTCGCCCTGACCGCTGATCTTGCGATCAACGAAGCGCGCTACGATAACGTTGAGACGCAAACTCTTAACATCGGTGCCGAACTCGTCAATGGCCCCGTTAGCTTGCGTTTAGGTGCAGCGAACGATTTCTCCAGCAGTCGCAACGAGCCAACCTACTCGGTAGGCCTGGGCTTCGGTTTTTTCGATATCGGCATTCGCGCCTCGGACTTCGCCGTGCAAACCGGCATGCAGATCGCAATGGATTTCTAATTCGCCCCGGGCCTCAGCTGTTCCGGCAAGACACTATCAATAGTTACCAGTGCTTTGACAATATTAAAAGCTGGGATACAGCGAGTGGATAAGTGGTCAGCGCAAGGCGTGCGATTGAGGAATACCTCGGCGGCCCCAGTTGTTCAATTGTGAGTGAGCGCAACGCCGCGATGGCCGTTT
>CAKZSB010000291.1 GCA_937920585.1 uncultured Granulosicoccaceae bacterium | reverse complement strand
CGCGCAGGCGATATTGATGCCGGGGCGATGTTGAATCTGTTGCGCAGCGGTGACTACGATATCGGGCAACTCGACGATCTGCTCAATCGCAAGAGTGGCCTGGCCGGCTTGTCCGGAGTGGGCAATGACTTGCGTGATCTGGAGAATCAGGCCGAGGCCGGGCACGATGCATCGCGACTGGCCATCAATGTCTTTGCCCACCGAGTGCGCAAATACATTGGCAGTTATGCCGCAGTGATGGGCGGCATTGATGCGGTTGTATTCACCGGCGGTATCGGTGAAAACAGCGCCACCATGCGCCGGCGAATCATGCAGCGCCTGGAATTTCTGGGGCTGATACTCGACGATGATGCCAATCATGATGTTGCGCTCTGTGCACAGCACAACAGTGCGATCATCTCTCAGCGCGCCTCGCGAGTGGCAGCCGTGGTAGTGAAAACCGATGAAGAATTGATGATCGCTCGCCAGGCGGCAGATATTGTCGGGCGACTCGCCAGACCAAAGCCGACGCGTGGCATTCCGATCGCCGTGAGTGCACGCCATTTACACCTCACTGCAGCAACCTTCGAGAAACTGTTCGGCGCGGGGGCCACGCCCACACACTACAAGGATATTTCCCAGCCCGGTCAGTTTGCCTGCAACGAGAAAGTCAATCTGATTGGTCCGCGCAATCGAATCGATGGCGTGCGATTGCTGGGGCCATTGCGCAGTGTCGATCAAATCGAAGTGGCGCGCACCGACGAATTTCGGCTTGGTGTCGATGCGCCCATTCGTGATTCAGGCAAAGTGGAGGGCTCGGCACCAATCACGCTGGAAGGGCCAGCGGGCACGGTGCAGTTAAAAGAAGGACTGATTTGCGCTCGCCGGCATATTCACATGCATCCGGACGATGCGGCAGAGTTTGGCGTGGCGGATCGGGATGTGGTGGAGATTGCTGTCACCGGCGGCCCCAGAGACCTGTCGTTCGGCGACGTGCTGGTTCGGGTAAGCGAGAAATACTGCCTGGAAATGCATATCGACACGGATGAGGCCAATGCGGCTGAACTCAACAGCGGGTTTGATGGTGAGCTGGTTTGTGTGGATGCAGCAAAAGCTGTGTTGCGAGCCGATTGACGGTAGAAATTTCGCTACCAGTTACCAAGTTTCATCGCGAGATATACAGAACCGCCGACAATGACCAGCGTTGCAATGGCGATCGTCGCCATTTTGATTGCATCGTCGAGATAGCTTCTCCCGGCGCGGCTAAGCCGAAAGCGTGATTTTCTTTTGCGTGACACTACCCGTTACCCCTGGAATCGTAATTTTATCGAAACGCCGGCCATTCGGGCCGGCGTCTCGGAACTGGATTGTAAATCGAAGGGGAGGGTAAAAGAAGAGCCTGCTGCCAATGCTGCAGGCTGCTTCATGGCTGGTATCTAGCCGGCCTTCTTGCTTTTCTTGCTTTGTGAATCGTTCACCGACGTCTGTACACTCGTCCTGACCGTGGATACACCGGAGAACTCGGAAAAGTCCTTCATGGTTTCAGCCTTGTGCCGCTCGGCAGAGAGCATAGCTTCCAGTTCCATGATTCGAGACAGCAGATTCTTGCCTGCCGCCTTGCGCTCATCAGTCAACTGCTGCTCCAGTTTGGCGATTCTGCCGCGAAGATCCTGATCGATCTGCTGATACTGCATCAGCTGATCCTGCAGAGCCGCGGAGTCACCCTTCAGGTCGGCATTGTCTGCCTCGCGCTTTGCCATATCATCTTTCATGGCGTCAATATTATTATTGACGGCAGTCAGCTCCGAGAGCAGGCCGTTGAGTTCATTTTCCAGGCGTGTCTCGCTTTTCTCTTTTTCGCGCAATGCTTTTTCGAGCGCCGGGACTTTGCTGCCCATCAGCTCGAGTTCTTTCTCGCGTGATTCAAGCAGTTGCTTGTAGCGATCGATCTCGGCCGCTTTGTTCTGCGCATCGGTGCTGTTCTGCAACGCGTTGGCCGCGGCTTTTTCAAGATCGGCCTTCAGCGTTAGCATGCCTTTTTCCAGCTTGCCGGTCTCGCGCTCAAGCGATTTGCTTTGCGTGGTTGCGATCTTGTGGTCGGTTGAAAGCTCCTTCAGATCGTCGCGCAGTTGAGCTGCCTGCTTTTCGCTCTGTTCAAGCGCTGCCGCTGCCTTTTCGCGTGCAGCCTGTTCCGCTTTGAGTTGAGCGGCAAGCTGTTCGGCTCGATTAGCGTCGGCGGCTGCCTGCTGCTGCATTTGCTTTTCAAGCGCTTTCACGGCGTCGTCGCCTCTGTCAGCGCGCGCCTTGTTTTCGCTTGCCGCCTTATTGAGCTTGTCGATCTCTGCCTGTAGCTGGCCGGTCTTCTGCTCGCCGCTTCCCGCTACATCGCGAAGCTTGGTTTTGAGGTCGGCAACTTCGCGCTCAAGTGCTGTCTTCTCGACCCCGGCCACCTTGGCATTGGTCGCAGCGTCGACGGCATTTTCCTTGAGTTTCTGCACTTCTTCACCCAGGCGAGCGTGTTGTGCTTCCATCGCAGCCAGTGCTTCAGTTGCAGCAGCCAGTGCTTCGCGCTCGCGTTTGAGCTCGGCATTGCTGTTGTCTGCCTGAGCTGCAGCCGACTCCAGCGACTTGACCCGGGTTGCCAGCTTGTCTGCCTCGGCGGCCAACTGATCGCGCTGTGCCTGCAGCTGGGATTTTTCCGATTTGGCTCGATCGAGGTTGCCAGTCGCGCCCTGCAGCAATTTCTGCAAATCGCTGTTGTCCTTCTCCAGATTGTTGCGGTTGTTGTCGTAGTGAGATTTCAAATCACTCAACTCACTGCGCAGCGCATTGATCTCCCGCTCGGTGTTGGCATTGGCGGCCACAGCGAGTTTGGCATCTGTGGCGTCCTGCGTGCCTTGCTGTACCGCTGCCTGCAGCTTGTCTCCCAGTTCGCTGGCCTTTTGTTCAGCCGCAGCGAGCGCTTTCTTCAACTGCGCCGTCGCAGTTTTTTCATTGGCGAGCTCAGTGCTTTGGGCAGCCAGCTTGCCCGCGTCAGCGCGCAATGATTTTGATTCCTTCTTCAGGCCCTCGAGCTCGGCGGCAGTTTTCTGCTGCTCTGCGATGGCGGCGTCTCGTGCTGTCGTCAGCTTTTCGTTTTCGCGTCGCAACTCTTCTGCCTGTGCAGCAGTTTCTGCACTTTTGCTCAGTTCGCGGTTGGCGCGCTCGGCTTCGGATTTGGCAAGTTTGAGATCAGTTGCCTGCTCCTGTTGCTGCTGCTGGAGTTTTTCCAGCTTCTCTCGCAAACCTTCCTCTCGCCTGGTTGCAGCGGAAAGCTTTTCAGCTGTGTCGGCGACCTGCGCCTTTTGCTTGCCGGCGTCAGCCAGCAGCGTGGCATTGGTTTTGGCTTCTTTTTCAAGATTTGCCTTGGCCTGTGCCATTTTAGTGTTTTCATCACGCAGCGATGCGGCCTGTGATGTCGCTTTTTCGAGCTCACTGCTGTTTTTGTCGAGTTGACGAGTGAGTTCTGCGATTTTTTCTCCAGAGGCCTTGATTTCAGCTTTCTGCTGTTTATTCTGTGCCTCTGATTCACGTTGCAATTGTGCGAGTGATTTTGCTGCTTTGCCGCCATCGGCCGCCAGTGCTTCCTGTTCGGAGAGGGCGGTTTTCAGATCGGCAATTTTCTTGTTGTGCTGCTCTTTGCTGCTTTCCAGTGCTGCCTGCAATTTCTTGACTGAATCCTGCAGTGAGGCTACTTCGCCCTGCAAGCGCTCAATTTCCTTTTCCAGCGTTGCGCGTTCATTGGCGGCGAGCTTGACGTCAGTAATCTTCTGGTTGAGCTCGTCGCGCAGTTTCTGAATACGTTCCTCAAGCTGCTGCCTGGTTTGCTCGCTGGATTTAATGGTGCCATCAGCGCGCGATAGTTCAGCGGCGTTTTGCTTAAGCTGTTTTTCAAGCTCACCGACTCGCTGTTGTCCATCTTTTGCCTGCTCACGCAAGTTAAGCTCAAGCGCGTCAATACGTTTTTCCAGCGCGATCCTTTCTTTTTCGGATACTGCGGCTTTCTCTTGTGTCGCTTTCAGCTGAGCGGTTGCCTCGTTCACCGCGGCACTGAACTGGGCGCGCTCTTTCTTCGCATCCAATAGCTCCCGATTCAGCTTGTCAATAGACTCGCGCTGTTGTTCAAGCTGACCATCCTTATCGGCGCTCTGCTGATCAGCCGCCGTGGTGTTTTCTTCAAGCTGTGCCTGAAGGGCGGCAATTTCGGATTTTAGTTCATCGCGGTTTGAGGCGACTTTGTTGTTTTGCTTTTCACCACTGTTGAGCTTGTCGCGCAGGCGATCGATTTCGCCTTCAAGACGTGCCTGGTTGGCAGCGCCGGTGGTTAGCTGGCGGTTGGCTTCGTCGGAAATAGCTTGTCTCGCTGCCAATGCCCTTTCCAGATCGGCGATCTTTCTATCGTGTGCCTGTTGGGCGCGATCCAGCTGGCTTTGCAAAGTTTCGAGCTGACGCTCCAGCGCCGTTCGATCGGCAACAGCCAGTTTGTAGTCTGTTGTGCGTTCGCGCAGCTGCTCTTTGAGTGTTTCTATTTCTGCACGATAACGAGCGGCGTCTGCTTCTCTTTGCTGCAGTGCTTTGGTTGCCTCGCCGTGCTGTTTGGTTTCCTGACTGAGGTCGCGCTTGAGTGCGTTGATGCTGGCTTCGCCGGCATTGGCTGTGTCGTTCAGCTTAATCTGCAGCGCATTGATTTCTTTTTGCAGTTTCGCACTGTCATTGCGCGCACGCTGTGCAGCAGCGTCGTTGTTTTCGAGCTGCACGCGAGTTTCTGCCAGTCTGTTTTCCAGCTCTATGCGTCTGCCATTCGCATCTGCGAGCGCGGCATCAACCTGGCGCACCGATGTTTTTTCCTGGTTGAGGTCATCGGCCAGTTTTGAGAGCTTGCCCTCTTTTTCGTCAACCATTGCCTTTAGGCTGGCGATGGTTGCCTGTTGCTCACCGGCTCCTGATTTGACCGAGTTGAGCTCTGCCTTCAGCGGTGGTACTTCCTTTGACATAGTGTCAATTTTTGTCTGCAAGGCTGCGATGCTGCTGTCCCGTCCGGCGATGTCGCCCTGTGCCTGTGACAGAGCCTGCTTTATCGGGTCGATCGTGCTCTCAGTCTGGCGCAGACGTTCGCGAAGTTTTTCTTCGGTCTTCATCGCTTTGATCTTGCGCATGATCCATCCCACCAACACGCCGAGTATTGTGGCGATAAGAAGGATCAGCAGAACCTGGGATATTAGATAAAACATTGCTACTCCGCGCTTTGTAGGCTGATGTTGATAGAGGAATCGTTTTTAAGGGGTATTGCAGTGAGCGATTGAATAAAATGCACATCTACTCTGCGATTGACTGATTTGCCATTGCTCGATTCGTTCGATGCGGCCGCTCGCATTTCGCCATAGGCAAAAGAGTGTATTGAACGCGGGTCTGCGCCCAGTTTTACGAGGTACTGTTTTACTGCTGCAGCCCGTTGTTTGCTCAGCGAAAGGTTGTATTTTTCATCTCCCTCGTTGTCGCTGTGCGCTTCGATAAGGAGCCGACCGGAACATTTTTCAGGCAGTGCAGCGTAGCGTCGTAGTTGCGCCATGTACTGTGGTTTGACTTGCGCACTGTCTGATGCGAATGCCAGTTGTGTACCGCTACTGTCCTGGTGCAGGTAGCGTTTGCACTCGGCGCTGATCAGGCTGTGGATGTCCAGATCGACTGTCACCTCAAGTGGCTCAAGCAGAGCGCGTTGTGAGTCGATCGTAGATTCGATCTGTGCGCGCACGCCCGGGTCAGCCGCAAGGCCGCGCAAATGCCAGTGCCGATCGTCAATTTCCAGGTTGCCCTCAATCAGCTGAACCAGGCTGGTGAGGCCGGTTTCTAGTTTGGCAGTGGTGTTTTGCATCTTTGGTGCACCGGTATTAACCAGCTGGTTCACTCTTATCGAGGAATCAAGGGTCGCGTTGACTGCAGTCAGCGTTGCAATTGCGTCGTCGTTGTCTACCGCGCCAATAAACGTCAGTTCACGGCCTTTGAAGGTGGCGCTGAAACGAAATCTTTCAGCTTCAACCCGAAGTCTGTTTTCGGTTTGTCGCACACCAGAGAGCTCGGCAATATGTTTGCCGATCGCAGCCTTCCTGACCAGGCTGTTTACCGTGCCTGATAAAGTAACATCGCGCCCGTCCACGTTTAGCGACACTCGTGGCTGATAGGTTGCGGCGGCCGTGTTTGCTCTGTTGATAATATCCTGCTCAATCCGGTCTGCATAAATGGTGGTACCCATCAGGTACGTTAATGCTAACAGCGCGAACAGTATTGCTACGTGGGTTGATCGCATTCAGTTCGAGTAGACTGGCTCTACTGTTCCGGGCTGTTGGCTAAGATAGTCCCTACGATATGGCAATTATTTCGCCAACCTTTCCGACCCTGCATCACATCTGAGAATCTGTCCGCAGTTCCTTTGAATGTCGCTATAATGAAACGACTACTGGAGCGCCGTTCATGAAAGCACTTGTTTACACTGGAACACACGAAGTGGTCTATCGGGACGAGCCAGATCCTGTGGCCGAAAGCAGCGCAATGGCGTTAGTTAAAATAGATGCCTGCGGCCTTTGTGGATCCGATATGCATGCCTACCATGGTCACGATGCACGCCGCGTACCACCGTTGATTCTCGGTCATGAAGCCACCGGTGTTGTCACCAGCGGGAGCCGTAGCGGGGAGCGTGTAATCCTGAATCCGCTGATTACCTGCGGGAGTTGTGAATTCTGTCTGGCAGGCGTAGGCAATCTGTGCTCGCAGCGCGAATTAATTGGCATGCGTATGGCCGGGGCCTTCGCCGAGCAGGTGCTGATTCCCGAGCGCAACCTGATGCCGCTGCCTGCCGGGATGGACGCTGGTGACGCCAGTTTGACTGAACCGACTGCGGTGAGCCTGCACTCGGTGCGACTTGCCGAGCGCGTGTTACAACGACCCGTATCAGAGAGCCGCGCTGCGATCATCGGTGCAGGTGCGATCGGTGTGTTGGCAGCACTGGTGCTGGCGAGCAAAGGCTGTGACGACATCTTTATCGGAGATACCAATGCGCTGCGCCGCTCCACAGCGGAACAAAACAACTGGGGTAACGTCTACGATCCTGTCGCCACTGAACCCGCGGCCGACTCGTTCGATCTGGTGATTGATGCCGTGGGCAGTGGCCATACACGCAAGTCCGCCTCGCGGCTGGTGAAACCCGGGGGCGTAATCTGTCATGCTGGTCTGCAGGATGAGCAACCCGGTCTCGATACTCGCAAGATAACTTTGCAGGAGATTACGGTGATCGGTAACTACACCTACACCGTTCCCGATCTCTACGCTGCCACCCGTGCCTTGCAAAGTGGCAAGCTGGGCGGGCTCGATTGGGTAGAGCGGCGTGCATTGTCCGAGGGGGCAGGTGCATTCGCCGATGTGCACAACGGCACTTCGCCGTCACCAAAAATAATACTATTCCCGAGTTAGCCGAAGTCTCTGTCCCGAATTCGCCCCGACAAGTGACAGATTTTTGGTTATGCGCGTCGGAAATTTGTTCTCCCGATTCGATAACTAGTTTTGGTGATTGCCTCGGGATGTCTGGTCCACTAGCGACATCTCTATCTGGCCGCGTCCCAGCGCTGCGAGCGCCGGGCGCAGCGACGCCAGTTCATCAATGGGAATGTTCGCGGTAATCTCCAGGTCGCTGCCATAGTTGACTTCGAGTTTTTCTGCTCGGTGTTGATTTAGCAAATGGCGAATATTATTTTCCAGCGCGAACGGGGCGAGAATGATGATTTCGCTGGTCGCGACAGGGATGGCGGTTGGCAACAGCTTGATGGTTTGTGCCACGCTGCCTCCATAGGCGCGTGCCAGGCCGCCCGCACCTAGCTTGATACCGCCAAAATACCGCACTACGACAGCGACGATGTCGCCGACACCACTGTGCTGCAGAACATTTAGCATCGGCTTGCCCGCTGTGCCCTGTGGTTCGCCGTCGTCTCCGCAGGCTCGTGTGCCGGCATCAGGAGAACCTGTGATATACGCGTAACAAATATGCCGCGCATCGTTGAATTCCGCGCTAACATTGTCGATGAAGCGGCGTGCAGTCGCAGCGTCACAGGCCGGCCCGGTAATCGCGATAAACCGGCTTTTCCGAATCACGGTTTCATAGCGGACAGTGTCTTTGGGAACCGGGTAGCTCAATTCATTTTTCAGGGCTTGCGTGCATGTGCTCAGTGCTGCGAACTATAACCTCAGCTTTCCCGAGTGGCTATTGCCGCTTCGGATTAATCAGGATTGCGACGTCGTGAAGCCGCATGTTCAGGCTCGTGGCGTGAGCAAGTCATACAGCGGGGCCGGGTCGATATTGCGCGGTGTAGATTTCACCGTCGTCCGTGGCGAACGCGTGGCGCTGCTGGGGCGCAGTGGCTCTGGCAAAAGCACCTTACTGAACCTGATTGCGGGTATCGATCAACTCGACGAAGGTCAAATCGAAATCGCCGGCGTGGCATTGTCTGGTATGCCTGATCGGGAGCGGACCCTGTTCAGGCGGCGCAATATCGGATTCGTCTATCAAACATTCAACCTGATCGACACACTGAGCGCGATCGAAAACATTCAGTTGCCGTTACAACTGAACGGGGTGGCAGCGGATGAGTGCAATGATCGCTCGCAGCATATGCTCGATCGCATTGGGCTCGCCGGTCGCGCGCATGCATTCCCCGATCAACTATCTGGCGGTGAACAACAGCGCATCGCGATTGCGCGTGCGATGGTGCACGAACCTGCGCTGGTGCTTGCCGATGAGCACACTGGCAACCTCGATGCAAAAACCGGTGATTCGATTGCCGCACTATTTCGCGATATGGCGGATACGCTCAATCAATCGGTTTTAATGGTGACGCATAGCCGTTCGGTGGCTGATACTGCCGATCGAGTGTTAACGCTGAACGATGGAGTGATCGTGGCGGGCGGGGACAGCTTTGCCTGGTAATTTTACGCCGCTGGCCCGCTGTGCCTGGCGGCACTGGTCGCGTCATCGATGGCAGGTAATTTTGCTGGTACTGGGTATGGCGGTTGGTGTGGCGGTTGTGTTTGCCGTCGATATTGCCAACAGCAGTGCGCGGCGTGCCATGTCGATGTCACTCGATTCGGTCACCGGCCGTACAACCCATCAGATCATTGCGCAGAACGGGGTGGATGAATCGATCTATACCCGTTTGCGTGTGCAGCACGGTCTGCGGCAGATAGCACCGCTGATCACAGATAGCGTCGTCGCGCGCGGCGAGTCCTTTCAGTTAATGGGGGTGGATCTGTTTGCCGAGAGTGCAGTGCGAGATCAGTTTGTCGGAGCCGATGGCGGCGGTGGCGGGCGCTCGCTACTGCAGCTGATGAACGCGGAGTCGGTGCTGATGGCCCGTCGCACAGCGAACCGGCTCGGGCTCAAGCGGGGCGACCGGCTTACCGTCGCGTGGCAGGACAGCGCCGTTGAGCTGGAAATTTCCGGCCTGCTCGACGGTTCGCAACAGGCGGCAATGGACAATCTGCTGTTTGTTGATATTGCGCTCGCGCAAGCGCTTTTCAAAATGCAGGGCAAGCTCAGCCAAATCGACCTTGTGGTTGAGAATGATGCGCAGTTGCAGAGCATTCAGGAAATGGTGCCAGAGATACCATTGACAGACGCATTGCGGCGCAATAACGCGGTAATGCAAATGACTGCGGCATTCCACACCAACCTGCAGGCGATGAGCTTGCTCGCGTTGTTGGTGGGTGGCTTTCTCATTTACAACACGGTGACACTATCCGTTTTACAGCGGCGCAGGCTGTTTGGATTGTTGCGAGTGGCGGGTGTCACTCGTCTGGAGCTGGGGCTTGCAATTATTATCGAAGTTTTTTTCTTTGCAGCCATAGCAACAGTGGCAGGTCTGATGTTGGGCTATCTCATTGGCAATGGCTTACTGGCGTTGATCACGCGCACTATAAATGATTTGTACTTTGCACTGGGTGTACAGCAGGTTGAGTTCGATGCACTGGTGATTCTGCGGGCCATAGCACTTGGTTTTGTGGCGGCATTTATCGCTGCCCTGGCGCCGGCACTCGAGGCCTCGCGAAGCCTTCCGGTGACTGTACTGCAGCGATCAGTGATTGAGCGAAAAGCCGGGTCATTGGTGGTGTGGTTGTTCGTCGCAGGCTGCGTCGCACTGGGTCTTGGCCTGTTGGTGACAATGTTCAGTGCGCGCAGTTTGATTGCCGGCTTTACCGCACTATTTATTATTGTACTGGGCTACACGCTGCTGATTCCCTGGCTGATTAGTGCTGCCGGCAAGTGGTCTGCCGGTATTGGGCGCGCTGGTGGGCGAGCGTTGGGGCAGTATCCCCTGCGTTCACTAACCGCCAATCTTAGTCGCTCATCTGTTGCGGTAGCATCGCTTGCCGTCGCGTTGTCAGCGACAGCGGGGGTCGGCATCATGATCGGCAGTTTCAGAGTGTCAGTAGCTGATTGGCTCGATTCTACGCTTGAGGCAGACATCTACGTCAGCGATAGCAGCAGCGATCAAAGTGGTGATGGCATTAGTCGCCAGACTGCCCGCTGGATTGCCGCGATGGACGGTGTTGAATCTCTGTTGCTCGCCCGTGCTGTCGCCGTTGACAGCGATCGTCAGCCATTGCGGTTGCTTGCGATAGAGACACAAGCGCAAGCGATGCGCCGGTTTTCGATAAAGCCAGGTGCGTCACCCGATTATCTACAAAAGCTTCAGCAGGGTTCTGCGATTATGGTGTCAGAGCCGTTGAGCTGGAAGGCGGGTCTCGATGTGGGCGATGAGCTGATTCTGTCGGCCGCGAGTGGCCCGTATAAGGTAGATGTGGTCGCAGTGTTTACCGATTACGGTACCGGCCCTGGTACGGTGGTAATGGATCTGCAGCACTACCGGGTTCACTGGCGCGACGACAAGCTTTCATCAATTGGCATCACTGTGCAGGACGGGGCCTCCGCGCCAAATGTTATGGAGGCATTGCGCGCTCGTGAGCAGGCGGTGCCATTGAGTATTCGCGCCACAGGGGAAATCAAGCAGGCATCGCTTGAAATTTTCGATCGAACTTTTGCTGTAACAAGCGTGTTGAGGTGGCTGACGATACTGGTCGCGTTTATCGGCGTGCTCAGCGCGTTGATGGCGCAAATGCTGGAGCGCAGCAAGGAGTTTTCCGTTCTGCATGCGCTGGGTGTCACACGCGGTGAATTGCGTTTCCTGGTTGTGCAGCAAACCTTTCTGATCGGGTGTGTCGCAGGTGTGCTGGCGTTGCCTCTGGGCTATGCCATGTCGCGTTTACTGGTGGATGTCATCAATCGACGATCCTTTGGCTGGACCATGCATTTTCACGTGCCCGGGTCGGTTTTGCTCGAAACGCTGGTGCTCGCCGTGCTCGCTGCCGTGATCGCCGGTTTGTATCCGGCCTACCGAATGTCTCGTGCCAGGCATATCGATGCGGGGCACTTGTCGTGAGTTGGTTGTTGAGATTGCCCTGTGCCTTGTGCCTGTTGATCGTGATCGCTTGCGGACAGACAGAGCCGCCGCAAGACACGTCGGATGAATCGATTAATTTTTTGGCCGAACTGGGTGGTGATGCCAGCGATTTTATGCGCGCCTGCGAACCGCGCAAAATTGAGTTTCCGCGCGATCATCTTGCCCACCCGGAATTTCGCAATGAGTGGTGGTATCTGACCGGCAATCTAAAAGATGATAAAGGGGACAGGTACGGTTTTCAGGTAACGTTTTTTCGGATTGCCAACAGTGCCGATAGTGCTTCGATTGAATCGAACTGGAACACTCGGCAGTTCTACATGGGGCACTTTGCGATAACCGCCGGGAAAGCGGCTGCGATCAGCGCGCATGAGCGGTTCTCGCGTGCCGGAGCAGGTTTGGCCGGCACCGCCGAAAATCCCGCCCGCGTCTGGCTTGAAGATTGGCAGCTACAGCAAAACCCGAATGACCCAAAGCGCTGGACACTCAGCGTTGCGCAAGGTGGCGAAGGCTTGTCTCTCGAATTAACGCAGAGGAAGCCACTGGTACTGCAGGGTGATGAGGGTCTTAGTCGAAAGAGCGATGATCCCTGTAACGCATCCTATTATTATTCGCTCTCGCGCCTCGCTACGCATGGTCAATTGCGGGTGGGCGATCAGTCTTTTGATGTCACCGGTGACACCTGGCTCGATCGAGAATGGAGCAGCAGTGCATTGTCGGCGGATCAGTCGGGATGGGATTGGTTTGCTCTTCAGATGAACGATGGCCGAGAGCTTATGTACTATCGATTGCGCAGTAAAACGGGCCAGACTGACGAGCACAGTTATGCGGTTGTGATTGGTGTTGATGGGCAGAAAGATATCGTCGACGCCAGTGAAATCACGCATCAGGTGTCGCGATGGTGGCAGAGCAGTGAAGGTTCGCGCTATCCGGTTGCCGGTAGTCTTGAAATCCCGGGGTCAGATTTTGGCAAAATTTATTATGAACCTCTGATAGACGATCAGGAGTTATTGTTGACTGTGCGTTACTGGGAGGGCGCTATTCAATTGCGCAATGAAGCGGGCAGAGAGACGGGCCGTGGTTATCTGGAGCTTACCGGTTACTAAAAGTACCTGGCGGCTATTGCCTGTATCAGGAATCCTGTTCTTCAGCTTTACGGGTATGCACCTCGTCATCGATTTCCGAGCCCAGTGAGTCCAGTTGGGTCTCGAGGCTGTCGGCGCAATTATTTGCCGCGGCTAGCAATCCGGACAGCTCGTAGATACTGCCGCCTCCTTTATCCAGATCGACGGCGGCCATATTGAGCCGATTCAAAAGCCGTAGCAGGCCTTTACAGGTGTATTGTGCCGACTCGATTTTTTCGTTCATGCCAATCCCCGACAGCGCATAGCGCTTTCTTTACAAGCTTGGCGGCTGCCAATACCTGAAGTTAAACAAGGATATAGGTCATTTTCAGCATTCTCGCCAAGCGCACTGCTGGCAATCGTTACTATGCGAGATCGAGTGGGCAGCGGTTGCTGGGGTAGTGCCAAATTGGCGGGGATTGTCCAAACAGCGTGCGACTGTGCTGATGCATATTTTATGTAATTGATAAATAAGCAAAAAATAGCGAAGTATTTATTCTGGAATGGACATCCGGCGCTTGTTGAGCGGGGGGTGTTCCAGGTCGCATTCTCAAGTTACCGGCACTTCCAGCCGTTAACGTGGTCCATTAATTTGAGTTTGGTTAGCAAGCTGTAATTCAGCGGCACAGCATGGAAAGCGATGCCAGCGCCAATCAAACACGTGGCAGCCAGTTTGAGTTTTTCTGATCTGCCTCACATAAGTCTCGGGATCGGGTCCGTAAATTGGTAGCTGCTGGATTTATTTCGCCCGGACAGCTATCAAGGATTGCCCGGGTCACAATGGAGCGATGTCCAATGGCACTGGTAAATTTTGGGCGCCAGAAAATGCTGCTCAGGCGCGTCTGGCGCAGGTTGCGGGTGCGGCGCATAAGTCCGTCGATCGCATTGCGGCTGATCGTTCGCAGCGGCTTGCGTAGCTCAATTGCGCTGCTGATGCTGGCGCTGGTGATCGTGGCGGCCGGAATCTTCGGTCTTATGGTGCTTATGGCTCGCGCCTCACGCGGTTTCGGCAAGGCGGATAGCCGAGTCAAAGCAACGTTGTGACGGGCTTTAGCCTGGTGCGTGTGCAGCGACCGCCAGTTGCCTGATTTCATCCCAGTTACCGGCACTGATCAGTTTGCCGGGGGCGACCCACGATCCGCCCACACAAGTGACATTCGGCAACGCGAGGTAGTCCCTGAAATTGCCTTCATTAATTCCACCAGTCGGGCAGAACTGTACCTCTGCGTAGGGTCCGGCGAGCGCCTTTAACATCGTAATACCGCCGGCGGCGGCGGCCGGAAAGAACTTCAGAGAATCCAGTCCGGCATTTAGTGCCCGCAGCACTTCGCCTGCCGTGGCGGCGGCTGGCAAGTAGGGGATATCGGCTTCGCGCGCGGCATCGAGCAAGGGTTGGTGAAAGCCTGGACTGACCATGAAATCTACTTTGGCCTCGGCACAATCCTCTAGCTGTTGAATGGAATTCACAGTGCCCACGCCCACAATCGCATCGGGTAATGCCGTTTTGATCAAGCGGATCGATTCCATTGCAGCGTCGGTGCGCAAGGTGATTTCCAGTGCCTTCAATCCGCCCTCCACCAGTGCCTGGCACAGTGGCACGGCAGTCTCCGGGTCGTCTATGACCAGTACCGGAATAACCGGTGCGGCTTGCATAATCTGGCGAATGTTCATGACATCTCCGTTTGTCTGCCGGCGAAAACCGCTACGGCTCCGGTCTCTGCACTGCCGACCAGCGATCTGAAACCTGCGAAAATCTCGCGTCCGCCACCGAGCGCCGGGGCGACATCGCCGGTGTCCGATTGTCTTTTCTGCCATACATCTTCAGCAACCTTTGCTTCAAGCGTGCCGGCGACAGCGTCCAGCCGGATGATGTCATCGTTTCGTACTTTGCCCAGCGGGCCGCCGCACACGCACTCGGGCGTGACATGAATGGCTGCTGGCACCTTGCCCGACGCGCCCGACATTCGGCCATCGGTGACCAGCGCGACGTGAAAGCCTTTGTCCTGGAGTACCCCGAGTGCCGGGGTGAGTTTGTGCAACTCTGGCATGCCGTTGGCGCTGGGGCCTTGATTGACCAACACAGCGATGAAGTCCCGTTCCAGTTCACCGGCCTCGAAGGCATCGAGGAATTGTCGCTGGTCGTTAAATACCAGCGCCGGACTCTCAATAATCTGATGTTCCGTCGCCACGGCTGACACCTTGATGATGGCTCTGCCAAGGTTGCCCTGCAGCACCGAGATGCCGCCGGTTTTGCTGAACGGCTTGTCATGACTGGAGATGATGTCGGAGTCCGCCGCACTGGTGGCGCCTTTTTTCCATTGCACCCCGTCTGCGGTGAGTTGTGGCTCGCAGGTATAGGCGACAAGACCATCGCGGCCGGCGACGGTTCTGACATTGTCGTGTACCAGGCCGGCTTCAAGTAACTCGTTGATCACCAGCGCCATGCCGCCCGCTGCGTGAAACTGATTGACGTCTGCACTGCCATTGGGATAAATGCGTGTCAGGCTGGGCACAGCGGCTGACAGTTCGCTGAAGTCGTCCCAGTCAATGGTGATGCCAGCGCAGCGCGCGATGGCGATCAGGTGAATGGTGTGATTGGTAGAGCCGCCGGTGGCGAGCAGGCCCACAATGGCGTTAACGATACAGGCTTCATCGACCACTTCGCCGACCGGGGTGTACTCGGAGCCCAGTGCCGTGATCTGCAGTGCGCGTGCGGTGGCCTCGCGTGTGAGGTTGTCGCGCAATTCGTCACCAGGGTTGATGAATGCGCTGCCAGGCAAATGCAGGCCCATGATTTCCATCATCATCTGATTGCTGTTGGCGGTACCGTAAAAGGTGCAGGTGCCAGGGCCGTGGTAGGAGGCGCACTCGGTTTTCATCAGTTCGTCGCGGCCGATCTTGCCTTGCGCGAACTGTTGTCTGGCGCGTGCTTTCTCGGCGTTGGGTATGCCGCTTGGCATTGGGCCGGCCGGCACAAAAACCGCCGGCAGGTGGCCGAATGACAGCGCGCCCATCAACAGACCCGGGACGATTTTGTCGCAGATACCAAGGCAAATCACGGTGTCAAAGACATCGTGCGATAGTGCTACAGCGGTTGACATGGCGATAACATCGCGGCTGAACAGCGATAGCTCCATGCCGGGGCGACCCTGGGTTACGCCATCGCACATCGCCGGTACGCCGCCGGCGAATTGCGCTGTAGCGCCCGCGTCACGTGCCGCCTTACGAATAATTTCCGGAAAGCGATCGAATGGCTGATGGGCCGACAGCATGTCGTTGTAGGACGAGACAATGCCAATATTGGCAGGTCGTTCCTGGTGCAGGGTGATCTTGTCTAGGTCAGAAGCAGCCGCAACCGCATGGGCAAAATTCGTGCAGGAGAGCCGTGTGCGGTGCGGCTGATTCTGTTTGGCGCTCCGGATCGTATCCAGATACTGCTCACGCCCGGGCTTGCTTCGCTCGACAATCCGGCGCGTGACACTTTCAATAACGGGGTTCAAGGCAAGAGTCCTTTAGTCGCCCAGTATTAGTAACTGCGCGATGAGAATGTAATAATACTACATTTGAGACACATGACAAGTTCTGTGCCTACAATCAAAAATTACCCGATGTAAGGCATTCATGCTTGCCGAGCATAACCAAATGAGTTGTTCGGGTAGAATATGTAGTTAAACTACGTGCCGTATTGTGAGTATCGCAAGGGAATGAATCGATACATCTTAAAACTATTCTCCTATGGAATATAACGTAATGACTAACGAGAATGATCGCGTACTGGAGCCGTTTGATCTGGTGATATTCGGCGGCACCGGCGATTTGACGATGCGCAAGTTGCTGCCAGCGATGTACTTTCGCCATCGCGAGGCGCAGCTGCCGGAGCAGGGTCGCGTTATTTGTATTGCCAGAACTGATCTCACCACTGAGGGATTTGTCGAGCGCATCAGTGACAAGGTGCCAGGCTTTATCGATGAGCGCGAATTCGATCAGGAGAGCTGGCGCTCGTTTTGTTCCCGCATCGAGTACGTCAGCCTCGATATTAACGATCAGTCGCGCTATGGCGCGCTCGCTGATCTGCTCAATGCCGACCCGGATCGGGTCAGAGTGTTTTACCTGTCAACTGCGCCTTCATTGTTTGTGCGGATCTGTGAGGGGGTTGCCGCGGCTGGCTTGATAACCAGGCAAAGCCGTGTAGCGCTGGAGAAGCCGCTGGGCCGTGATGCGGCCAGTGCGATCGATATCAACGACCGACTGGCGGAGTATTTTACCGAGCAACAGATCTATCGCATCGATCATTACCTGGGTAAAGAGACCGTGCAGAACTTGATGGCGCTTCGTTTTGGTAACTCGCTGTTCGAGCCGCTGTGGCGACGTGAGCTCATCAGCGATGTGCAGATCACGATTGCCGAGGACCTTGGTGTTGAAGGCAGGGCGGGGTTTTATGATCAGACTGGCGCGCTGCGCGATATGGTCCAGAACCATATATTGCAGTTGCTGGTGATATTGGCCATGGAGCCGCCGGTGAGTATCGATTCCGATGCCATTCGGGATGAGAAAATAAAGGTCTTGCGGTCGCTCAAGCCAATCACGGGCAATGATGTCGATAGAAATACCGTACGGGGCCAGTACAAATCAGGTGTCACCGATGGAGAACGGGTGCCGGGCTATCTGGAATCCGATGATGTGCCCGACGATAGCCATACCGAAACGTTTGTAGCCATCAAGGCGGAAATAGACTCGTGGCGTTGGAAGGGGGTGCCGTTCTTTTTACGCACCGGCAAACGCCTGCAGGAAAAACGAACGGAGATTGTCATTAATTTCAAGACGGTTCCACACTCGATTTTTGATATGCCCGGGCAGCCCAATCGATTGATGATCAGGCTGCAGCCAGAGGAGAGCATTAAGCTTGCGATCTTTGCCAAAGGTCGTGGTGATGATATGCGCCTGCAAGCGGTCAACCTCGATCTCGATTTCAACAAGATCTTTAAAAAACGGCAGATGATCGCGTATGAGCGTCTGTTGCTCGACATGATTCGCGGTAATCAAACATTGTTCAATCATCGCGATGAGGTTACTGCAGCCTGGGCCTGGATTGATCCAATCATAGCGGGTTGGGAGAAAAATGAATCCACACCACAACAGTATCCGGCGGGAAGCTGGGGGCCTGCTGCATCCAGTGCGTTGATCGCACGCGCGGGGTATAGCTGGTTTGAAGAGGACAACTGATGCCATTGGCACCTTTTATAGAAAGTGATGTGCTGGCAGAGTCGCAGGCACAACTGGCAAATCAACTGGCCAGTGACGTTGCTGCTTTTCTCAGTGATGCGATCGAGAGCCGTGGGCATGCGACGCTGGTGGTTTCAGGTGGCAGTACGCCAAAGCCGTTTCTGCAAGCATTGTCGGTACTGCCGCTCGACTGGCCGTCGATAAGCGTCACGCTTGCCGATGAACGTTGGGTTGATGCCGATCACGCCGATAGCAACGAACGGTTTGTCCGTCAGCATTTATTATCGGGTGCGGCGGCCAGTGCGACATTTGTTTCACTTAAAAATGAACATGCCAGCGCCCACGCGGGGCAGGTGATGTGTGAATCTGCGCTTGCGGCATTGCCCTGGCCAGTGGATGTTGTGGTATTGGGCATGGGGACAGATGGCCACACTGCATCACTTTTTCCGAATGCGCCCGGACTGGAAACGGCGCTGTCGACCGGCAATCCCGATCGATGCATGGCGATGGACCCGCCCGGGTTTGAGATTGGCCGCATGACACTCACGCTGGCGGCTCTCGTCGATTGCAGGCGCCTGGTGCTGCACATTACTGGCGAGCGCAAGCGCAAGGTTCTGGCCGAAGCGCTGGCTAATAGTGATACGCTTGAGTTGCCGGCAGTAACCCTGATGCGCAGCACACATCGACCATGTGTGTATTGGGCGCCAGATGCCGGGTAACACTGCGGTGCGGCCGGAATGGCGTGCTGTCATGATGTAAGTGCCGAGCTGGCCGGCGGACGCACAATGTCCGGAGTCGATGGGTTGCTGGAAAAAATACGCCGTTCAATAGATGTACTGAGTCGTTCAGAGCGCAAGGTAGCGGAGCAGGTACTCGGTGATCCTGACCAGTGCATCGAAGCATCTATCCAGAAGCTCGCAGATCAGGCCGGAGTCAGTCAGCCAACCGTGGTGCGTTTTTGCCATGCTATTGGCTGTACCGGATACCACGATTTTAAATTAAAGCTCGCCCGATCTGTCGCCCGGCAGGACAAGTATTTCTTTCGCGACGTCGATGCTGCTGACAACGCACGGCAGATGTCGGATAAGCTGATCGACTCGGCCATCGCGTCAATGCTTCATATACGGGAGCAGCTCGATCACAACGCCATGGAGCAAGCGATAGCGATGTACAGTGCTGCCCGGCGGGTGGAGTTCTATGGCTCTGGCGGGTCCGGCCTCGTGGCTGAAGATGCCCAGCTGAAGTTTTTTCGGCTCGGCAAACCGGCCATCGCCTATGCAGATCCGCATATCCAGCAAGCGTCGGCCAGCCTGCTCGATGAGAACGCGCTGGCTATTGCCATTTCCTACACCGGGCGCAATATCGATGTGCTGGATGCCGTGCGGCGCGCGCGCGATGCCGGTGCTGCCGTCGTTACCGTTACCTGCACCGGCTCGCCGTTGAGCACTTTTGCCGATGTTAATCTGAATGTCGATGTGGTCGAAGACAGTGACATCTTTTCGCCATTGAAGTCGCGCCTGGCGCAAATGCTGGTACTCGATATCCTGGCTGTCGGGGTTGCATTGCGAGGTGGCGACAAACTAATGGCGCGGTTGTCTCAGGCGTCGGATGCGATCTCCGACAAATTCGTTGCGCGGCCTGAAGACTAAAACCCGGTGGGCTTACTGGCAGAATCGAACCAGGGTGATTTCGAGATAGGAGTTGCCTGCGTTCAGCGTTTCAGAACCACTCCAGCCGCAGCCAGGGTCTGCATCTGTTTGCCAGGACTCGACTGTTATCTGGTAGTCGCCCTGGCCCAGATTCAAAAGTGTCGCGCCTTCGAAGTCAGTGATGTTACTGGTTTCAGTAGACCCGTATTGAAAGAACAGTTCCTGAGATTCGGTGCAATTACTGATAGTCGGGTTGGACTGGCGCAACTCGTTGCAACTGCTGCCGACCAGGGTGGCGGTGACTGATCCGATCGACTGTTCGGCTTGCGCCACGGTGCGGGTAGTGGTTGTTATAGGTGCCGCGTGGACCAGCCGGTTCGTCAGATCGACTGGGATTGAAAAGTCGCTAAGCAATCGAACGACAGCACTGCGGTGGTCGTCTTCGCTGGTGAGCGCTGCACCCAGAGTCGGCGTTTCTGTGCCAATGCAGGCTGACAGCAGCACCGAGGCTAAGGTGATCGTGAGGGCTTCTGGGCGCATCAAAGGTTGCCGGGTCGAGACAAAGTTCAACACGGTGGCAATTTTCGTGCCAGTTAGTTGCTCAACGTTTAGCCCTGTTGCGCGCTCAGCAAGTCTGTAAACGCTTTTATCACCACAGGTTTGCTGCATAGATAGCCCTGGTATAGCTCGCAGTCGAGGTCTTTGATGTAGTCGAGCTGAACCTGGGTTTCAATGCCCTCGGCTACAACGCGCATGCCCAAATCATGTGCCAGTGACACCATTGCACGGACGATGGGGGCCTCGCTGGTCTCATCTTCGAGCTCGTTGATAAACGAACGGTCTACTTTTAGCTCATCCAGCGGAAAGCGTTGCAGGTAGCTAAGTGACGAATAGCCCGTGCCGAAATCGTCGATCGAAATCTTGAGCCCGATATTTTTCAGGCCATGTAGTCTTTCGATGTTGGCCTCGGCATTCTCCATCACCATGTTTTCAGTCAGTTCCAGGGTCAGGCATTCAGCTGGCAAGCCGGTCTGTTTTAACACACTTTTAACAGTTGCTTCCATGTCTGAATCGATTAGCTGTCGTATGGATACATTGACCGCCAGCAGAAATTCGAACCCGAATTGTTGTCTCCAATGTGCCGCAGCATGACATGCCTGTTCCAGTATCCATGCCCCGATTGGAACGATCATGCCGGTGCGTTCGGCGACTGGTATGAACTCGTCAGGCGGGATGAAACCGAGGTCTTCGCTGATCCAGCGAATCAGTGCTTCGGCGCCAATGATCTGCCCGTTGGCAACGTTTACCTTGGGCTGAAACGTAACCAGTAACTCGTTTTTTTCGATTGCCGTGCGCAGGCCGTTTTCCATCGCCAGAATGCGCGACGACTCGGCATTCATTTCGTCGGCATAGAACATATAACCTTCACCACTGCCGCGGCGGGCGTGCTGTAAGGCAGTTTCAGCGTGGCTGATCAGGGTCTCAACCTGCGTGGCATCGTCGGGAAAAAACGAGATGCCAATGCGCGTGGTGGTGAACATTGCCTGGCCATCAATTTTGATCGGCTTGCCCGTTTCTATTATCACCCTGCGTGCGAGGCGTGCTGCTTGTTGTGCCGTGGCCAATGGGCCGATCATCAGTGCAAATTTATCACCGCTGATTCGACTGACATGGCATTGAACATTGCCGTTGCTGTCGTTACCTAAAACTTCAGCAGGCTGGGAGCACGATTGCAGTTTGCGCGAGAAAGCCAGAATTAATTCATTGCCATGATCGCGACCAAGCGAGTTATTAATCTGCGACATATTCTCGATGCGAACAATCATTACTGCAGCACTGCCTTCCGCGTACTGGATGTGCGGCAGGGCTGCATGGATATTGTCGACAAAGAGTTCCTGCTTTGCCAACCCCGTGAGTTGGTCGAAGTTGATTAAGTGGTGCTGATAGGCCTTTGCCGCAATCGTGTTTCGCAGTCGCAATGCCAGTTCGCTTGCATCGACCGGCTTGGCAAGAAAATCCATCGCGCCAAGTTTTAGAGCCGAAAGCTTGGTGTCAGCGTCATCTGAGGATGTCAGGATGATTGCCGGAATGGTCTTAAGGCGATGGTCCTCACGCATTGCAGTGAGAATATCAAAACCGGATACTACCGGCATCATAAGATCGAGCAATACCACGTCGGGAAGCTCACGGCGCATGATTTCCAGCGCTTCCTGCGACTCACTCACGGTGACGAAATTCGAGTACCCCTCGCCAGAGAGATAGGTCTGAAGGACCTCAGTGTTGAGAGGCTCATCATCTACCAGCATGATCTTGGCGTTACCTATCAGCGGCTCGTATCTGCCGTCGGTTTCCAGCTTCTCTGGTGAATCTAATTGCGCTGCATTTTGCATATTGGTATCCGCGTAGCCGTGGTGCAGAATTCGAATCAACTAAGCCGATTCGAGCTGCCCATGGTTTCCGTCATCCCCTGATCTCTGGATTCGTAAGGCGTACTGCCGAATCTCGGCTAAAGCCTGTTCGGCCGCCTCATGTTCAGTTGTCTTCGCGTACTGCTCCAGTCGGGCCGCGGGATCGGTAAACACGTCGTAACCGACGGTACCGCCTGACCCCTTTAACCAATGAGCGAGCTGGGCGAGTTCGGGATAGTCCCGCTCTTCCAACGCTTTTTCCATGCTGCGCAATTGCTCTTCAAGGCGAGGTAGAAACTTGTCTACAATGCCTTGCATTTGCGGATTTCTCTCAATCAATGAGTTTCTAACAGGGGTATCGGCATCATTGGTTGCATCGTTAGTGCTTATGGTGCTGATTGTAGAGGGCGACTGTATTTTAGGATTGCTGCTGTCCGGCTTGCCAACCGTCGGGTTGCCGGATTGGGCGCGCCTGGCCACCTGTATCAGCGCTGTCATTGCCTGCTGCATGGCGCTCGCATCCTGAGCTTTAGCTGCACTCTCCAGCTGTTTTGCGGGTTCAAAGAATGCGTCAAACCCAACGGTGCCGCCTGAGCCTTTCAGTCGATGGGCTGTAGCCGCAATTTTTGCGTGATCATTATTGCCGGCTGCGTTCTCAAGCTCGGCAATGTCGGCGGGAAGTTGCTCTACAAAGCGACTGATAATCGGTGCGAAGGCTTGTTTGTCCGCCAGTCGGCTGTAGATGGGTGCATCGGGCGTTGGCTGTTCTGCAAGCGTTTCAGGAGCGGCATTGGTCGGCACCTCTTCAGGCTCGTCGGTAGCGGGTCGATCGACGGCTGTGCCGTTCAATAGTTTTGCCAGCAGTTGTGTCAGTGCATCGATGTCGATGGGTTTGGTCATGTAGTTTGAAAACCCGACGGCAAGTATTTTTTCTTCGAACCCTTGCATGGCGTTTGCAGTCAGCGCGACTATCGGTAGTGTCAGGCCGGCGTCGCGCATCGCTTTGGTGGCCTGGTAGCCATCCATAACCGGCATCTGAATGTCAGACAAAACTACGTCGTAGTTGCCCGCCAGAGCCATCTCCAGCCCGATTGCACCGTTTTCAGCTGTCTCTGTTTCGATGCCGAGATCCTGTAGCACCAAAGTAAGTAGTTCGCGATTTTCTGCGGCGTCATCGACGATTAAGACCCGTGAATCCGGGAACTCCCAACTCTGCTGGACGCTGCTGTCGATACTATCGATAGTCGCCAGCACTTGTTCTGGCGTTAGCATGTCTACACCTGAAAGCGAACCGGTGGGGATAAGGGCTGTGAACGTGGTACCTTTGCCTGCTTCACTGCGCAGGGTGATGTCGCCTCCCATCGCTCTTGCGAGTTTGCGGCTGATCGACAGGCCCAGCCCGGTGCCGCCGAAACGTCGTGTGATTGAGGCGTCCGCCTGAACAAAGGGCTGAAAAACAGCGCTCTGCTGTTTGTCGGTCATGCCGATGCCGGTATCACTCACGTCGATGGCGATAACGGGTGCGTCAGTGTCATCGACCAGCCGCAGTGCGATGGTTACGCCGCCCTGCTCGGTAAACTTGATTGCGTTGCCGGTAAGATTCGTAATGATCTGACGCAGCCGTGAGCCGTCACTCTGAATCACCTCTGGCAGATCGCTAACGATTTGCAGGGTGGCATCAATGCCCTTTTCCTGCGCTTTGACTCGCAGGACCTGCAGCACATCATTGGCCACTGCGTAGGGACGGCAATCAATCTGCTCTACTTCGAGCGCGCCGGATTCCACCTTGGATAGATCGAGTACGTCGTTGATCAGTTCAAGCAGGTGGTTGCCGCTGCTGGAAATGGTATTGAGGTGCTTTTTCCAATCGGCACTGGCTCGGCCGGTGCCGCGTTTCAGCACTTCAGTGAAACCAAGAATTGCCGTCATGGGCGTTCTGATCTCATGGCTCATGTTAGAAAGAAATTCGCTCTTCGCGACGTTGGCCTGTTCTGCCTCGTCGCGCGCCATGCGCAGCTCTGCCTCTTTTTCCTCAAGCTCGGTGACATCGTCCAGGCTGATCAGTACGCCGCTGGCAGAACCGGAGGACATTATCGGCGAGCAGTTAACGATAAACTTGTGCCAGTTGGCGTCCTTGTCGCGCAACCAGATCATCTGCCTGAAAAGAGGCTCTCCTGACTTCAGGGCGGTCTGCCACGGAAAGTCCAGGTCGGTATTGGTCGGCTCGTCGCCTTCCGGGAGGCTTTCTCCAATGTGCCAGTCGAAGGAATTGGCTTTTCGGCCAATCAACTGTTCGGCAGCGCCGCCGGTTATGTTTTGAAACGCCAGATTCGCCAGTACCACATTGCTCTTTTTATCAACTACGAGCAAAGCCTCGGCCAGGGTGTCCAGCGCGGCGCGCACCCTGCCGGGTACTGCCTGGGAGGGATTGAGTTCCTTGAGCATTTTACCAAGGTATATGTAAAACAGGATGAAGCCGGCGATCGCACAAAGCGCTACGAGTGACAGTCGCGAATTGCGGACTTTGTCAAGCATTGAGACGCCATCAACCGGTGAAAAGTAAAGCGTGATAGTGCCCCACTGACGCTGGCGCTGGAGAATCGGCAGGATGATTATCGAATCGGTTGACTCTGTGTGTGTCGAATGCATGTCGACCAGCGTGCTGTCACCAACAACAACACCGGAACGGTCGTTATCTCGTTTGATCCACGCAGCGTTGATGCTGTCGTTTCGACTCAGGATAAACTCGATGTTCTTGCGAATACTAGGCAAATCCCGGTTTTGTAAAAACAGCGAGCTACTGGCCGCAATCGATTCGGATAGCGCAGCTCTTCCGTCGATAACCGCCTGGCGACGATCGGGGATGAGATTCAGGAAAATGGCGATTAACATCAAACTCAGAACGATTGATGTCAGCCCCATAGCCAGGTGAAATTTGGCGGATAGTTTTTTCATGTGTTTCTTATCCGATTACCCACTGCGCAATACAGTGGAGTCATTGGCTGTTTGGGCGTCGGAGCCGGGTTCGAGAATTTCATTTATTCAGGCTCCGTGGTCAGGGGATTTCGGGTCGTCGGCATTGGCATCGGCCGATGGTGGTGTTTTCTCGACCATCGTTTGCAGTGTTTCACTGTCTTCATCGAGGTTGCCGTCCAGGTTGGATAGTACCGGTAGTGGATCTATCCAGCGCCATGCCGGCATAGATGACAAGACACTGCCAACTAACAGGCCGCCACGAACCAGCCAGACGATATAGCCAATCGACAATCCGGTGGAAATGGTGATCGCACTGGCGACAACCTGTGTTTCCTGCTTTGCAAGTGCCTCTTCGCTCTCGCGCTCGCGATCGAGTTTTTCGATGAGGTTTTTAGCCGAATGAAGGGCGCTTTCATCTGCGCTGAAAAACAGCCGTTCCAGGCTTACGGTAAATATCGGGTCGACGCTTGCCTGGGCAGTGATAGTGTGTGCCGCAGTTGTTCGGGAAAAACCTTCGTTCTGGATGACCGTATTCTTGAATGTGTCTGATGTGCGGTCTGCATCGAATTGTGATTCTGCAGCGCCGAACAACGGTTCGCTTTCTATTGCAATTTCTGTTGTTTCAACTTCTGGTTTATTGCTGTTTTCAGTGGTCGGAGCGATGGTTTGCTCGTTTGAATTCTGAGCGATAGCCGCTGGTGCCTCTGTGCTCGGCGTAGTGTCCGGCGCGCTGAATTCGGCGGTATTTTCAGGGCCGCCCAGAGCGGGATCAAGCGAAGGCTCAATCGCCAGTCTGAAGTTACTGGTGGTAGATTTGTCGTTGATATCGTAGGCGGTGATCTCGATGTTCAGATTACCAATATCACCTAGTCCCGGTTTACCGCTGAAAACGCCTGTCTCTGGATCAAAGGTAAGCCAGGCTGGCAAGGGGGCGCCGTTATCAAGTGCTGCGCTGTAGCGCAACTCAGTATCTGCAGCGTTGCTTTGAAACAGATCTTCTGGCAGCGGGAAGTCCAGTTGGTCGTAGGTCGCGATAAATTGATCGGGCAGTAAGCCGGCCGTGGGGGCAGGTGGCAGCGGTTCGATTTCAATCTCTACGAAACCGAGGTTACTGATGCTGTCGTCGTCTGCCGGATTGCCATCTATTATCCGATAGCTGAAGCTGTCGGTGAAGTTGTCGGTGCCGTTGTGTACATAGCGAAAGGTGCCATCGGCGAAGAGCTGCAGTGAGCCGTGCCGAACTGTATCGACGATTACTGCTTTCAGGTCGCTGTGGGCTGTGTCGGCGTCGCTGTCGTTGTTGAGAACACTGGTATCTCCATTGGATAGTGATGAGATACTTCCGCGCTGAGTGGCCGCGACAGTGTCATCGACTGCGACGGGTGGTTGACTGTCACCGATGTGTATGGACAGCGTATTGAATTGTTCGGCTGCTACCACGCCACCGTTGTCCGGGTCGCCATCATCACCCACGCGATAGGTGATTTCGACAGTATCCCCAACAGACGCGTTGGCAGCGGGGTGAAACACGAGGGCGCCTTGTTCGATTTCACTGGTTGGAACAAACTGTCCTTCGAAAACCGGCTCATCGTTCAGGTAGAGTAAACCGGCACTCGGCAATGACAGGATTTCCGCCCAAATGAAGTTATCGCCGTCGTCGTGATCACTGAATCCGAAATCCGTAACGTCGATCGCAACGGGGCTCAGTTCCAATGAATCAATTTCGTTGTCAGTGCCAATGGGGGCATCGGCAATGTCGACGATGTTGAAACGAATCGATCCACTGGTTGCGCTCGCGCCATCATCATCGAGTTCGTCGAACAGGGTGTAGTTGAAGCTATCAACTGGTTCGTTGCCGCTGCCATGTTGATACTCGATCTTTCCGCTATTGATATCTTGCTGGGTAAACTGTGTTACGTTGGATAGCGGGTCGTCAGTGGAGAACAGCTGGCCATACTGCGGTGCACGATCGACAACATAGTAAAGCTGGCTGGCGTTCGAATCACCGTCGGTGGCGTTCAATTGGTCGGTTGTCAGTGTGTGCGCTGCGCCCTCCAGCAGGTCGACGCTGTCGGTTGATTGCAGCACAGGTGATTCGTTCACATGGTCGACGACTATTGGCAGTGTTAACGAAACCGCCTCGGCATTATCCTCGCCTCCATCGGCGAGTTGTAACTCGATGGCGTCATTGGGGGTGTAACCACCCAGGTGAGCGTAGGTTAGTGAATTGTTGTTGATATCGCCCTGACTAAACTGCTCACCGACATTCAATACAGTTCCATTCAAGAGTAACTGGCCAAACGTCGGTGGCGACAGAAGTGTGTAGTTCAGGCTGTCCGGAGTCGAATCTGCCAGGTCTGGGTCAGTGCCTCTCAAGTGACTGGATGTGATGCTCGCAATTGAGCCATCCTCTACTTCAACCGGTAAGTCCATAACAGCAGAGGGGGACTCGTTTACATCCAGTATTTCTACACTTACAGTGTCAGTGAAAGACAAACCGTCAATGTCTGTCGATTGAATGTCGACCTGCATGGTGTCTGATTGCTCGAAATCAGGCGGGGTGTTGCCCACTACAAGCAGGCCGCTTTCGGTGACATCGAATGTTCCGTCATTGTCTGCAGTGGTATCGAATCGAAAGGTATTGATCAGCTGCAGATCAGACACCATTGCGCCAAACAATCCGGGTGTCATTGAGGATAAGGTAATAGTGGTTGTGTCTTCCAGTGCGGTAAACGAGACGGCACGCTGCTGCCAGTTCAGGTTCTGTTGGTTCCAGCCATCGAAATAGTCTGTTGAAAATTCAAAGCGCTGATCTGCCAGTTCTACTTGCATTGTTACTGCGGGAGTCGGATCGCGGAAGTTGCCAGCCAGCGCAAATCTTAGCTCGTATTGAGCACCTGCCACCGTTTGAAATGTCTGTGCCATGGCGCCGGATTCCCAGCCATTCAGGTCAACAGCGTTGCCGCCGGAAGGGGCTGATTGCCAGTCAGATCCCCGAACGTCGACACTGCCGCTTGTGATCAGCCAGCCGCCCGCCATCTCACCTGCCATTATGGTGTTGGCATCGTTGAAAGGTTTGGGAACAGTAGTGAAGCCACCATCTTCAATCGCATTGCGGACCGGGTCCGGATCGGTGCTCGTGAGCTGGCCAATGATTGCACCGGGTGGGCTGTTTTCCGGTATCAGCAGATGGGTGTTGTCAGTAGTTCCAATCGCGGTGGGTGCATCGTTCACCGATACAACGTCAATGCTTATGGAGAATTGCTCTGTCGAAAAATCAATCCCGCCATGCTCGGTGCCGCCATCATCCATCACGCGGAAATTGAACTGCGCGTAGCTATCTCCGAATTCATCAGCGACCGGGTGATATGAAAAATTGCCGCTGGATATCTGCTCGGCGGGAATCAGTTGTCCGTCGGCGACAACGGTGCTGCCAAGCATGAGGCGCCCTGCTGCTGGTGTGTCAACAATCGATACTGCTTGCAGTGCGTGGTTGTCGAGCGCATCACTGAAGCTGAAATCTGCCAATGAGAAAACGTATTGTTCATCTTCATTCAGCGAAATAGTGTTGCTTGCCGCGGACGGCGGATCATTTACAGCCACCACCTGTAGCGACACCGTGGCGTTTGCCGACTGGGTTGCCCCATCGTTAACCGAATACGAAATTGTGCGCTCGCCGGCGGATGGGTTCTCGCTGGTGTTGTGAAAGGTGATTCCAGTCAGTGCGCTTTGATACTCGGCCAGCGTCGCGGTGTTATTCAGTGTTAGTACGCCGTTGACACTATCCCAAGTTGCAGAGATCTTATCGGTGTCAGTGAAAAGCAGTAAATCTTCACCGGCAGAGTAGCTGCCGCTGATCTCAACCCTCGCCGAGTGAATAAGGTTGTTGTCCACGTCGCTGACGGTAGCCGTAGCGATGGGTGTGATAGGTGTGTTGCCTTCCACGAATGATTGATCGGGTGCAGCTGCCAGCGATATTGTTGGTGCATCGTTAACGGGTTGGATTGATACTGTTATCGATACGGCTGCAGAATCCTCCGTACCGTCATGGACGGTGATAGTCAAAGTTCTTGTTTCTGCTGAGGGGTTGTCGTCGTTATTGTTGACGTACGCGACACTACGTAACGCTGCCTCATAGTCCGCTATTGACGCATTGCCCTGCAGTATCAGCTGCCCGTTATCCGCATCCCAGGTGTTGGTGATATCCCCCGCATCGGTATAGATCAGTAAGTCTTCGCTGCGCTGGTAGTTGCCGGCAATTGTGACAGTGGCGTGTGTAAGGTTAGTTGAGTCAACGTCGGTGAGCGTCAGGTCAGCTGCGACGAATACGGGTGCGGCAGATTCTGTATAGGTCGATGCGGTTGTCAACAGCGTAACAAGGGGTGCATCGTTTACGCCGGCCACGTCCAGATCGATATTCAACAGGCTGGAGGTATCATCACCATCCTCGACAGTCAGTGACAAGGTGCGTGTCGCTGTGGATGGATTTTCGCTGTTGTTGTTATAGGCAATCGATCGTATCGCCGATTGGTAGTCCGCCACGCTGCCGTCGCCGCTCAGCGACAGGGTCCCGGTGCCTGCGTTCCATTCAGCGCTAATTGATCCCGTATCGGTGAATGCGAGCTGATCTTCGCCCGGCGTATAGTTGGCCGTTATTTTCACAACGGCTGCGGTAATGATATCGCCGTCGACATCCTCGAGTACTACATCCGGGAAAGCGGGGATCTGGCCGTCATTCTCGGTGTACAGGATCTCTGTCGTGCTGCTCGATACCGATGGCGGGTCGTTCACTGCCTGTAGATTGATCGTTCTGATTACCGCCAGAGACGGTTCAGATTCGTCCGTCACAGTGATATTGATTTCTCGATCAAGTGTTGAGGGTGCGGCTTCGTTGTGATTTATGTAATGAACACTGGAGAGTGCAAGTTCGTATTCGGCAAGGCTCGCAACCCCCGATAGTACAAGCTCTCCGGTAGTGGCATCCCAGTTGCCGTTAATGCCTGCGATTGTATTAAACGAGAGTTCATCTTCGTTCTCTACATAGCCGGCACTAACTGCGACCCGTGCACCGGTCAGTGTAAAGTTATCGTTGTCCCGTATCGTGAGGCCCTGGCCAATGGCGACTGATGCATCGCCTTCAGTGTAGTCAATAGCACTGGATTCGGGGTCGGAAATTACCGGCAGGTCGTTAACGGCGTCGATCGAAACGACCTGGTTCTCTATGGCAGCCAGATCGCCACCATCGCCCTGTGCGCTTGAGTTTTCGTCGTTAAAGGTCCAGTCGAGAGACACGCTGGCGGGTGGATTTTCACTACTATTTCGATAGGTGATTGATTGCAGTATGTCATTCACCGTGTCCGCGGAAACAGATCCAAACACCAGATGCAATCTACCGTCGCTGTTGATTTTTACAGAGCCTGCAATGCTCGCGTTGTAGCTGAAGGTGTCACCTTCGATCAGTGGCCCCAGCAACCCTGTGGCCGAGAAAATATCCTCGCTGTTGTCACCACCGTTACGCGCCAGCACGATTGACGAGTCGGTGTAGTCGCTGGCTGCTGCGAGCTCGGCGTCGAGCACCTGAATGCTGCTGCTCAGGGTGATAGCCTGTGCATTTTCGGTATAGCTGCTCAGGTGATTGAGCCCGGTGATGACCGGGGCGTCATTTTCAGCGCTGATGAATACTGTGCTGGTGGACGCTGCGGTCAGTGCACCACCAGAGCCTTGCGCCGAACTGTTTTGATCGCTAAACGTCCACTGCAGCGTTACCTCGTCGGAAGGTGTATCGCTGGAATTACGATAGCTTATCAATCTGGCTGCCTGATTAACCAGGTCGCCGGTAGCGTTACCGTTGAAGGTGAGATTCAAAATGCCACCATTGTTAGTGGCGACCTGCCCGATAGAAATCCCGCCGATCGTGAGTGCGCCGCCTGCGTTAAGCTCGGCAAGATCACCACTGGCTAAAAACTCATCGGCACTGTTCGGGCTGCCAACTCGCTCGATGGTCAGTATGCTGCCTGCATAATCGGTACTGTCCAGCTCTTCGTCAGTAATCGTGATCGTTGGATCGAGCGGCGTGCTTAGGGTCTGCTCCGCAACAAAGAGAGAACCTGCACTGGTAGCGATTTGCGGTTGCTCGTTTACCGACTGCAAGGTGACCTGGATTGATTCGCTATAGATCCGATCGGGGGTGTCTGTGCCCGATACCGTGATCACAAGGTTGTAGTTGTCCTGCACTGTGGCGTTCAACAAGGCCGAATCGCCAACACTTATCGCACCCGATGCCGGGTCGATGCTGAACAAACCACCCCTGTCATCACTCAGGCCATACACGTAGCCGTCAGCATCCGGGATGAGATCACGTGCTGTGACATGGCCAATGATTGTTCCACTGGCAGCGTCGTCGGCAATTTGCAGTGCATCGTGCGGGTTGGAGGCGATGAAGTCAGGCCCCGTTGCCTGTTCTACGCTCAGCGTGACGGGCAAACCATTCTGCCCGGTAGCGTTGCTGTTGTTCACAATGGTGTTGTTGCCGTTCAGCGATTCCATTTGCCAGTTCACTTGCAACCCGGTGGGCAGATCATCGTTGTCAAAACGTGCAAGACGGTTGTCCGCTATTTCGGGCTGGCTGCGCACGTGATCCCAAATGCGCACATCGTGCAGAGTGCCGGAGAATGCGTTGGCGGGATTAAAGACCATTTCGGCGGACTGATGCTGCCCAAGTACCCAGGGAAAGTCACCGCCAGCCGTCGTGTTCAGTACCGGCAAGTCGCTGGTATTGGCGAGCAAACCATCTACGTAGAGTTTTATGCTATCGCCACCACCGGATAAATCCAGGCTGACAGCGATGCTGTGAATCCCGCTATCGAACAGATCGGGGAAATCTTCTGTGCCGTTTAAATAGCTTGTCCCGGAGATAACACCCTGGCCAGGCAGTGACGCTATAAACCACTCGACCTGGCCGTCCTGGTGAATCGCGAGGTACTCCGTATGTCCCGGATCGCTGGCGGCGGAATATACGGTGCTGAAACCGGAGGGATTGCGCACCAGGCCCGAGAAGCTGAATTCCCAGGTGATTTCGGTCAGTCCATTGATATGATTGTAGTTACTGGTATCGAGCAAATAGGTGCTGTTGCCGCCGTCTCGGTTAAGGGTAATCCCGGTCGAGAGATCGTGCGGGGTGTTGTTTTCCAGCGTCAGGGAGACAGTTTCTGTCGATGTGAACTCACCATCTGAAACGCTGATGTCGAAGCTGCCGTTCGCCGCGGAATCGCCGTCGTGGTCAATTGTTATGTTGTTGGTGTCTATATCCTGCTGGGTAAACGTATCACCGGTAACTAATAACGTTCCATTCAGGCGTAGTTGAATGTGTTCGCTGATGCCCGTAAGTGTATAAGCCAGTTCGGCGGCAGTATTATCTACATCGGTCGCGTTCAGGTTTGCGCTGGTGAGTGCGTGGCCAGTGACACCGTTGAGCAGGGTGGCGTTGTGCTGGGTTATCGATGGCGCCTGGTTGACAGGAGTAATCGATAGCGTGGTATCACCGGTGGTGCTCAAGGGACCGCCGAGGCCCTGTGCATCGCCACTGTTGCCGTCATTGAATGTCCACAGCAGGGTCACCATTGCATCTGGATCCTGACTTGTGTTCTGGTAGGCAATCGACTGCATGGCCCGATTGACCTCTGATGCGGTGGTGCCGTTTGAAAATGCTATTGACAGCACGCCGCCGGAGTTTTGATTGATAAAACCAATCTCGGCGTCTGCATAAACCAGCCCTGTGCCTTCAATCAGTGGTTGCAGGGATCCGCTGGCGGAAAACAGATCTGAACTATTTGCGTCGCCCTGACGCTGTAGCGTCAGGGTGGCACCGCCGAAGTTATTGACCTGGCTAAGCTCATGATCGAATACCTGAACGTCGTTATCGAGCACAATGGCAGAATCGCCCTCGTTGATGGCGACAGTTCCGCCCAGCGTGTTTCCGATGGTTTCTGGATTGAAGTTATGATCGGGATTTCCGTTGGGTTTGAAGCTGTGTATTTCAGTGTGAAGTTGTTCACCGGATGCCTGAGTCAAAACCATCTTAAAGGAGTCGTCAGGGGAGATAGTCAACCGGAAGGAATGGGCTTGCTCTGTTACCGGATGGTGAGAGAGTACATAACCATTGTTGCCGAAAGAGGTGTCCAGTATGCCTTCGGATGTGTAGCGGGCGATTATCCCGTAGAATTCGCCGCCAATTTCCTGCTTGCCACCGATCAGGATGCTACCGTCGCTTTGCAATCGGATATCATAAAACTGTTCCGCACCGCCGAAATCGGTCTCCACTGAGCCATTGGTGCCAAAACCGGTATCCAGACTGCCATCCGCCCGTAGTTTTATCAGAGCGGCATTGTCGTTCTCATTGCCGGTTATCAGAATAGTATCGTCAGCCAGGATAGATAAATCCTGAATAACAACAGGAAGACTGGTTGCACCGCCGCCGCCAAAAGATGAATCAGGTAAGCCATCGTTGCCGAACCTGAGTACCTCGCCGCTATCGCGCAGTGCAACTACTATGGAATTATCGCTTTGAAGGCCCAGCCCGGAAACCCGGTTTACGCCGCCATTGTGATCGAGGGTTGTAAAACCGTTTTCAGAGAAGCTGGTGTCTGGAGAACCATCGGTGTTAATTCGAACCAAACCGAAACTGTGATTCTCGGTTGTTCCCAGGTCTGTTGCGCCAGCCACAACAATTCTGTCGTCAGCTTGTGTTGCCAGTCGCCATGCCCAGTCGTGCCCGGTGGCGCCGAAATAATAACTGCCGTAGCCAGCTCCGTTGAAATTTGTGTCAGGAGAGCCATCCGGATTGAGTTGAATCACGTTGAATAAATATTGTGAATCGGGGAGAAAAGCCGATCCAGCAATGACAATCTTCCCATCTGACAATATCGCGACTTCCACTGAGTCGTTGTGGGTGTCGTAAATGTCGTATATTGCGAATCCATTGTTGTCGAAACTGTCGTCGAGCGATCCATCGATGTTAAAGCGCGCCACAATGACGTTGTAGTTTTCTACAGCACCGGTGCCGATGGCCCCTGTGATGACTGTTTTGCCATCTGGCTGCGTTATGGCATCGCGGGTGATCACATTCATGCCATCAATCACCAGGGTAGAGAAGGCATCGGTTGTTTCGAATGTCGGCGCGTCGTTAGTTGTCGCCACCGTGATTGCAAAGGTATGCTGGAAATTCTGACTGGATTCGGTATCGTTCACGGTGAATCGAAACTCATCGCTGGCAGTACCATCGCTGGTAATGTTGTAGTTCAGTCTGCCTGAGTCGATATCATCCTGGGTGAAACTTGTGACTAGTTGATCTGGCAGCGAATCGAGCTCGAGGTATCCAAATTGTGGCTGTGCCTCTACCGTGTAAAGAACCTCGCCCGGGTTGTGGTCCACGTCTTCGGCGAGTAGAAAAGCATTGCTGATGATGGTGGTGCTGTCAGTCTCATCTATTGACATCTCGCTATTAACAACAGTAGGGCTGTCATTCACTGCAGTTACATCAAATGTTATCTGGCGCGAGCTCGAGTCACTGGCGGGTGCCCCGCTGGAATTTAGACCATCATCCATCACGGTGAACGACATAGTGCTATAGCTATCACCATAACCATGCAGCTGCGGAGTGTAGCTAAGCAGGCCGCTGGTGATATCGACAATGTTGATCTGCGCGTTCGCAACGACGGTGGTTCCGTTTAGCGCTAGTACTCCTGCTGCCGGAATAGTGTTTATCTGAACGCTTTCAAAATTGTCGCTGTCCTGAGTGTCACTAAAGCCGAAATCTGCAACGGTAAACAAATAACTTGTGTCTTCGTCCAGCCTTATGGCTTTATCCTGCCCGGTGGGCGGATCATTCACTGGCGTAACATCGAATACCAGGCTTCGCGAAGTGATGTCTGTGTCTATGCCGTCATTGCCGGTGCCGCCATTGTCTGTAACACGGAAGTTTATAGTGGCATAGGCTGTACCATGCTGGTTTGCGATTGGCTGAAATAGCAGTTCGCCGTTGTCGATCGCAGTAGTGGGGATTGTCTGTCCAGCTGCAACAATGGCGCCGGAGAGTGTCAACGTCCCGGGCACCGAGATATTGTCAAAGGTGACAGTGCTCAACGTATGCGCGTTATCGATCGGGTCCGAGAATCCAAAATCTGCTGCGCTAATCGGGTAGGCCTGATCTTCGGTTATGGAAATGGTATTGTCGCTGCCCTGCGGAGGATCGTTGACAGCGGCGATATCAATGATAATTGGCGAGGTCGCGGCGATGCTGCTACCGCCGGCGCCGCTGTTGCCCAGATCGTCCAGGCTAAGCGTCAGTTGTGCCGCTGCAACGCCATTGGCGTTAAGCGGGCCCTGGAACATCAGCGCACTGATGTCTGAGAGCCAGTTGTTCAGTGTTGACACGGAGCCTCTGAGTACTAGCTCCTCTGAATTTTGCCCCGAGACCGTTAATCCTGTGGTGTTAGCGGTGGATAGTGCGCTGAGTGGCAGGGATGAGGTCAGTGTCAGTTCGAGGTCTGTCGTGCCTGCGTCCGGATCACTCAGTGTTATGGGGCTCAGATCCAGCGGGGTTGCGACGTCCTCGAGTACAGTGATAGAGATTGGCGTGCTAACCGCGATTGTAGGCGGATCGTTTACTGCGCCTATCGTGAGTGAGACTTCACTGCTAACACTGGCGTTGCCGGTGAAGATTGCGGCGATTTCCGGTTCTGTCAGTGGTCGGTTGTAGATTCTGACATCATCAATCAAACCGTTGAAGGCAACACCGGATGCTGACCCGGCGCTCGCACCGAATCTGGTGTTCTCGCCACTATGATACTCGGGCGTCGCTACATAACCAGACTGTGCGGCCAGTACTCCATCGATATAAATGGTTTGTGTATTGTTGTCACTATCGATGGTGTACGTTACATGATGCCATCCGGTTCCAGCGATAAAAACATCGGTCGACGTCTCATGCCATACGCCGCCAGTATTGAATAAGCCGGTGACACCGCCGGTGGTGTCATCCAGCCGCAATGCCACAGCATCGCCCAGGCTGATAAATTCTGCGCCGTTAACATCTGCTGCCGACAGGTTAGCCCAGCCGGTGAGTGTCAGGTTGCTATTGGCTCCAAAAACGCCTGTTACATCGATATGCTCGTCCGCGGCATCCAGCTGCGCGACTAAGCCGCGTTGCGGCTCGTTATGGAAATCCGCAGCGCCCCACAGGGTGGCCGGGTGCGCCTGCCCTAAGCTGTTATCGCTGCCATCGCCGCTAAATAAATAGTGGGCTTGCAGGCCGGCGTCTGTGGCCAGCTCTACATGCAGAACATCGTCGCCAGAAAAATTTGTTGCCGGGGAGTACACAGCACCTGCTGCCAATGCCGTTGCAATGTCGCTGTGCAAGCCCTCTACGACCAGTGTATCACCGGTGTTGACAACGGTGTTCAGGTTGCTGAATGAGTTGAGAGTGATGGTTCCCTGGTTTGTCTGCAGACGTATTTGCAGGGCTGTATCCTGATCGATATCATCGCTGGTGCCAATAGCGGCGCCGCCGGATAGCACCAGATCGCTGTCCTCGCTGATCGTCAGGGTGTCGGGCACGGTGATGGAAAGAGCGGGAACACGCAACAGATTAACTACACTGGTTCCCGTGCCACTTTCAGTACCATCGTTGAAATCCCAGGTCAGCGAAATACTACGTGACGGTGAATCGGTTGTGTGTAAGTACGTTATTGATTGCAGTGTCGCATTGACCAGAGCTCGCGTAGCCGTGGCGTTGAAGTCGAGTATCAGAACGCCATTGCTATTGCTCGCCACGGTGCCAATCTGTACGCCGCTATAGATCAGCTCGCCTGATTCCGTTAACTCCTCCAGCGCACCACTGGCACCAAAGACATCGTTACTGCTTGGAGCTACCGATTGCGTTAAGGTGAGTCGTGTACCATCATAGTTGTCGCTGATGATCAGGTCGTCATCAAATATTTCGATGCCATCATCGATAACAACCGGTGAATCACCAATGCGATATGTCGGGCTATTCGTTAATGTGTTGTCTCCGGCTATATTGTGAAAAGACGGGGCGTCATTGACATTGGTAATATTTATGCTGAAAGTGCCGGTTGCCGGAACAGCCGGTAATTCACCTCCATCGGCTACCGAGAACTCGAATCTGTCTGCGGCATTGCTGCTGCCATCATGCTGATAGACGATTCGTCCCTGGTCGACAAAATCCTGGTTGAAAGACAGAATCGGTGTGTCCGGTGCTCCTTGAAAAGCGAGGTGGCCATGCGCCGGTGGAGTTGTGATGGTGTACAACAACTCAGTAGGGTTGTCGTCATCATCAGTCGTAGAGAGATTGGCTGCGCTGATTTCGGTCGTCGATCCCTCAATGACTGTCAGTGGATTGTTTGTGATAAGTTCTGGCGAGTCATTGATATTGGTGATCGTGATGTTGAAGGTGCCACTGGTGTCGCTACCTGTACCGTCGTCAACCGTAAACTCAAAGCTTGTGGTGTTGGGTGTTTCGCTGCCATCGTGAAGATAGTGCAGCCTGTTGTTATCAATGTCCGCCTGCGTAAATGTGTCGGCGACACTCAAGTGGGTGCCTTGCAGCAGAAGATTGCCGATTGACGGTACTCGATCGAGGGTGTAGATCAGGTCCTCTGCGTTATCCGTTGCGTCGTTATCTGTCGATTCCAGGAAGGCAGTGGTTATAGCGGTAAGTTGCCCTTCATTAACGGGTTGGTTGATATTTGTTGTTATTGTTTCTTCGTTTCTAAGTTCAATAGTTGCAATGCCGGAGGAAGTGACGGGATCAGGTGTGTCTGTGTCGTCGGCTTGCAGTGTCGTGTTAAAGATTTGAAGGTTGCGCACTTGCAGGTAGGCAGAGTCGAGGTAAGTGTTAAACACTGTTTCGCGCCCGATGTAGGGCTCCGCGCTCAAGGTGATGTTGTCAGCGCCTCGGGGGTTCGTTTCCTGTAGTGCACCGTCTATATACACTTTAAACCCGACACCCTTTTCGAGGGTCAGGGCGTATCTGTGCCACTCACCATCTGTAGCTACGTCGGTGAAAGTGCCTGCGTAAAACAAGTCGTTGTTGTCTCTGATCCAGGTGTTTAAACTGGTGATGCGATTGCCAAACACGTCTAACGCCGAACTCATAGCGATAGAGATACCACTATTACTACCTACTGTATCGTTGAATATCGGTTCTATGTAGGTTGCCGCCCCTGTGATGGACGGAATTTTGAAATCGACGATAATAGAAAGGTTATCGCCGTAGTCTATGGAACTGAGCGAGATATAGTCGTCCACACCATCGAATACCAGGCCATTAGGCGTTGGCGTTGGTCCGTGCAATGTGCCATCGATGCTGCCGACACTGTCCGAGGCGTCGGATTGCAGTGTCCACAGGTGAGTCGTGTTCGGATGGATGCGTGTGTCCGGCGTCTCGATGTCGTATGCGATGGTGACATCACCGGTATCCCCCGGGGTCGATTGGAATGTATAGCTGCCATCATTGTGGTTGGTTAGCGAGCCACCTGATGGTGATCCCGTTACAGTAACTATCGGATCGGCGTCAAATGCACTGACGTCGTTGGCGATCAGGTCGTCTGTTGTGAAAGCGAGACTATCGCCACTTACGATCGTACCGAGGTTGTCATCGACAGCGGTCAACAAATTCGGGGTTACCGTAACTTCAATAACTTCAGTTGAGGACAACGCTCCGTTGTCACCCTGGCTGCCATCGTTGTTATCGTTGAAGATCCATTCAAGTGGTATGTTGATTGGCGCGGTATAGCCTGCACTGTTGCTGTAGGCGATTGATTGTATTATCTCGGTCACCGCTGCCTGGGTCGCGTTGGCGTTGAAGTTCAGCGCCAACATTCCGTTGCTGTTGGTTTGCACCAGCCCGACTACCCCTGTACCGGTGAGCGTGAGCGGTGAGCCCTCGACAAGCGAGTCCAGGTTTCCGATTGCAGAATACTGATCCTCTGGCTCGGAACCACCGGCTCGTGCCAGTGTCAGAGTTGCGTTGTTGTAGTTATCAGCTTTTGAAAGCTCAGGGTCTGCAGGGATTATGTTCGGGTCAATCGGCACAGGCGCCTGGCCAAGAATATAGATTGTGCTTACACCACCGGCGCCCTCCAGTGCAGGTGGCTCATTGACCGGGTCAAGCTCAAGTTCAAATCGCTGCTCGAAGGTGTCGCCGGTGTCGTCGGTTACCTGGACTGTTATTTCGTGTTTGGGGATTGATTCGTAGTCGATTGCCGTACTGTCCGCAACACTCAGCATGCCGGATGCGGAGTCGATTGTGAAACGCCCCCCTGCGTCGTCGGTTAGCCCAAAGCTGAAATTGTTACTTTCCGATTCCGGGTCTGTAGGGTAAACGTAGCCGATCTGTGTGCCGTTCAGGCTGTGTTCCGCTATCAGCAGAGTCGTCCTTGCACCTGCCGTGGTCCAGTCTGCCGAGGTGGGGATGGATTTGAGCGTTAGATCATTGAGGCCCGGGTCTGTTGCGTTGACGATGGTGTCATCATCTGCTCCCTGAAGATCCCGCATTTGCCAATTGACGTGCAGTCCATCTGGTGTATTCGCGCTATCGAGTTGATAGTTCAGCGTATGCGTGATTTGTTGTTCAGTTCGCGCATGGTCCCAGATTCTTACATCGTAAATAGTTCCGGTGAATGTGTCAGCCGGGTTGAACGATGTGCCGTCATAGCTTTGCCCGAGGATGACAATGCTTCCCTGTGGCAGCGCACCACTGGCAACGGTGGTGTTCGAGCTACTGACAAGCTGTCCGTCGTGGAAGATCTTTAATTTGCTGGTGCTGTCGTCCCAGGACAGGCTGATAGTGTGCAGCTCGCCATCGGCGAGTGAGTTATCAACGGATAGCATCAAGGTCTGTGATGAACCCTGAACGGGTAGCGATAACAGTGTGCCGGTTTGTAGTGTGCTGAATGTTGCCTCGATCGTGAACTGCGCCATGTCGACAGGCGTGCCAGTATCCATCGCCAGATACTGGTTGTTGCCGCCGTCAGTATTCAGCTGAAGTCCGGTATGCAGATGTGTGGGTGCAGCGTTATCCAGTGGCCCCGTCAGTTCTGCTGTGCCGAACACATCAGTTCGTTGGTAAGCCGTGTTGTAGCCGTCACCCCATTCAATTCTTGTGTCGCGCCCGCCTCCGTCGTCGTCGTCGTTAACCTGGACATCAATGCCGATCACCTGCGTTGCCGGGTTGGCAATTCCCAGTTCGCTCCAGGGCAGGGCGATCTCCATCGTGTAGCCGTCGGCGGTGTTGTTTACTGCCGAGACGATTGCGCTGGTGTCAATTGCAGCACTGGAGCCCATGACTTGAGCCGTAGCGGTAGCACGATCGAACAGCAGCTGGATATCGTCTATGCCGTCATAGTTACTGGTTCGGCTATAGTTCGGGTCGAGAAATATCTCGATCGAATCGTCCCGGAAAGGAGTTTCAGGGGGCGATTCCGCGGAGATATCGACACTATCGAGAACTTCAATGTAGAAGTACAGAAACTCCGCATTCCATGTCGACTGCCAGCTTGCAGACAGATCGCTGAGTCCGCTGCGGGCTGTCGTCTCAAAAGAGATTCTCGTGATGTCCTGATTCGACCGGCTCTCCCAGATAACGTCCCTGAAGCCATCAATGTCGATTGCGCCTGCTGTG
>CAKZSB010000290.1 GCA_937920585.1 uncultured Granulosicoccaceae bacterium | reverse complement strand
CAAGGGTGGCAGGTCTTTGACAATATCGGTAATCACTACTTCAACCCGGTGCACTCTGTCACCGCAGTCAAAGCAAAACCACTCGAATCCGTCCGCCATTGAAGGTTGCCGGGTTCCTTCAACCACTAGCCCGACTGAACCCTCCACCGGCCGCTGAGGCGAGTGCCGCACGTGCGGCGGCAGCAAAAACACATCACCTTCACGAATGATGATGTCTTCAATTTTCCCCCGATCGGCGATCTTCAAAACCATATCGCCTTTTATCTGGTAAAAAAACTCCTCGACCGGATCATCATGGAAATCAACCCGCTGATTGGGGCCGCCAACAATCATTACCACCATGCCGTTGCCGGTCTCAAACAGTTGCTTGTTGGCCACCGGCGGTTTCAGCAGATGCTGGTTCTCTTTAATCCAGTTAGTAAAATTAAAGGGCGATTGAAATGATGTAGTCATTTGGGCTCGTCAACTGTTGGAAGTGTCGGGTTTCTGCTAGCGGGGACTAAGCACTGTTTTCGGTTTGCCATTTTCACAGGTGATCGCGAATTTCCCACAACTCCGGAAAAAAGCGATGGTGGGCGATTTTTTCTAGCCAGCCAACACCGGCCGATCCCCCCGTACCGGGCTTGTAGCCAATGATTTTATGTACCGTCACGAAATGTCGCCAACGGTAAATGGAAAAGGCTTCATCGAGCGCCACCAGCTTTTCAGCCAGCTGATAGTCGAGATTGTCCGCAGCGGCATTGTCGTACACCGCAAGCCATGCCTGTTTTACCGACTCGGAAGATTCATAGGGCTTTGTCCAGTCCCGGTCCAGCACGTCAGCGTCAATCGCCTGCCCCTGCCTGTGTAGATAACGCAGCGCTTCATCGTACAAGCCGGGTGATTCGAAGCTCTCTTTTATCGCGGGCCAGACATGAGGCACATTGCGATGCGCCACCGCCAGCCGTTCGTTCTTGTTGCCCAGAACAAATTCAACATGCCGGTACATGTACGAAAGTTGGCCGGAGGCGGTGGAGAGATGATCGCGAAACTGGTTGAATCCGTTCGAGGTTATTGTGCCGAGCACGTTCCAGGTATCGGTGATGTGATCAACGTAAGCTTTGCATCGTGTGAGGATTACCAATGCGCTGGATAGGTTATTCTTTATAACCTGATCACGCGCATTAACCAGTTCCATGTGCAAACCGCGAAACAGCAGTTCCTTGGTTTGCCCCATGATATAGAAACACATTTCATCGTAGCCATCGCTGCGCAGATGCTGCAGTGAATGCAACAGATCCGTCGATTGATAATCTATGTAGGGATTGGATTTCCCCTCATAATCGACCATCGGCATACCACCGGTCTGCTCAACAGCTTTCGCCCGTTGCGATTCACTGCCCTTACCCATTGGCCTGGGCGTGATGGAACAGACTACCCCGTCGGCTTCAACCACATTGGGGATTATCGGTTTTATATCCGGCATTATTTTCCTGATTTTCGGCACGCCGTTTCGGTTATCTGCGCGGCAATATCGACCTCCTCTACCGCACCGGTACTTCAAACATTGCCAGCACCGCGCGCCCGAGTCGGGTGTCACTATCTGCCAGATTGTGCACGATATCAAAATGATTGCGCAACGGGCTCTCGAAGCATTCTACGCCTACCCCGGCATGCTGCAAATGGCTGGCAAACCGTCTGCTCTGGCGCTTGAACTCAGCTGTTTCCACCTCGCCCCAGGAGATGATCGCGGCGGGCATAGATGCCGGATTCCGGCGCATTGGAGAGAGGTCCAGGGCGTCTTGCACACTCATACCAGGCAGATCGTTGATGTAGGTTGCCACCAGCGGCTCAAGGTCGAATATGCCGGATAGCAGCACAAGGCCCGCTAGCGGGGATACGCGACTGCTATCCCGCTCGCTCCCCGAATCATTGCTAGCACACAGGGCAGCCAGATGCGCCCCGGCAGAACTTCCAGCCAGCACGATTCTCTGTGCATCGATCCCGAGTGATTGCGCATTGGCTGCGATATGTGCCAACGCTTGCCGACACTCCACCACGATCTCTGCGACCGTCGCTTGCGGTGCCAGCGTATAGCCGATCGCGGCGTAGGCAATCCCGTGGCTTGCGAAGTAATCAGCACCAAACAGCGAACCGGTTCTGGAGCCCTCTTGCCAGTAGCCACCGTGGATAAATATCAGTAGAGGCGCTGGTGCGCCATCACCACCCCTGACAAGGTCAATCAGATTCGCAGGCTTTTCACCGTAGCGGAGCGTCTCCAATGCGCTACACGACACGCGAGATGCTTCACTGCGCACTGCGTATTCGTCTATGAATGGTTGATAGTCACCACCGATTGCGGAGCTAGGCGAATACTCTCGCTCAAGCTCTGCCAATGACATCGAATGCCAGCGCAATAGCTCATTGTGTGCTGAGGCATGAGGATCTGTCATCGGTCCGATTTCGCCGTGGTGTCCCGGCATTCTATATTACAGTGCACAAACCGAGGTTGAATTATAATGTCATGACTTTATAATCCGTTGCATGAATACAAATCTCTCAAAAGTATCCACGCCGGGCGACGCGTTCTCACCCGCCAAAAAGTTGTTGCCTGCGCTGGTATGCTGCGCCCTGCTTTCCGCTTGCGGCAGCAGCGATGACCCCGCAACTGACATCACTGATGGTGACGACAACACCCCCACCCCGCCATCGGGTCTGCTGGATACCGCGCAACCGCTTTTCAGCTGGCCGGCTGTGCCCGATGCCGAGCAATACAAAATTGTCGTAACCGACGCCGGCGGCAGCGGCTACGAACGCACACTGGACCCGGTCGCCGCAAATTGCCAGACCGGCGAGGGAACCTGCACCGCCAACACTAACCTGGCCTACTACGACAACGACCTGAGCTGGTACGTTGAATCAACCGTCGACGGCGCACCGGGTGCGAGATCGCAGACATTCACCATGACAACACCGGTGTCAGAAAACATGATGCCGATAAAATCCAATACCGACGAAGGTTGCGAGGCCTGGGCCTCGATCGCCTACGATAAATACGTGGTGCTGAACAACAGCTGGAACTCTGAATCGATGACCGATCCCGACTGGAGTCAGCAAATCAATGTCACTGAAAATGCCAATGGCACTATTACGCCATCGTGGTCCTACGACTGGCGCGGCCAGTTCGACGGCGATGAAATCGCAGTAAAGGCCTACCCGGAAGTGCTCTACGGCCCTAAACTCGGCACGCACGTGTCGGGCACAAAAGAAGAGACAGGCCTGCCTGAAAAGGTTAGCGACCTGCCGGAGTTTGTCGTAACCTACGACTACAGCGAAACCGGCAACGCAGAGCGAAACGTCGCACTGGAATCATTTTTCCACGATTCCGAAGACATCCGCGGCCCGTGCGACGAAGTCGATAATCGCGTATACGAAATGATGATCTGGGTAAACAATCCGTCGATCAGAACGCCAGGCCAACTCGCGCTGACAGGCATCATGGTAGACAACCAGCT
>CAKZSB010000289.1 GCA_937920585.1 uncultured Granulosicoccaceae bacterium | reverse complement strand
CTGAGCAGCGCCCAGGCCGAGAAGATCATCCACCGGTTGATTACCAGCGTGATTCATCAAGGCCAGCGCAAATCCGCCCTTCAGAACATTGAGCGCAATTCCATGCCCCATCAGCCCGACACCGATTATTCCGACTTGCATATCTTTTTCCGTTCGTAGTTGAAAGAGAATTTAACTCAGGCTACATCTGCATACCAGTGTACTGAGACAGACACACATTTGGTGCAACGCATTCCGTCGTCGCCCACATTGTGTCAATGAATGGCTGAACGCTTCGGCGCGGCGTTTTACAAAACAGGCAAATCGATCAATCGCAGGGCACATAGTTCAGACCTTGCGTATCAATGCATCGAGCATCACGACACCGTCAGTACACACCAGAAGCGGATTGATTTCGGCCTCTTCTATTTCGCCGGTTGTGGCCAGCGACGAAACCGCAACGATCACTTTTGCCAACGCCTGCAAATCACCTTTTGGTCTGCCACGGTACCCTCGCAACAATGCGAAAGCCTTGATCTCATCAATCATTTCTGTAGCAGCCTCGATACTGACTGGCGCAGGCCGAACGGATGTATCCTGATAGATTTCGGTCATTACACCACCTGCAGCCAGTGTCACCACCGGCCCCACCAGTGGATCGCGCGTAAAGCCAATAAGTGCCTCAGCCAATCCATTGCACTGCTGCTGCACCAGAATACCTTCTATAAGCGCGTCCGGATTCGTCTTTACCACTGAATCGCGCATTGAATCTATTGCTGTCTGCAACTCGGCCAGGCTATTCAATCCGGTCTGAACGGCGCCCGCTTCGCTCTTGTGCGCGATATCTCTGGATACAAGTTTCGCCACTACTGGAAATGTTATGCCGTTGATCTCTGGCACTTTCACGTCGGCGGCCAGTACCGTTTGTACAGGCGTGCTCACACCCAGTGCCGCAAACACTGCACCCGAATTGACCTCATTCATCACTCCTCTGTTGGTAGAATCTATCAGCTTTTTCGCAACTATCGGTATGTCAACAACAACGGGGGCCGCCGGTGCCCGGGCGTTAACTACCAGCGCAAGACAATCAGCGCAGGATTCCACTGAGCGAAAAGCCGGCACGCCACCCTTTTCCAGCAACCGGATTGATTCTGTTGCATGCGGAATTGGCAAAGCAAAAACCGGCGCTGCCCGATTACTACTTTCGGCAACGGCATCAATCACAGGTGTGACGGCGAGTTCGGGGTTGAACTGCGCAGATGAACCAATGGCTACCAGTAGTGCACCGGTCCGCGGATCATTGATCAACTCGGTAACAACGGCCTTCATAGTGTCGTATCGAGCGCCGGCCAGTGTCACATCAACCAGTTTCCCGTGACTCAAGTTAATACCCTTTCCGGCTAGTATTTGTCGTGCTCGGGAGCTGCAGCCTGCAATCTCGACACCCTGCAGACTAAGCCGATCGATCGCCATTGCACCGCCACCGCCGGTAGTCGTGACCACTGTGACACTTTTTGGCCGACCGCGCAGACGGCTTTTCTTCATCAGTGCCGCCGGTGCCTCGATTAGCGCATCGAACTGGCTCACCTGCGCAATGCCCACCGATGTCAGGTACGCATCAACGGCATCCTGGCGTCCGGTCAATGCGCCAGTATGAGATACCGCCAATGCCTGAGCTTCATCGGACTTGCCGAGCATGTACGCCACAACCGGCTTTTCTGCAGCATGTGCTTTACGGGCAAACTCGGCCAGTGCATCCGGCTTACGAATGGTTTCCATAAACAATACAAAGCCATCGATACCATCATCCTGTAACAGGATTGAACCCAGATCGCCTGCACTGGCGCCAGCCTCATTGCCAACTGATATCAACGTGGAAAAAGCAATGCCACGGGCATCGCCACGCGATACCAGTGTGCCGATCAAGCTTCCACTTTGCGAAATAACCGCCAGCCTGCCCTGGTTCAGTTTGTCTGTTTTGAAAACAGCGTTGGTCGTCGCACAAAACCCGCCCCGGGTATCGACTACTCCCATAGAGTTGGGGCCGATCAGCAGCATGCTGGCTGATTGGGCAATTTCTACCAGCCTGTTCTGAAGTACCCGCCCCCTGGGCCCGGTTTCCGCGAAACCGTCTGCCAGCACCGACACCACCTTCACACCTGCTCGCGCGCAGTCCTGCATTGCAGCGACAACGTGTTCAGTCCCAACCAGAATCATGGCGTGATCAATTTTGTCGGGGATTGCTGCAACACTGGGATAGGCGACCAACCCCTGCACGGTCTTGTGTTTGGGATTGACCGGATAGATTGCACCGGCGAAGCCGTGTTGCTGCATAAAAAGCATTGGCCGCGCCGTCAACCGGGCTGGATCATTCGACGCACCGACCAACGCAATGGTCCGTGGCGCCGTCAGCGCTTTGAGATAGTCGGTCACACACCTTTCCCGCTGGAACTCGCACGCACATAGCTGACTTGCAACCCCATGCTGTCGGCAGTACGCCTTGTCCGGGGAGTAGCCATCAAGTCGTTCAACTGGCTATGTCCCGAAGCACCGGTCGCAGGTAAGTCAGGAATTTATCGGGATTTTCACTCATCGGAAAATGCCCCATCTGCTCCATGACAATCACTTCGACGCCAAGCCGATCGGCAAGCAAACGAGTATCAGCTGGCGTACC
>CAKZSB010000288.1 GCA_937920585.1 uncultured Granulosicoccaceae bacterium | reverse complement strand
TGAAACATCGTATTCTATTTTTAGTGCTACTTGCAGTTCCTTTTGGCATTCACGCAGGTGAATGTATTGATTCTGTCGGTGATGGCTGGGGTTGGGATGGTGCGGGTTCCTGTCGAATCGGGCACGTGGCAACCGGTGAGTGTATCGATGCTGATGGTGATGGTTGGGGCTGGAATGGAATGGACAATTGCGCCATTGGAGGTGTTGGTGGCGGTGAGTGCATCGATACGGACGGTGATGGATGGGGCTGGGACGGAGTCAGATCTTGTAAGCCTGCTGATTTCAGTTTGCGAATGGATACGGGTGGCACCTCATCAGAGTCACTCGGGCCCAATGTAGTCTCCCGAGTAATAGCGATTCGTCTTGAAAATGGGCATCAGTTTGGCAGTCGTTTCGTAACTACTGTGTTTTCAGCGGAAGAGTTGCGGTCGCTCTTGCAACAAACTTCAATGGATCCAGCCGCAATTGAAAATGATATCAATGAGTTCAATTTTGAAGGAGGTCAAGTGCTGTTTGTTGGTGCAGAATTTCAGTTTAGTGCATCTGGGTTCGGAGAGGTTTCTGCAAATGATCAAGGTGATCATATTGTGGTGAATCTGCAATTGATCGAAGAACGATTTCAGATCGATGGCACAACGAACCCGCCCAGCTTAGAAGAACCCTCTTCTAGATTCGTTGCCTACATGATTGGTATTCCCATAAAGCCAGTGATTTTGCGCGAAACAATCAGCTTTACGATATCAGGTACTGCAACAGGAAATTGATACTGATATCTGATATGAACCATTGAATAGTGAGGTGAAAATATAAATGTACCGTCGTGAAAATAGTGTTCTCAATTGTTCATTGGCATTTTGTTTGTTTCTAATCGTCGGGTGCGATAGCTCAGACTCGTCAATACAACCGGCTGCGATGTCGGAATTGATCCTGGATGAACACAACCAGGTTTCGTTTAGTATTGCCGGAGCTCATCCATACGGTACGCGTCAGATTCAAACAGCAGGTACGCTGGCCGAGCTGGTTTCCCTGTTGGAGGTGGCTGATATTGGAGAGATCGATCCATCCGTGTTTGATCGGTTCGATTTTACCGGGCAACAGGCGTTGTTTGTCGGGGCAGAGTTGATGTTTGAGAATTCGACATTGACTGTGGAATCAGTAGCGGATATGGACATGCATGTTCAGGTGAATCTGGCAATTGAGGAAATGCCGGCTCAATCAGATACGAGCGATAATCCGGCGTTTGTAGAGACGCCGCAAGCCCGTTTCAATGCCATTGTGATCAATGTGCCGGACAAGCCGATTGTAATGCATGAGTCGTTCAGGACGGCAGTGAATGTGATGGACCAATGAGGTTTAAACGCAAACTGATGGGGGATGCGCCTTGCGGCTTACAGCGCTGCCTCCGAAGGTCTGTTGGCTGAAGTAGGTGCTTGATGCGCCTTGCGGCTTATGCCACTCTACGAAAAATATTCGCGCTTAAACAGTGAGCCGAATATGTAGGGGCCATAAGCCCAGGCGCATGTACCTTGAATAGCGCTCTGGTGGATGCGCCTTGGCTCATGCCACGTTACGAAACTATTCGCGCTTGGATTCGACCTTGCTGACGCTGCGGGCTTCCCGCCTGGGGATTTGTACGGGGCTACTGTGCAATAACCGCTGTCGCCTCGATTTCTATTAGCGCACGATCTTCCACTAGCGCATCCACTACCACCATCGTCATAGCCGGGAAATGCCGGCCTATTACGCTGCGGTAGACTTCGCCCACTTCGCGCTGGCATTTCACGTATTCGGTTTTATCGGTGACGTACCAGGTGAGGCGAACCAGATGGGAAGGGTCTGACCCGGCGGCCTCCAGCACGGCGACGATATTCTGCAGCACTTGCTTGAGCTGGCCGATAAAGTCATCGGTCTCGAATTCCTGGTTGGCGTTCCAGCCGATCTGGCCGCCGAGATACAGGGTTTTGCCATCGGCTACAACGCCGTTGGCGTAGCCTTTGGCTGGCTTCCAGTCGGCGGGTTGTACTACTTTGTGGGGAGGAATAAATTTATCCATCTTGCTTTTCCCGCAATATGAAACGCTGGATTTTTCCGGTTTTTGTTTTCGGCAACTCGGTAACGAATACGACGGAGCGCGGGTATTTGTAAGGCGCGATGGTCGCTTTTACATGATCCTGCAACTGTTGGACCGTGGCATCGCTAGCGCTTGCGCCTTCGTTGAGCACGACGTGCGCCTGTACGATCTGGCCACGATCCGGGTCGCCTTTACCTGTCACGGCACACTCGAAAACGCTGTCATGCGACATTAGCGCCGCTTCGACTTCGGGGCCTGCGATGTTGTAGCCGGATGAGATGATCATATCGTCGTTGCGAGCCGCGAAATAGAAGTAACCATCTTTATCCATTGAAAAACTGTCGCCAGTCAGGTTCCAGCCATCGGTTACATATTGTCGCTGGCGATCATCGGCCAGGTAGCGGCAACCGGTGGGGCCGCGCACTGCCAGCTTGCCAACTTCGCCGGCTGGCAGTGTGTTGAATTGCTCATCGACAATTTTAGCTTCGTAGCCGTTCACCGGTTTGCCGGTGCAGCCGGCTTTGCTGTCGCCAAATCGATTGGTGATAAAAATATGTAGTAATTCTGTGGCGCCGATACCGTCGAGCATCGGTTTACCGGTTTTTGCCAGCCAGCGATCGTAAACCGGGGCGGGCAGAGTCTCGCCGGCGGATACCGCTGCGCGCAGCGATGACAGATCGGCGCCTTCATCCATGGCGGCCAGCATCGCGTTGTAGGCGGTGGGGGCGGTAAAGCAGACGGTGGCGCGATATTTTTCGATAATGCTGATCAGCTGCGGTGGTGCGGCGTTTTCCAATAGCGTTGCGGTGGCACCAAAACGCAGTGGAAATACTGCCAAACCTCCCAACCCGAAGGTGAACGCCAGTGGTGGTGAGCCGATGAACACATCATCGGCGGTTACGTTCAAGACCTCACGCGCATAGCCGTCGGCGATTATCAGCAAGTCGCGATGAAAGTGCATGGTGGCTTTCGGTTCACCGGTGGTGCCGGAGGTGAAACCCAACAGGGCTACATCGTCGCGACCTGTTTTAACAGCACAAAATTGCACCGGTTTTTCCAGTGCTGCGCGATCAAGTTCGCCCTCGTGGCTGGCGGTACCATCGAAGTCGACAATCTGTTTAAGGTGCTTGCTGTCGCGCTGACACTGCTGCAGTTCGTCGAGCAGGCGTGAATCGCAAAGGGCCAGTTTGATTTCGGCTTTGTCGACGATACTGCCTAGTTCGCCGGCGCGCAGCATCGGCATAGTGTTGACGACGACGGCACCAGCTTTGGTGGCTGCCAGCCAGCACGCGACCATAGCAGGGTTATTGGCAGAGCGGATCAACACCCGGTTGCCAGGTTCCACGCCATAGTCTTCGACCAGGGCGTGCGCCAGGCGATTGGTCCAGTCGGTCAGTTCTTTGTAGGTGCGCTGGCGACCATTGCCGATCAGCGCAGTGTTGTCGCCCATGCCCTCGTCGACGATGCGATCGGTGAGTTCGACGGCGGCGTTTAGAAACTCCGGATACTGAAACTGATCGGTGATCAGGTCTGGCCAGATGGATTGATCTGGCAGGTTGTCACGACTGAATGTATCGGTATGAGCGGATGGTCCGAGCATGCTGGTTCACCTGCTGTAGAGTTTGATGAATGTTGGATAACTAGATCCGTTCACGCGACATATCGAGGTTTTTCGGTGAGCGTTCACCGTGCGAATTCACTCAGGGCCTGTCGTGCAATGATGACTTTCTGCACGTCGGATGCGCCTTCATAAATTCGCAGCGCGCGGATCTCTCGATAAAGTTGCTCGACAATGTGACCACTACGCACGCCATCGCCACCGTGTATCTGCACAGCCTTGTCGATGATCTGCTGGGCCTGATCGGTGGCGTAGAGTTTTGCCATGGCAGCCTCGCGGGTGATGCGCTCGGCACCCTGATCCCGGGTCCAGGCGGCGCGATAGATCAGCAGCGCCGCCGCGTCGATATCCAGTGCCATGTCGGCAAGATGCCCTTGCACCATTTGCAACTCGGCCAGTGGTGCGCCAAACAATTCGCGCTCGTTAACGCGTGACAGGCTTTCATCGAAGGCGCGGCGGGCAAAGCCCAGTGCCGCGGCGCCGACGGTTGAGCGCATCACGTCCAGCGATGCCATAGCTACCCGAAAACCGCGGCCGGCCTCGCCTAACAGCGCGTCTGCCGGAATTTCGCATTGATCGAAATGCAACCGTGCCAGTGGATGCGGGGCGATGGTGTGCAGGCGTTCGGCGATTTTTAATCCGGGGCTTTTGGCATCGACGATAAACGCGGATATGCCACCGGCGCCCGGTGCCTCGCCAGTGCGTGCAAATACGGTGTAGACATCGGCGATGCCACCGTTGGAAATCCAGGTCTTTTCGCCGTTAAGCACATAACCGTCGGCGGTCCTCTCGGCGGCCAGCGTCATGTTGGCGACATCGGAGCCCGATGCCGGTTCGGTCAATGCGAAGGCCGATATCGCCTCGCCGCGACGGGTGCGATCCAGCCAGGCCCCTTTTTGTTGCGCGCTGCCAAACAGGGTGATGGCCATGGTGCCAAGACCCTGCATCGCAAAACAGAAATCGGCAAGTCCGTGGTGGCGTGCCAGCGTCTCGCGCATCAGGCACAGACTGCGCACGTCGATTTCGGGGTTGGCGTCATCGGCTTCGGGTGCGGTGCACAGCAGCCAGTTGTCGTCGCCAAGCATCTGAACCAGCTGTCGGCAGATCGCGTCGACGTCGTCGTGACCGATGGCTTGCAGTTTGTCGATGCACCAGGCATCCAGCGCCTGCGCCTGCTCGCGGTGGTGTGGCTCGAAGAACGGCCAGTTGAGGTAGCTCGTGTCCGCCATCAGTCGCCCTCGAAAACGGGTTTGTTCTTGCTGACAAACGCATCGTAGGCACGCTGAAAGTCTTTGGTCTGCATGCAGATCGCCTGTGCCTGTGCCTCGGCCTCAATCGCTTGCTCGATCGACATCGACCACTCCTGGGCGATCATGGTTTTGGTGATCATGTGGCCAAAGCCCGGGCCTGTGGCGATATCTGCGGCAAGTTTTTCAGCATCGCTTTGCAGCTTGTCGGCATCGACCAGGCGATTGAAAAATCCCCAGGCAACGCCTTCTTCGGCTGTCATGATGCGGCCGGTATACAGCAATTCAGCGGCGCGGCCCTGGCCGATAATACGGGGCAGGATGGCACAGGCGCCCATGTCGCAACCCGCCAGGCCGACCCGCGTAAACAGGAATCCGGTTTTGGCGCCGGGTGTGCCGATGCGCAGATCCGATGCCATCGCGACAATCGCACCGGCGCCAACGCAAATGCCGTCCACGGCGGCGATAATCGGTTTGCCGCAATTGACCATCGCTTTAACCAGATCACCGGTCATGCGGGTAAATTCCAGCAGGCCTTTCATGTCTTTTTGCAATAGCGGGCCGATGATTTCGTGCACATCGCCGCCACTGCAAAAGTTGCCGCCGTTCGAACCGAACACCACGGCTTTAATGTCATCGGCGTAGGCGAGCTCGCGAAAGTAATCGCGCAGTTCGGCGTAGCTGTCGAAGGTGAGCGGGTTTTTTCGTTCGGGGCGGTTAAGGCAGATTAACGCAATGCCGCTTTCAACCCGGTAGGTGAAATGACTCGCGTCGTAGCTTGCCAGCTTGCTCATGGTTGCTCGCTCTTGTCGGTGATCTTGTGCAGTGAATGCATAAGGGTGTCTATGTCGGCCAGTGTCAACGAACTGAGGATATCGTCGACCCATGTTTCGTGTGAGGCGGCCAGGGTTGTGAAGTGATCATTGCCATTCGCCGTGAGGCGCACGCGCATTGCGCGTCGATCGCCTTCAACGGCAATGCGTTCAACCAGGCCATCTGCCACCAGACGATCGACGATTCCTGTGACGTTGCCGTTCGATACACGCAGCACGCTCGAAAGCTCGCTCATTTTAAGCCCTTCCGGTGTCCTTTGGAGGGCGGCTAGCACATCAAAACGAGGCAGAGTGGATTGATACTCGGCGCGTAGCGATTCGCGCAGTTGCGCTTCGATCAGTTTCGATGACTTCAGTATTTGCAGCCATAAGCGCAGCCGCGCTTTGGAGGCGGGTTCGTTGGCTGCATTGTGAGACGGAGCAGTCACAACTCGATTGCCTCACCGGTACGGTTTGCGCCGGCGTCACCTGCCAGTTCAAGTACCAGTGAGGCGATTTGTTCGGGTTGAATGATCGTGCCATCGCGATTTTGCGATGCCAGATCGGCGCGCGCCTGCTCGCGGCTGCGACCTGTCGATTCCACGATGTTGTCGATCGAGCGTTCAAGCATCGGCGTATCGACAAAACCGGGGCACAGTGCATTGACTGTGATACCTTTTTTGGTGTATTCCATCGCCACTGATCTCATCATGCCGATGACCGCGTGTTTGGATGCGCAATATCCCGCGGTGTAGGCGTATCCCTGCAGACCCGCCATGGAGGCAATAGCGAGCAGGCGTCCGGATTTGTTTTGCAGCATATGGGGCAGCGCAAGTTGCCAGGTGTTGAATACGCCTCGCACGTTGACATCGAGCATATGGTCGAGTTCTTCGAGGCTGCTTTTTATAAACGCACTGCTGCTGGCTACACCGGCGTTTGCAACGGCGATATCAAATCCGCC
>CAKZSB010000287.1 GCA_937920585.1 uncultured Granulosicoccaceae bacterium | reverse complement strand
ATCGCACCGCACTACGAGCAACCCGTGGTGTATGTGGCAGATGCCTCGCGCGCTGTTGGCGTGGTCAGCAAACTGCTCAGCGCAGAGCGGCGCGAACAATTCATCAGCGAAACCGACGCCGAATACGTTGATATGCGCGAGCGATTCGCCCAGCGCGACGAAGAGAAAAAGCTGCTGCCGCTGCGCGATGCACGACGCAATGCACTGGTCACCGACTGGCAGGCCGAACCACCCGCGCCGGCCGCCATGCCGGGTTTACACGTGATTGACGATCTGCCCTTCGAGAAGCTGATCGATTACATCGACTGGACACCGTTTTTCCATACCTGGCAACTGCGCGGCAAGTATCCGCGCATTCTCAACGACGAAAAACTGGGCGAACAGGCACGCCAGTTGTTCGACGATGCGCAACAGATGATCCAGCGATTTGTCGCAGCACCCGACATTCGCGCACGCGCCGTATTCGGATTATTCCCCGCCAGTTCAGTGGATGGCGAGGATGTACAGATCTTTGATCCGCAATCGCGCGACAAGCTGCTCGCTACCCTGCCCGGGCTGCGCCAGCAGGCAAAACTGCCGGCGGGCAAAGCAAATCTGGCGCTGGCCGATTTCATTGCTCCGGCCGACGCCGGGGTCGAAGACTGGATCGGCTGCTTTGCCGTCACGGCGGGGCACGGCCTTGACAGACTCGTCGCCGAATTCGATGCCGCCCACGACGACTACAACAGCATTATGGCCAAAGCGATTGGTGATCGATTCGCCGAAGCCTTCGCCGAGTATCTGCATCGCGAAGTCAGAACGCGTTACTGGGGTTACGCCCGCGAGGAAACGCTCGAGACCACTGACCTGATTCGTGAAAAGTATCGCGGCATTCGCCCGGCCAGCGGCTATCCGGCCTGCCCCGATCACACCCAGAAACCGATTCTCTGGGACTTACTCGAGGTGGAAAAACATACCGGCATCGCACTGACCGAATCGATGGCTATGTGGCCAGCGTCGTCAGTCAGCGGCTGGTACTTTGCCCACCCGCAGGCGCGCTACTTCGGGGTCGGCTCGATTGGCCGCGACCAGATAGAAAACCATTGCAAACGACGCGGCATGAGCGTTGAAAGTGCCGAGAAATGGCTAGCCAGCAACCTGGCCTACACGCCGTCGCGCGCGGAGCCCGCCAGCACCGCCAACGCCGCCTGAATAAGGTGTTACCGGGCAGCCGCCGAATTGGCGGCGGCCCCTGTTTCACCCCAGGCCGAACACCTGTTCGCTCTATAACCTGACTTTATCGATCAAGGTGAGGCAGATAACCTTGACTTCCACACCGGGCTGCTACTTTTAATAAGGATCCATTGCGCGTATACCCGGTACACAACACACCAATGAAGATAATACTGGCCGATATCAGCTGCGGCTATCACACCTGCTCCTCAATGATCGGGTGTTCAAAATCATGACCGACAAGCCTGCCACTAACGCCAGTGCCCGGCGTGATCAACTCTACCTGGCAGTGTCTGCGCTGATGTTCGCAGCCGTTGCCTGCTGGTGGGCCTGGGGCCGCACGGCAGCCAACACCGACTCGATCTACAGCGATACCCTGGCCCATGATCAGCAGACCCTCGCCCGCCAGCAGCGCGCTGACATCGATGGCGATGGCATCGCCGATCTGGCCGATCGATGCCCGACGCTCGCGGGCATCGCAGCCACGGGTGGCTGCCCGGCCGACGACGATGCCGACGGCATTGCCAATATTGAAGATCGCTGCCCTGAAGTTGCCGGCACTGCGGCACTGCTGGGCTGCCCGAACGATAGCGACGGCGACACCATCAGCGACGATCTGGATCATTGCCCGGGGCTCGCTGGCGAAGCACACGACAATGGCTGTCCGGCCGACAGCGATGGCGATGGCGTGTTCGATATCGATGACAACTGCCCGCAGCAGGCAGGCGACGATGGCTACGGTTGCGCCGCCGAAGCAACCACGGAACCCGCTGTGGAAGCCACGCTCGACACCAGTTGCAATACCCTGCCCTGTGACGATTTGAAAGCCGATGCCGATACTGATGGCATACCCGATCACCGTGATCTGTGCCCCGCCCATCCCGGCCCGGAATCAACCGGTGGTTGTCCGGCAGATGCCGACGCCGATGGCGTTGCCGATGCGCTCGACCAGTGCCCGGAAATAAAAGGCCCGGCCAACGGCAACGGCTGCCCGGTCGAGCAGGACAGCGATATGGATGGTCTCGCCGATGGCAGCGATGCCTGCCCGACGGTTGCCGGTATCGTGGCGCGTCACGGTTGCCCGGCAGATCGCGATGGAGATAGCGTGGCCGATGGTGAAGACCTGTGCCCGAACACTGCAGGTGCGATCAACCTGCGTGGCTGCCCGCCGAGTCCGGAAGACATGATGTCAGAGCCTCAGGCGCAAACTGGCCAGATTACCGAGATCCCCGCCAGTGTTGCAGCCGCGTTACCGACAGCGCCGGCAAAAATCGATGATTCGGCTCCGCTGGTGGATACACGGCTGGGCAAAGTTAAAACCTATCCCGCACTCCAGCCTGCGGCCGACAGCCCGATCAGCGATTCGGACAGAGCCGTTCTCGATTCAGCCATCGCCATGCTCGAGTTCGAGCCAGACAGCGCCACCCTCACCGGCAATTCAGCCAATGCTCTGATGAACGTGGCGAATCTGCTCAAACGCTACCCTGATGCCATTCTGGAGATATCCGGACACACCGATTCATCGGGCGATGCGGTTGCCAATATGGAATTATCCAAAGAGCGGGCACGCGCTTGCGCATTGTTTTTTGTTCAGCATGGCGTGCCCCTCAAGCGGCTCAAAGCGGCCGGATTTGGCGAGTCACGTCCAATCGCCAGCAACGACACGATCGAGGGTCGCAGGCTCAACCGGCGAGTGGAGTTCAACCTGACATTTGCCGGCTAATCCCGCCACGGGGCACTCACCCCCTGACTGACCAGCACATCCAGACACGCCCCCATGGTGTGATAGTCAGTCTTGCCGGCCGGTGATTTCAGGTTGTCGTAGGGTTCATTATTGCGCTTGAGTATCCGGTACCAGGCACCGTAGCGATGATC
>CAKZSB010000286.1 GCA_937920585.1 uncultured Granulosicoccaceae bacterium | reverse complement strand
CTGCGATTGGCGGGAGATACAGGTGTTGAAACTTCCGCAGATGTGCTGGCAGTTATCGGCTCAAAGATCAAACGCAACGGTTATCGCGCAGGAGTCTCGTCGTCGGCCCCTTCAATCACGGCCTGCAGCAGTGCAGAGCGCCTGATCTGGCCAACGAACTGTCCGTTGTCGTCCACAACCTGCAGTGGATCTTCGTTGTTGATGGCAAGCCGTATCAATGTGCTCAAATCATCACTGAGCTGGCACTGTGTGGCGCAAACGTTCGGTGCTTCTATCGGTTCCATAATGGCGTGTGCGCGCACCACCTTCAGCCGTGAAATGCCGGCGACGAAGTCTGCTACATAGTCATCGGCCGGGTGCATCACAATCTCTTCGGGTGTTCCCACCTGAACGACCGAGCCGTCTCGCATGATGGCGATGCGATTGCCAATGCGCACCGCTTCGTCCAGATCGTGCGTGATAAACACTGTAGTTTTGTTCATCACCGAGGCCAGCCGCATGAATTCACTTTGCAACTGCCGGCGGATCAACGGATCCAGTGCGCTGAACGGTTCGTCCATCAACAGAATTTCAGAGTCGGCGGCAATCGCGCGCGCCAGCCCGACGCGCTGCTGCATGCCGCCGGACAACTCGTGTGCGAACTTGTTGCCCCAGCCGCCGAGCTCAACCATTTCGAGAATTTCCCGGGCGCGCTCGATACGTTTGTTTTTGGGCTGTCCGCGGATCTCCAGTGGCATAGCGATGTTGTCCAGCACCGATCGATGCGGCATCAAGGCGAAATTCTGGAAAACCATCGCAATGTGCTCATTGCGATACTGACGCAACTCTGCCGGATTCATGCTCATGACATCGCGCCCGTTAACGGTGATGCCACCCGAAGTGGGTTCGAGCAATCGATTTATATGCCGCACGAGCGTAGATTTACCGCTGCCGGACAGCCCCATCACACAGAAAATCTCGCCACGGTGGATGTCGAAGCTGACGTCGGCAACGCCGATGACGCAGTTGTGCTGCTCTAGCGCCGCGGTTTTGGATAAATTCTGCTGCTGAATCTGCTTCAGCACATGCTTGCTGTTGTCACCAAAAACCTTCCAGACGTGGTCAATACTGATTGCGGGTTCGACAGTGGATGACAAGGGTGCGATGCTCTTGCTGGTGGTGGCTGATCGATGACGGTGTTCGCCATTACTCATGCACAAGAGCTTAACAGGTCCGGTGAGATTATTGAGCTGCGTAGGTGTGGCGCCAGCCGTTGTGTTAGGGTTTGCGCCCGCGAACAGAGGCGATTTCGATCATTGAGCGAGCTAAACACCGGTAGTGTGCGTTGAAGTTTAGCGCTGCGCCACGCGCGGCAATTACCATGGTAATTGCCTGCTTCTTTATCGCTGTGTCGACACTGCTGGCCAAGGGGGTGGCAGGTCGCTTTGAGCGTGTCGCAACCACTGATGACGCCATGCATCCGCTACAGATCACCGCCGGGCGTTTTCTGTTCGGCTGGCTGATCTGGTTTATCGTGGTGGTGCTGCGTCGCAGCCGTTTTCAGCCGATCCACTGGCGCCTGCATATCACGCGGTCTTTTTTTGGCTGGCTCACCGTGACTGCGCTGTTCTGGGCCGGTTCACTGATGGCCCTGGCCGACGCCACGGCAATCAGTTTTCTGTCGCCGCTGGTCGCGATGGTGCTGGCCGTGCTTTTTCTGGGTGAGCGCGTCGGCTGGCTGCGAATCAGCGCGGCGGCGATCATGCTCAGTGGCGCATTGATACTGGTGCGCCCGGGAACCGGTGCGTTTCAGCCGGCGGCCCTGATTGCGCTGGTGTCGGCCCTGGCCGGTGGTGTCGAGTCAACACTGATCAAGCGCCTCAGTTCGCTCGAGCCTCGCGTGCAGGTGCTGTTCATCAACAATTCGATCGGACTGCTGATCGCACTGGTGGCGGCATACTGGGTGTGGCGAGAGCCGAGTGCTGTGCAATGGTTATTGCTGGCGGCAGTGGGCGTTAGTATGGCTGCGGCACAAGTGTTTTTCCTCACCGGCATGCGCGATGGTGAAGCGAGCTTTGTAATGCCGTTTATGTACTCTACGCTTGTGTTCGCGAGCGTGCTCGACCTCTGGGTTTTTGGTGATGCACCGGATGCGACCGGAGCGCTGGGCGCCTTGGTTATCGTAGCTGGCGCGGTCTTTCTGGCGCTCCGGGAACGCGCCCGCGAGCGTGCCCGCAACGGCGTATAACAGGCAGCGATTTACTCGCAGCGTGAGCCGCGGGTTATTCGGCGATCATGCGTTCGTCGACAGGTCTCGGTTGCACAGCGGTTGGCGTTGCGGTTTAATTCTGTGCCCCTGACTGTGTTAATCCGGTACATAAATGACCACAGCGACGGTATCTGCCTCGCCTGCGCGTCTGCGCGAAATCCCCTATAACTACACCTCCTTTTCTGATCGCGAGATCGTCTGTCGATTGCTGGATTCGTCGGCTTGGGATGATGTGCAAAAGCTTCGCGGCAGCCGCCGAACCGGCCAGTCGGCGCGCATGTTGTTCGAGGTGCTGGGCGACATGTGGGTGATTATTCGCAATCCCTACATTCAGGATGATCTGCTCAACATCGGCAGGCGACGCAAAGCATTGCTCGCCGCCCTGCATCATCGTCTGGATCAGATTGACGCCCGCCAGGATGGCGACGACATTGCGCTGCGATTGCTCAAGCGCAGTCGCGTCGCGGTAAAAGATTTCGAGAAATGGCTGGTCGATACAGCACAACTGCGCAAGCAGGTGAAAAAGCGCCTGCTCAAGGTGACGGCGCCAGGCAACATCGATTTTGGTGGTCTGGCGCGGGTGTCCCACGTAACCGACGCAACTGACTGGCGGGTTGAGTATCCGCTGGTGGTGGTGACGCCCGATGACGAAGCCCAGATTCAGTGGGTGGTGCAACAGTGTATCGCCGCCGGTTTGACAATCATCGCGCGCGGCGGTGGCACCGGTTACACCGGCGGTGCGATACCGCTGCATGCCGATACAGCTGTCATCAACACTGAAAAGCTCGATCAGCTCGGCCCTGTGGCGGCACGAGAATTACCCGGGGTGAACACAGCCGTATCGACAGTCCGCTGTGGTGCCGGCGTGGTGACCCGGCGTGTATCAGAGGCCGCGGCTGCAGCCGGTCTGGTGTTTGCCGTCGATCCCACGTCACAGGATGCAAGCACTATCGGCGGCAATGTCGCGATGAATGCCGGCGGCAAGAAAGCGGTATTGTGGGGCACCACGCTCGACAACCTCGCCAGTTGGCGGATGATTGCACCCGATGGCAACTGGCTTGAAGTTCAGCGCCTGTCACACAATCTGGGCAAGATTCACGATCAGTCCGAAGTAGCCTTTGAGGTCACTCGTCGCGAGTCGATCGATGGCCCGGTCATCGGGGATCCACAGATATTGAAATTTGCCGGCGGTGACTTTCGCACCGCGGGGCTTGGCAAGGATGTTACCGACAAGTTTCTCGGCGGGCTGCCGGGTGTGCAAAAGGAAGGCTGCGATGGTCTTATCACGTCGGCTGAGTTTATTCTGCATCGTGCGCACAACTTCACGCGCACAGTGTGCATGGAATTTTACGCTCGCGATCTACATTCTGCGGTGCCTGCTATTGTCGAGGTTGTGGACGCGATTGATGCACTGCCCGATGTCATGCTGGCCGGGCTCGAGCATCTCGACGACCGCTATATCAAAGCCGTTGCCTACAGCCCCAAAGCGGCCCGCGGTCAGCTGCCGCGCATGTTGTTGCTGGCCGATATCGTCAGCGACTCCGAGGACGCCGTGGCGGCAGCGGCATCCACTATGGTACGTATTGTCAACCAGCGCGATGGTGAAGGATTTATAGCTGTCAGTGCCGAGGCGAGGGAGCGTTTCTGGGCTGCCCGCTCCAGAACAGCGGCCATCGCCGCGCATACCAATGCATTCAAGATCAATGAAGATGTCGTGATTCCGCTGGCAGCGCTGGCCGACTACAGCGAGGGCATTGAGCGCATCAATATAGTGCAGTCCATCCGCAACAAGCTTCAAAATATCGCAGCCCTGGGGGATTTGTTTCAACAGCCGCTCGCATTGCAACTGGCATCGGAAGACGACATCGGCGGCGACGAGCAGCGCCAGATTGATGAACGCCATCGCGCTGCTGCGCAAACTTTGATCAAGGCGGTGCGCGCTCGCTGGCAGGCGATGCTGGCGCAGCTTGATCAGCCGCTGTCAGCCTGCGCAGATCTGGCGGGAGATGTGAGTGAGCAACACGCCACCGATGAATTATTAATTCGGGCATTTCTGGCGCGGAGCGTTGTTGTTTCATTGCGGGCAGAAATTGAGCGACCTCTAAAGGAAATCTTCACCGGCCGTCGCTACCAGGCGGTTCGCGAGCAAATCGATGCGGTGCATGCGAAGGTGCGGCCTGGCAGGTTGTTCGTCGCGCTGCACGCGCACGCCGGCGACGGCAACGTACATAGCAACATACCGGTCAACTCCGACGACTACCAGATGATGCAGGCAGCGGATCGAGTGGTCGATGAAATTATGGCGCTGGCCAAGTCGCTGGGTGGTGTCATTTCCGGCGAGCACGGTATCGGTCTGACCAAAATGCAGTACATGGATGAAGCCAGTGTGGCCCGTTTTTGCGAATACAAGAATGCAGTCGATCCACACGGGTATTTCAATCGCGGCAAGCTGATGCCGGGTTCAGGGCTGCAACACGCCTACACACCATCTTTTCGATTGCTCAAACAGGAGTCGATTATTCTTGAGCAGAGCGATCTTGGGTCACTGAACGATAGCATCAAGGATTGTTTGCGCTGCGGCAAATGCAAGCCGGTGTGCAGCACTCACGTGCCGCGTGCCAATTTGTTGTATTCGCCGCGCAATAAAATTCTTGCCAGCGGATTGATCATCGAGGCTTTTCTGTATGAGGAGCAAACGCGGCGCGGTATATCCATTCGCCATTTTGAAGAGATGAATGACGTTGCCGATCACTGTACGGTTTGCCATCGTTGTCTGGCGCCATGCCCGGTTGATATCGACTTCGGTGATGTCAGCATACACATGCGGCGAATACTGAGTCAGCAGGGCAAGCGCAAGCGAAAACTAGGTACCAGAGCCTCGATGGCGTTTCTCAACATGCGAGATCCTGCCAGCATCAACATCGCGCGCAAAGTGATGATTGACTGGGGCTTTGCCAGCCAGCGCGCAGCCAACCATGTGCTTGGGAAAATTCCCGGTATGTTTCGTCAGCGCGCGGCACCGCCGCCCAGTGTGGCGGGCAATGTGGGTGTTAGCGAGCAGGTTGTACATTTTGTCAATCGCAAGCTGCCGTCAAAGAAATACCTGCCAACCCGGCCGATGCGCGCCATACTGGGTGTTGAAGATGCTTCCTACGTGCCGATTCTTCGAAATCCTGCCGTCGTCAATGAGGACACTGAATCAGTGTTCTATTTTCCGGGTTGTGGATCAGAGCGTTTGTTTAGCAAAGTCGGCCTGGCGACACTTGCGATGCTCTACGATGCCGGCGTGCAAACGGTTCTGCCACCGGGCTACCTTTGCTGTGGCTACCCGCAGACATCCTCTGGCGATCACGAGAAAGGCCAGGAAATAACGACCGACAATCGAGTGCTGTTTCATCGCGTAGCGAACACACTGAACTATCTGGACATAAAAACGGTGGTGGTGTCGTGTGGTACCTGTATGGATCAATTGCTCAAGTACGAATTCGAGCAGATATTCCCGCAGTGCCGGTTGGTAGATATTCATGAGTTATTGATGGAAAAAGGCTACAGCACAGAGGGTGTCAGCGGGGTTCAGTATCTCTACCACGACCCTTGCCATAGCCCGATGAAAACGCATAACCCGCTACAGGTCACTCGCGCACTGGTCGGCGAGTCTGTCAGCCTGACCGATCGATGTTGCGGCGAAGCTGGCACCTTTGCGGTGACTCGCCCTGATGTCGCCAACCAGGTACGTTTTCGTAAAGCGGAAGAGCTGCACAAGGGAGTGAAGGCGCTGACTGGTGACCGTGTTGCCAGCGAGGGCAATGTGAAGATGCTTACATCGTGCCCCGCCTGTGTACAGGGATTGTCGCGCTATGAAGATGAAACGGGCGTTGAAACAGACTACATTGTCGTTGAAGTGGCAAGACAGGTATTGGGTGAAGACTGGACCAGCGACTTTATCGAGCGTGCCCGGCGCGGAGGTGTTGAGAAGGTATTGCTCTAACATCCTGAACTTGAGTGAAATCAGGGCACTGCCCATTTAAAACTCAAGAAATGTGAACTCGATACGATAACCTGCGTATTCTGACTCAAGTCAGTTGCACGACGCGCAGAGCCGCGCGTATCAGCTACTCACAAGCAAGATAAATATGCCCGATTGCATGGATGTGACGGTCAAATTGATAACAGACATTCGACAACGCGTCGTTCTATTGGCGGCGTCGATGATAATGACTGTGCTCAGCGGCTCGGCATGGGCCGAAGATGTGGAGATCTATCTGGGGCAGTCACTAGCCACCAATATAGAGTCACAGACCAGTGCTAACCGTTTGCCTGGCAGCGCGCATCTCAGGAGTGTGGAGTATGGCAGTTACCTGAGCGAAACCGGCGTAGGGCCCAGTTCTGCTGCCTCTGAGTCGGCGTTGATCAACGCCGATCGTATCGTCTACGAAGAATATGCCGGTAGTTGGAGCAGCCTGCCCAATTTCGACCGATTGGCAGCTGTCAGCACCGGAACGCTTGGCACGTTCAGCGCGTTGCCGCGATCGAGCCCCAGTAATTACGCCTTTCGATACACAGCAGTTTTAAATGTGCCAACTGCCGGCAACTACCAGTTTTATCTCAATTCCGCGGATGGCGCGCGTCTGTATGTGGATGGCTCGCAGGTGGTGGATGCGGATGGCGTCCACGCGCTAACAGAGCGAAACGGGTCAGTGACCCTGTCTGCCGGGCAGCACAATCTTGTCGTTACCTTTTTTCAACGCAGTGCGAACGCGAGCCTTGCTGTCGAGTGGAGCGGGCCGGGAATACATCGCCGGCC
>CAKZSB010000285.1 GCA_937920585.1 uncultured Granulosicoccaceae bacterium | reverse complement strand
CGAACAGCCTGGAATGTGCCTGAGATGATGTCGAATACCAGCCCTGTCAGAGTTCTGATACTGGATGACCAGCCGGAATATTACCTCGCCTCACTGGAGGCCAGATTCCCCGATGTCGAGTTTTTTGCCTGCAGCGATAATGCCGTTGTCCGTGCGACGGCTGAACGCGTGGAGCCAGCGGTCATCTTTAGCTGGAAGAATCCGGCGATTGCCAACGAGGTGCAGCGTGCGGTTGTCAATCGGCCATCGGTAAGGTGGGCGCATGTGGCGGGAGCCGGCATCGATCACTTGATGCCGTTTGAAAATACAACACTAACATTGACTAACAGCTCCGGCGTAATGGCATTTGCAATGGCGGAGACCGTAGCAGGTGCAATGTTGATGTTCAATTTCGACTTTCATCGCTATCTGCAACAAAAAACTACCCGCCGATGGTGCCAAACTCCGTGGCAGGCGCTGAGAGACAAAACCGTTCTGATTGTCGGTCTGGGTCACATCGGGCGTGCGGTTGCCGCTCACGCAAAGTATTTTGGTTTGCGTGTTCTGGGGCTTCGCAATCAATCCGTGCAAGAGCTCGCACAGGTCGACGAGTTGATCGACCAGGGGCAATTGCACGAGGCGCTGGCACGTGCGCATTATGTCTGTCTCCACGCGCCGCTTACCGACAATACTCGCAAACTGCTGGGCGAAAAAGAGTTTGCGCAGATGCGCCGAGATGCCTACCTGATCAACACCGCGCGCGCCGAGCTGGTAGATGAGGCAGCATTGGTTAACGCGCTCGAACAGCAACAAATAGCCGGTGCTTATCTGGACGTTTTTGGTCGAGAACCCTTGCCGGCAGACAGCCCTTTATGGGAGATACCCAATGTCGTTATCTCCCCCCATGTATCCGATTCGACCCGCGACTGGCCCGAGCACTTTGCCCATTTCTTTGCCGACAATCTGCAACGCTGGCTGGCCAGCGAGTCACTGCTGAACATTTGTGACTGCGAGCGCGGTTACTGAACCTGCGTTTTAGCGTCGACCGGCGAATAGATAATCCAGCGACAGCTTGCCAGCGCCATAAATAAACAGGTACATCAGCAGAAACACCCACAATGCTCGCTGGTCGGCGATCACGGCATCGGGAAATCGATCGAAAAAAGAGCCTATGGTCTTGTCGTCGACCGCGTGGGCGGTAATGTCGACATAAGTTTGTACTGCAACAAATACGATCATGCCGAACGCGGCGATGCGTGTGAACAGCCCGGCTACGATCAGTACCGGCAGGATGAATTCGCTATAGGTACCTGCATAGACGATCCACTGATACGGAAACACCGGCACTTGCGATGCATCGTAGCCAAACTGCTCTACAACTTTAGGCAAAATTTGAAAATAGGCGTTGTCCTGTATTTGGGTAAAGCCTGCCAGTCCGTCGCCTACCTTGGTTTTGGCAGAGTTCAGAAAGTACATCAGCAAAACCGAGGCGAATGTCAGGCGGGCGAGTAAGCCCGGAAACCAGCCCTGCAGTGCATTTTGTATTGAGCCAAAAATAGCCTGGTGTAAACGTGTGATCGGATTCGTCATCGTCGGGTTATTCCGTGGTGAAATTAATGTCGCTGAAAACGCCCAGTGCAACAAGACCCGCCAGGTGTGAGCCGGTATCGAATGTCGGGTCTTCAGTCAGTGCTGGCTCGGCGGCATCGCCGATGGTTTTTCCCTGCACAAGCGCGTTTAAAAAGAGATAGCCTGTCGCTGGAATAACATTGGTGAGAACCTCCAGCCCGGGACGTGTGACCACGACAGATTCAGATCGTTGCATGTCGACTTCGGCGGGACTGGTTGCAGACTCCGCGTCACTGGTGCAGATTGTCCAGATTGATCCAATCGGCCATCGCGACTGTATGGCAGAAAATGCCGGATGGCGCTGCAGGCGAAGGTTTACTAACTCGGCTGAATCAATCTTTGCCAGCTCGTTGATGTTCAGAACGGGTGAGTTCGCGCTGTGATAGGACTGCAGCCGTTGCCATTCCAGTGATGCTATGTCGGCAAGATAGGGTACGGAATCAGTGTTTGGCATCGCCGCCATATAGTCGCCGAACTCGCCGCCGTATTCGGCCATGACCGGGCCGGTTGGCGGATGCCTGTCGATGTAGTTGCGTGCTGCAGCATTGAAGAAATCCTCGCCAACCAGACGAAAAATAGCGGGGTAAGCGCTGCGCAGGTTGTCGATCAGACTGACGGCGCGATTGTTTCGGTATACGTCGAAGCGTCGCCGCTGGTTCGCTGTGCCGGTTGGTTTTAGTAGCGGCCGGGTGTTGATCTGAGGGTCTTGCAGCGCTTGCGCGAAACGGCTGTGAAAATCAGTTTTCTGTGGCATGTGCTAATCTGGCGGGGGGCTGATTCAGCAACAGATCAGCTTTGACCATCTCATTCAACAGTACCTGCCACGCGGGGATGTTGGTATCCCATTCGATCAGAGTCGGGCGAGCACCGGTGAGTTGTATCAACTGGTCGTACAGCTTCCAGACAGCTGTGGAGACTGCGCGGTCGTGTGCGTCAATAAGGAGTGCTTCATCGGGAATCGAGTCGTCGACCGCATGACCGGCGAGGTGTATTTCGCCAACGCTTTGCAGTGGTAATGACTTCATGTAGTCGAGCGCATTGTAGTGACAGTTCCGGGCGGAGACGTACACGTTGTTTACGTCGAGCAACAGGCCGCACCCGGTGCGTTGCACCACATTATTGATAAAGTTGCTCTCGCTGGTTACCGTGTCATTTAATTCCAGATAGTTGGCCGGGTTCTCAAGCAGCATCGGCCTGCGCAATCGGGTTTGCACCTGATCGATATGGTTACAGACCAGATCTTCAGTGTGTTGGTTGTATGGCACTGGCAGCAGGTCGCTGTAGAAATGGTTATCGTGTGTCGACCAGGCCAGATGCTCACTAAAAGACTCGGGCTCGAAGCGCTCAACCAGCTTTGCGACGCGCTCAAGGTGGTTGGTGTCCAGTCCATCTGCCGAGCCTATCGACAAGCCGACGCCGTGAATGGATAACGGATAGCGCTCGCGGATTGTTTCCAGATAGTGTAGCGGTGCGCCTCCGGCGCCAAGATAATTCTCAGCGTGCACCTCGAACCAGCCGATATCCGGCTGGTCGCGGAGGATGTCTTCGTAGTGTTGCGGTTTGAGGCACACGCCAGCCCTGGGCGGCAAGCCTGAGTGGCTAGCTGATGCTAGCCGAGGGGCGGTATTTGTCGTCATCGGGCTGAACTGAAGAGTTACTTACAATCAATCGCAACTGATGGGTTTTAACCTAGGAATCAGTCGGCAAATCTCGATCGAGCGCTTCCAGTGAACCGACGCGTTCTTCGGGTAGCTCAAATTCTGCCTGAGTTTCTTCTACGCCGAATTTTGCGCAATCACCTGCTGGCACCAGTGTCCATGCATTGCCCTGGTAATCGACAGTAGAGGTTCCGGCGCAAGTTGTGCCGGGGCCTGCTGCGCAATCATTCTGGCCGGCCAGTGAAATGCCGTAGCACTTTTCTTTGGCACCGGCGCTTGCTGTCTGAATGGCAGCTGCCTGTGACAGTGCCAATGCAAGTGATCCAGCGATGATGGTTGCTTTTCGAGTGTTGTTAGTAGTGCTCATAATAGTCTCGTTTTGGGAGCGGCGATGTGCTCGCTGCTATTGCTTAAGTTGAAAAATCAGTGTAACAGATGTGTTGCAACTTTGCGTTTAGAGCGGGCTCTCGGTGCTGTAGGTGCCATCATTGGCTTTCATTTCTTTCCAGCTTCGGTCAGAAGCTTCGACAGCCTCGAGTTCAGCTTTCCATTTTTCTTCACCGGCTGTCAGCAAGCCAGGTATGTCTTCTTCAAAGAAGCCAACCACTGCGGGGTTGATGTTGACGTAGAGTTTTTCATCAATGATGCGCCATAGATTCGGGTTGGCCGGTACTTTGCCGCCCTGCGAAATGCCGTACGCACAATGGCCGTCGAATTGAGGCGCGTATTTCTCGGGGTTTGCGAGAAACGTGTCGCGGTTGTCAGTCGTTGAAAATGCCCAGGTTGCGCCATTGAATTCAGCGGTGATCGCTTTCTTTCCGGGTACCGCTTCGGGCTGCTTTTCGCCGACGGGTGCTTGCTCGAGTGAGTGGTATGCCACCGGGTCATAACCACTGAGCGCATAGCCCGATTCGTCCACGTATTGAGGGCCTGCGTAGGCGAATGTGCAGGCCAGTGTCATGACGGCAGTTGCGGTGAGTTTCTTGAACATGGTTGCTCTCTCGCGAGTAGGGATGAAGTTAGCGTGTATGCAGTCAGTAACCACAGTGTTCATGCGAAGTGGCACGCTCACCGTGTTGTATCGATAGACCGGCAAGGCGCAAGTTAGTTCTTGAAAATTTATGGCGATGCGTTTCACGAGCGGCTGATTCGACTGGAATCGGCGCTGTTTGGGCTGCCGGGTGAAATGCCTGCCTCCTCGCGGCATATGCGCATTGACACGAGATCCGAACCAGCGTGTTGCGTTTGGACCGAACGGTTCTGAAATTTGTAAAGATCTGCTTGACAATCACGGAGGCCCGCTTTGCTGCCAGCGGCATAGGACGGTGAGGGAGTTAACGCGCGGCGTATCGTGCGCTCAGGACATCCAGCTTGCCATCCAGCCTTTGATCGCCCGGGCACCGGTATTTTCAATTCTGTCCCGCGCCGCCAGGCAGCTATAGCCGTATCCCTCCAGTTTCTCTGGAAAAGGGGCCACCAGCAGGTTGTTGGAGAATTCGTTCAGCATCAGGTTGTCGGCCAGAATGAAACCCTGCCCGTCGATTGCTGCCTGTACCCTTACGTTGGCGTCGCTAATAAGGCGGCGAGGATTGGGCAACAGGGGTTGGTCACTATTGCCGTTACTCTGCAACCATTCCTGCCAAAGATCCTGAGCCCGGTCCTCGCACAGCAGTGGTATTTCACACAATGGCTGGCTGCCGAGCTGGCATCCATCGAGTGGTGCGGTGCCTGCCAGTCCGTGGCGCTCGAGCAACTGTGGGCTGATAGCCGGGTAGAGCGGCATCGGGATCGCGCCGAGCCGGGTTGCCGGTTCGGATGAATCGCAAGGTCCCCATCGAATCGCCAGATCGACATCTTCAAGCCTGAAGCCGCTCGAATTGACCGAGTGCTGCAGCAGGATCGGGATTTCCGGGTAGAGTGTGTTGAACTCGCTGATCCTCGGCGAAAGCCACCGTGCGGCTACGTAGGTTGTAGCGGCGATTGTCACTCCACCGGACTGACTGTCAGCCCGAATACGCTGCAGTGTGTCCTCCAGTTCGGTAAACGTGAGCCGGGTGGTGCGCAACAGCATCTGTCCGGCATCAGTCAGATAGATCTGGCGTATCGAACGTTTGAACAGACTGCACTGCAAGTGCGCTTCCAGTTTCCTGATCTGGTAACTGATGGCGCTTTTCGTGATGCACAATTCCTCGGCCGCGATAGTGAAGCTCAGGTGGCGGGCGGCAGCTTCGAAGGCTTTCAGGCTATCCAGCGGTGGCAGGCGGTGTTTCAAGGGCGGTGGTCGCGATGGTTCAGTAATATTGAACCATAAATCAGAATTTTGGGTTTGTCACCCGCGCGATTTTTAGTGAATATTGGTGTTCAACCATTCCGGCATCAGGATAGCGCAAGACATGAAGACACAGGCCCGTGTGGTGGTGATTGGCGGCGGAATCGCAGGCTGCTCGACGCTCTATCACCTGACTCGCGAAGGCTGGACCGACGTGGTGCTGGTCGAGCGTGACGAGCTCACCTCTGGCTCCACCTGGCATGCAGCCGCCCAGGTTACGCAGTTCGGCGGCAACCAGACGATGATCGGTCTGAAGCGGCACAGCATCAATCTCTATCGTGAGCTGGCCGCTGACCCGGATCACCCGTTTGCCTATCACATCACCGGTGGCATGCGCACCGCCTATAGCCAGGATCATCTCGATACCTATCACCATCATGTCAGCCTTGCGCGTGGCATGGGCGTGGAGATGGAGGTTATCGATGCGGCGGAGACTGGCAGGCGCCATCCATTGTTACAGACCGATGGCATCCTCGGCGCCTGGTGGGATCCGCTCGATGGCTATATCGATCCGGCCGGTATTACCCAGGCGCTGGCGCGTCAGGCTCGGCGTGCAGGTGCCGAGGTCTATCGATTCAATCCGGTTGAAAATATCACCCGCAAAGCCAGCGGCGAATTTATCGTGCATACGAAAAATGGTGACATCACCTGCGAGAAGGTGGTCAATGCCAGTGGCTATCGGGTCAATGAGGTTGGCGGCATGCTCGGCGTCGAGCATCCGGTCACCTCGATGGAGCATATGTACTTTCTAACCGACAGCATGCCCGAAATCGAGCAGCTCGATTTTCAGGTGCCGGTGATTCGCGATCCACACGATGACTTCTACAGCCGCCAGGAGAAACAGGGGCTGCTGGTGGGTGTATACGAGCAGGGCTGCAAAACATTCGGCATGGATGGCATCGATCCGGATTTCACCCAGGCGTTGTGTCCGTCTGATCTGGATCGCTGTCTGGATAACATGGAAGGCATTTTCAAACGCATTCCGTCACTGCAGGAAGCCGGCATTCACACGGTCGTGAACGGCCCGATCACCTACACCATCGATGGCATGCCGCTGGTCGGGCAGATTCCCGGTGTCGATAACGCTTACTGCATTATCGGCCTGCGCGCGGGCATCGGCGAGGGCGGCGGGCATGGAAAAATTCTCGCCGAGCTTATCGTGCACGGCGAATGCGAGTGGGATGCCTGGTGTCTGGACCCCCGGCGGTTCACACAATACGCCAACACCGAACACACCTGCCTCAAAGCCATTGAGGACTATCAGAACGAATTTCACTATCACATGCCGCACGAGCATCGGCCGGCAGCGCGGCTGGCGCGAACCACGCCATTGTATCCGGTGCTCGATGGAATGGGGGCAGTGTGGGGGGTAGTGAATGGCTGGGAGCGTGCGCTGTTTTTTAAACCGGCCGATCAACCCGATTTTGTCGATCAGCACAGCTTTCGCTTTACCGACACCATACCGGTCGTCGCGCGGGAAATTGAAGCACTGTGCCAGAACGTCGGGGTAATGGAAGTATCCGGTTTTAATCGGTTTGAGATTCGCGGCGCTGGTGCCGAGGCGTTTCTCGATCATCTGGTATGCGGCCGACTGCCGACAAAGACGGGCAAGATTGCACTGTGTTATTTGTTAAATGAGCATGGCCATGTGCTGACAGAAGCGACGATCGCTAAGCTGGGTGACGAGCACTACTGGTATGGCTCGGCGGCAGCGGCCGAATGGCACGATCTGGACTGGCTGAACCAACACCGACCGGATACCGTCACGATTACCGAGATGGCGGCCAGTCACACCATATTGGTGCTGGCCGGTCCCCGTTCCCGGGAATTGCTGCAGAGCCTGTCGCCACGCGGTGACTGGTCACAGCAGGCCTTCCCGTGGCTGAGCGTGCGGCAAATGACGCTGGGCCATGCCAGTGTCACCGCAATGAGTGTGAGTTTCTCCGGCGAGCTCGCGTACGAATTGCACGTGCCCAACGAGCAGCTCTATCTGGTCTGGACCCTGCTGTCGCAGGCGGGTGATCAGTTCGGCCTGTCCCGATTTGGCCTGTACGCCACAGAGTCAATGCGAATGGAGAAGGGCTATCTGCACTGGAAAGCCGACCTGATCTACGAGCGCAACCCGATTGAAACCGGGCTTGATCGCTTTGTGAAAATGGACAAACCGGACTTTATTGGCAAGGCCGCGTTGCAAAGTGAAATCGAGCGCGGTCCCGAGAGGCTGCTGGTCGCAATGACCATCGATTGCGATGTTGCCGCAGCCCATGCAGGTGACTCCGTCTACAGTGGCGATGAAATCATTGGCACCATTACTTCCGGCGGCTTTGGACACCGGACAAAAAAGAATATCGCTTACGCGTTTGTGCAACCCTCCTGCGCGACGCACGGTATTGAACTGGCCGTTGAAATGCTTGGCAAGCGCTTCTCGGCGGTCACCGGGCCAATGTGTTTATATGATGTGCAAAACGCACTTGTCAAAGGTTGAATCGGTGAGAGCCGATCGGCAACGGGTAAACACTTGCGAGCGGCGTAGATCGCGATTTATTCCTGTAGCGTGGCTGTCATCGCGCGCATCAACACTGTGGGTGACGTTATGACTACGACACCGCGCCGTCGCGGCAAAATGACCGCCCGTCAGGCAATGCATGCAAAACGTGCCGTAGCGCCGGAGATCAATCCCTGCCCGCCAGGGCCGGTCGGTGGTCAGTTCAAACCGCTTTGCGAACCCGAAATTCGTCAGATCTACGATTCCGCGCTGCAAATACTGGCAGAGATTGGCATGGGCGATGTACCGGCCGCATTGATGCAGCAGGCGCTGGAAAAAGGTGCCAACACGAACGAGGCGGGGCGTTTGTGCTATCCCGTCAGTATGGTGGAAGATGTAATCGCCGGCGCCTGTCGCAACTTCGTGCTGCATGGTCGTGACCCAAAGCACGACATCGAAATCGGTGGTGAACGCGTCTTTTTCGGTACCGGCGGTGCCGCTGTGCAAACACTCGATCTGGATACCAGCCAGTACCGGGCCGCGACCCTGCGCGATCTCTATGATTTCACTCGCCTGGCGGATTCACTGACTAACGTGAGCTGGTTTACCCGTTGCTGTGTGGCAACCGACGTGGCCGACATCAACGAACTCGATATCAACACAGCTTACGCGCTGCTCAAGGGGACCAATAAACCGGTAGGCACCAGTTTTACCACCGCCAATACCGTCGATCCGATCATCGATATGTTCGATATCGCGCTCGGTGGCGAGGGCAGGTTTCGCGAGCGACCTTTCTGTAAAGCCCATATCAGTCCGATCATTTCGCCGCTGCGTTATGGTGAAGACGCATTCGACGTGGCCATGGCGTGTATTGAACGCGGCGTGCCATTGAACAATATAATCGCTGCGCAATCCGGTGCCACCGCGCCGGCAACGATTGCCGGCATGCTGGCCTCCACACTGGCGGAAACCCTGGCCGCGTTGATGATGGTGAACATCTTCGCACCCGGTTATCCGATGATATTCTCCAACTGGCCTTTTGTGATCGATCTTCGCACTGGCTCCTTTTGCGGCAGCGGCGGCGAGATCACGCTGCTGAATGCCGCCTCGGCGCAACTGTCCAACTGGCTTGGTTTGCCCTCGGGTGCAGCCAGCAGCATGAGTGACAGCAAAGCGGTCGACGCACAGATGGGGCTGGAGAAGGCCATGTCGTCACTTGGCGTCGGCCTTGCCGGCTGCAATATGGTGTACGAATCCTCCGGCATGATGGCAAGTCTGCTCGGCGCGTCGTTCGAGGCGATGCTGATCGACGATGAAATGCTCTCGCAGGTTTATCGCGTGTTAAGGGGAATCGAAGTGAACGAAGAGACGCTGGGCTTTGAGGCCATCAAAGAGTCAGTCTATGGCGACGGCCATTTCCTCGGTGCCCAGCACACCATCGATGCGATGCAGCGCGATTACTTCTGGCCCAGCGCACTGACCGACCGCCAACAGCCGGCCGTGTGGCAGGAGGGCGGCTCTAAAGATATGTGGCAGCGAGCCAATGTGAAAGTACGCGAGATTCTGGCGCAGCACAACCCGGTCTACCTTGACGACAACGCAGATCGCGAAATTCGCGAGCGCTACACTATCCTGTTGTAGGCGCATGACGTCGTGCCTGGCACTGATTTGTGCGCTGTCCGAAAAGCCGTAGGCAGGGCAAAGCCGGCGCATCAGTTGTTGTATCTGCATTGCCCGCACGGCACTCAAATCACCACAAGCGCAAAGCCGCGTGCCCAACATTGTTGTGAGTGTGGTGGTTTCTATAATTACGGATGGATGCCGTGTTCAACGCGGGCTCACGCTCCGCGTCTGGCCAGCGCCTCACGCCAGGCAATATAAATCCCTGATGCGCAGATAATTCCAATGCCAGTGAACACCGCGGTTGACGGCATCTCGCCCCAGATCAACCAGCCAGCCAGTATCGCCCAGATGATCTGAATGTAGCGAAACGGCGCGATGGCGGCCAGTTGGCCATGGCGATACGCTTCAACCATTAAGAAATGCGCAATCACGAACGTGCACGAGCTCAGTGCAAACCACAGCAGATCCTCCGGGCGCAACTCGTTCCAGCCCGCGACAGCCGTGAGCAAGCCGCCCGTGGCAAGAATAGCGGCGGTGGAAAACACTACCCGAAAATTCGATTCGCCAGTCGCCATCTGGCGGGTTACCAGATCGCGGATCGCATCGGACAACGCGACGATCAATGGCAGCACAACGGCCCAGTGCAATGCATCGCCGGTCGGCTGGATGACGAACAGCACGCCGACAAAACCGACCAGTACGGCGCCAAGACGATGCCAGCCAACCTGTTCGCCAAGGAAAATCTTGCCCAGCAGGGTCATGAACATCGGGCCGGCAAACGCGATGGCGATGACTTCTGCAAACGCCAGGTAGCGCAGTGCGATGAGGAAGGCAAAGGCGCCAATCACATAGAGAACGCCGCGATAAATGTGTGGTCGCCATCTGGGGGCCGCCAACGGCGATTCGCCACGAGTACGCATACAGAGAATGGCGATAAGCGAGATCAAACTGCCCTGGATAAACAATATCTGTCCCGCCGGATAGTGAGGCACCAGCCACTTGGTGATCGCATCTGTCGTGACCAGAAACAGTCCGGCGGACACCATGCACGCGATGCCGCGCAGATTGTTGACTGGAGTGGTGTTCAGGATGGGGCTCGATTGGGACGCCTGGTCAGGCAGCAGCGGGTGCATCATCCGGCAATCCTCGCCCCGTGTCATCTTTTTTGTGGGGCCCGCTGCAACGAATGGTAAGCAGCGCTGGCAAAGTGCGTGAGTGCTTGCGCGGCGATTGGCCAGCCTGTAGCCTGCGCGTTTTGCCACACCCGAGACATAATGTTTGAGCAATACGCCACTGGTTTCTGGATTGTGTTGTTTGCGGGGCTGGTGTTGTACGGCTTGTGGCGCAGCATACTGGCGCCGCTGCAGGTAAGGCGTTTCTATTCGAACAATGACTTTCACACAGCAGCAGGTGAAGATCACCCGGAACAATCGCCATACGGTGACTCGCTTTTACTCGCGAAATTGCAACCGGGTCCGATCTATACGGGTGAGTATCGCGGTCATCGCATAGAGCAGTTCGCGGCTTCAATGAGGCTTGCAGGCTCGTCGATGTTCAATCATGCGAAACGTCGTAAAGAACACCATGCATGGACGATCACGGTGCTACACAGCGAGCTGCCCTTGCCGGCATTTTGTGCGCGGCCGACCAAAGCGCGCGATTCGATGGAGTACTTACTCAATACCGATAACGTTATGTTTCCCGATGACGAGCTGTTTGCCAACAAAATCCATGTGCTGGCCGATGATCATCCACAACTGATTGCTGCGTTTACCCCTTCGGTTCGCGAATGGCTGGATGGCATTGATGCTGTATCTCTGGAAGCTGTGGGCGAGATGCTCGTTTTGAAAACGCCGCGCCAGCCCCATGATACCGGCAGCAAGCTGCGCTCGCATCTCGATGCAGCTGTAATGATTCATGAAGCCATTACCTCTGCTGTGCAAAACCCGCAGACGTGAACAGGAAGAAATTTAATGACCAGCAGCGATGAACAGGAACAACGCGATCTCGACAATCGCAAGGCGACGACGCGAACCGTCGCAATGCCGGCAGATACGAATCCGTCGGGCGATATTTTCGGTGGCTGGGTGTTGTCGCAAATGGATATAGCAGCGGGAATTGCCGCCAGCCAGCGGGCCCAGGGCAGGGTGGTAACCGCCTCGATCGATGGTATGAGCTTTATCAGGCCCGTTAAGGTAGGGGATATACTGGGCGTCTACACCGAGATAACCCGCACCGGCCGGTCGTCGATGGATATTATGGTGGAGGCCTGGGTGCGACGTGGCCAGATTGGCGTGCGCGAGAAGGTTACCGAGGCGACGTTTACCTTCGTGGCCGTCGATGAAAACGGCAAGTCGCAGGTGTTGCCAGCCGAACACGAGGTGCCAAACTACGATGTCAGCAGCTAACAGGCCAGTGTGAAGTCGTGGCCAGCCACGAAACGGCGATGATAGCGTCTGCTATCGGCTCGCGGTTAAATTGCAATTACCGAATTAAACGTAAGTCCTGTCATGCTAGATTTGTCCGGAACCACTGAGGTTTGCAATGTGACGAAGATAGTCCGGGTTTTTAAATCGAGCGGCTGTGAATGCTTCGGCGTAGGATGGCAGTTCGCGCTGCAATACATGGGATGCCAGTAATTCACCGGCAGCGCAGGCGGCCATGATGCCGTAGCCGGAAAACGCACTGCAGACAAAAGTACCGGGTACGTCCAGCGGGCCAATTAACGGACGATTGTCCGCCACCTTGGTGTAGTAGCCCCCGTCGATATAAGGGCGTGGCATCGGGTCGAGGTAAGTTGTGAGCCCCGGTACCATTCTGGCCATGCCGCGCAGCAGGATCTCCGGATAATATGGATCGGCTTCGATCGGAAATTCGGGTGTTTCCGACACCGGGCAATCGTAAGTCCAGTACAAATAGACCTGATCGCCCGCGCCGACCGGCCGTCCATGCACACCGGCCGGAAACGGTTTGGTGAGGTAGGCGGTATCGGCAGATTCCGCAAGCATTTCCCGTTCTGCGGTTGTCCAGCCAAGATCGACCGGATCGTTCCAGATGGTCAACGGCGCGTTGCGCGGCATCACGCCTTTGCCGTCGGCAAGGCTTATCTTCACGTGTTTTTCAACGACTACCGGCAAGGCGCTACCGGCGAGTGCGGCAGTTGCCTTCAGATGTGGGCCGCTTGCCAGCACTAGCGCGTTAGTCGGCAATTGCTCTGTCCCGTTTTTGGTGACGATCTCAACCGATGACACGCTGCCGGCGCTGGTATCGCAGCCAATGAATTCGCCCGGAACAAAATCTACGCCAGACTCACGCGCGCATTCGAAAAGATACATTCCCAATTGTTGTGCGCTGAGCACGCCACATCGGCGAACATGTAACACACCGATGGTTTCATGGCTGAGGTATGGGAAGTACTGACGAATCAGATTTTGATCGGTAATCAGATCGGCGCCATCCAGGTCGGGTTCAAAACCTGTGGCAGGCGATACGCGGTAGTGTTCGCCATTGCCGTCGTGCTCACGCAACGATCCGCCACCGTATTGTGCGTTGAGCTGCGCCTGACGTCGCAAGGGCGCAAGTTCTTCTTTCCGGGCAGTGGCGAACAGGTAACCGCGTTGGTGCAGCTGAAATTGATTGCCCGACTCGTGAGTATAGTGGTGCAAAAATTCTATGCTGTCGTTGACAAAGTCTGCCATCGCACGATCTGGCCCGGGCCAGAAGTTGCGATAGCACTCGGTGGACTTATCGCTGGTGAGTCCAAGTGGTGTGCCGCTGTCCACGATTGCGATACGGCCAGCACCGGCACGCGACAGTGCCTGTGCGGTGGCAATGCCAGCGATGCCGGCACCGATGATCACTACGTCATATTGTCGGGGCGATGTGATGATCGGGTTTCTCCGTTGTCTATCGGCGATGGCAATCCTACACTATTTTGGTTGTGATTCTGTTGCGATGCTCGCTGACCGCAAGCAGGTGGTGCAAAGAGAATGTCGTCGTAAACCGGCGATACACCGGTACTGTATTATGCAGCGCTATATTCTGGATATTGCCCGGTAAACTAATATGCAACTGCCGAAATGGCTCCATCGCGACTCTGAACGAAGCGAGTTTTATACGGA
>CAKZSB010000284.1 GCA_937920585.1 uncultured Granulosicoccaceae bacterium | reverse complement strand
ATTTTAATAGCTGAGCCCGCTCCTGCAGAATCCAGTAACTGAAGTTGAACGCCAGCACCACATCCATCGCCGGGGTCCGCGCCTTCAGCACATCGGTTTTCAGAAGCTCAACCCGCTCCCGCTGCTTCGGCTTTAGCTTCTCCAGATTATACTTGCGCCCCCAGTCGAGCACCTCACCATCCAGATCAACACCCCACGCACGGTTGCGTCTGTTGCGTTCAACCCAGGCGCACGCCGAACGCGCTGTACCGCAAAAGTCTTCACGCAACAATTCGGCCTTGCGCTTGCGCAACGTCCTGAAAGTATCCTGCACAAAATCCAGCTCGAACTCTGAATCCTGCACTGACTCCTGATAGAGCTCGTGTCTGTCTGCCACGTCGGCGGCAGACACCTTGATTTTTTTCTTTTTAGCCAAAATCACTGCTCCTGCAGCGGGTAGTCAACATCGCGAACAGATCTACTGCTTGATACCGATGCCGCGGTTGAGTAAAAAAAGTGCCACACTGCCAAGTACCACGATAAACACCAGAATGACAAACAGCGACCAGCGAATATCAAAATCCGAGCTGCCCAGAATGCCGTAGCGGAAACCATTGATCATGTACAGGACGGGATTGAACATCGACACGCTCTCCCAGAAATCGGGCAGCATCTTAACCGAATAAAAAATCCCGCCAAGGTAGGTCAACGGCGTTAAAACGAAATTGGGTATCACCGAGACATCATCAAAACTCTTGGCGAAGACTGCGTTGATCACGCCACCAATGGCGAACAACGTCGAGGTCAGCACCACCACCAGTATAGTCAGCAGCGGATTTTGCACCGTGATATCGGTAAAGAACAGCGATACAGCAGCAACCAGCGCCCCGACTGCCAGCCCGCGCGCCACACCACCGGCGACAAAACCCGCCAGAATCACAACAATATGCACGGGCGCGACCAGTAATTCTTCGAGGTAGTGCTGAAACTTGGCACCGAAAAACGACGACACAGCATTCGAATAGGAATTCGTAATGACGGCCATCATGATGATACCCGGCACGATGAAATCGATATATCGATGCCCGTCCATCTCGCCAATCCGGCTGCCGATCAGCGTGCCAAAGATCGTGAGATAGAGTAAGGCACTAATGGCCGGCGGCACGATCGTTTGTACCCAGATACGCGTAAATCGCCGCACCTCTCTGACCACCATGGTCTTAAAGGCGACCGTATTAATTGCAAGCAGTGACTTCACGCCGTATTGCTCTTTTTGTTTTCATCCACGAGCCGCAAAAAGAACTCCTCAAGTCGATTGGCCTTGTTGCGCATACTCAGCACGTTGATATCCTGCGCGGCCAGCTGCGCAAACAAGTCATTCATACTGGTGCCGGTATTGACTTCAATTTCAAGCTGACGCGGCTTTTGAGAGATCAGCCGATAGCCGACCAGATCGATCTCCACACTGACAGGCTCCGCCAGATCAAGTACGAAAGACTGCACCATCGCGCGCGATAATAACTCTTCCACCGCCCCGCTCTCGACGATCTCGCCACCATCGATAATCGCAACATTGCGGCACAATGACTCTGCCTCTTCGAGATAATGCGTGGTTAAAATAATAGTGGTACCAGCGGCGTTGAGATCAGACAGAAACTTCCACATCGAACGGCGAATCTCTATATCCACGCCAGCGGTGGGCTCATCCAGAATCAATAGTTTCGGGCGATGCACCAATGCGCGCGCCACCATCAAGCGGCGCTTCATGCCGCCAGACAGTGTCCGGGCTGTTTGATTGCGCTTCTCGTACAGATCCAGTGAAGCCAGATATTCATCTGCGCGTGTGGATGCCTCGCGGCGTGCAATGCCGTAATAACCCGCCTGTGTGATCAGGATATTGCGCGGTGTTTCGAACACATTGAAATTAATTTCCTGAGGCACCAGTCCTATCTGCGACTTGCAAAACTCGCGATTGCTGTCGAGATCGTGGCCGAATATTTCTATCGAGCCGGCAGTTTTGTTCAGCAGCGAACAGATAATGCCAATCGCCGTGGATTTTCCGGCCCCGTTGGGGCCCAGCAACGCAAAGAAATCCCCTTGCTGTACTTCGAGGTTGATACCTTTCAGCGCCACCAGGCCAGAGCCATAGGTCTTTGCCAGCGCCTTAGTCTGCAATGCATTCATCGACCGCTATCTCGAGTCGCAAACCGCATAGCGGAAAATCTGCCGATCCGGCAACAATGGCAACCACTCACTCTACGATCAACCCCGACAACACCTCTCTCACCGGTGCGGGTATGGAGACGGGCTTTTCAGTCTCGCTATCGACAAACACATCGGTGAAATAGCCGGTAGAGCAGACGGCCTCTCGTCCGGTCACAAACAATCCCATTTCATAGCGGACGCTGGAATTGCCGAGCCGCCCAACCCGAAAACCACATTCGAGCAAATCGGGAAATTTAACCGCTTCGTGGTAGCGACACAGGTTCTCGACCGAGAAGCAGCGCACCCCGAATGAGGGAATATCCAGGCCACTGTCGACCTCCAGAAAGCGCATGATGGCCAACTCATAGAATGTGAGGTATTTGGCGTTATTCACATGGCCGTACTGGTCGTTATCTGACCAGCGCGTTGGTATCTCCAGAAAGCGGCTGAAATTTTCGCGAACTTCGCTGCGATCGAGTTCAAATCGAGACATAAGGGGCTTTCCGTTACTGCGAATCGAGTGCCGGGCGATTAGCCTGCCACAACACCTCACTGCCTCCTTCGTGACGCGCCAGCACCCGAGCCAGCACGAACAGCAAATCAGACAGACGATTGAGATAGGCGATACTTTGCGGCGGCAGGGTTTCCTCGCGGCCGAGCGTGATCACGCAGCGTTCAGCCCGGCGGCAGACTGTCCGCGCCAGGTGACAACTGGCCGCCGCCGCCCCGCCGCCCGGCAAAATGAAATCTTTCAGCGCTGGCAACTCGTCATTGAATCGGTCCAGCGTGCGTTCGAGCCAGCTCACGTGCTGCTCACCCAGCGAGACATGCCCCGGAATGCACAGCTCGCCACCCAGATCAAACAAATGATGTTGAATTTCGGTGAGTACATCGCGGACAGCCTGCGGAATTTCCACCGCCAGCACCATGCCAATTACACTGTTTAGTTCATCGGTGGTGCCGTAAGCCTCCACTCGCAGAGAGTCTTTGTCGACTCGCGTACCGTCCCCCAGACCAGTAGTGCCGGCGTCGCCAGTGCGCGTGTAGATTTTTGTCAGCCTGTTTCCCAAAGAACACCTCCGCAGAATAATCGGCACCGCTATCGGCACGGTTTTGATCGGATTCGCCGCTATACTGGACAGCCGACAACACGTTCATGCGTGTCGCGTTCGGCGCCCGGACGAGGTGAGCACGATCGAGCCGCCCATTGTGCCATTGTCCCCGCCTTCGCCACCAGAATTTTTCGGCTTGAGCGGTGTCCAAACTACCGGACAGCAAGCAACGCGAAGGCAGGGGCCGCTTGAACTATCATTCGAGCCGACAACGGAGCCATGTCGCAGCCACTCGAGATGCAGAGAACTTGAATAAAACCAGCCCCAAGGTTGTCATTACCCTGCTTGCCATCTGCACTGGCTGGTTTGCACTCGCGTCCGCCATCCGGGCAGAAAATCTCGACACTACCAGCGCGCGGCCGACCGGGCGAATTATCGTGAGCTATGAGCAAACCGCTCGCAAGCTGCCACCCGTGGCACTCCCGCAGTTCTACAAAAAGCGTCAGTCTTTGCGCGCGGAGATGAAACTGGTCCGCGAACTGGGGGATTCCGTTGAACTGCTGGCACCGGCGCAAGCACTGAGCCACGACGAAGTGCGCTTTCGCGCCGATCAACTGTCCCGGCAGCCCGGCATCACATCTGCCTCGCCCGAGTACTGGCGCCAGCCAATGCTCAGCCCGAACGATCCGCTCTATCTGCCAGGTAGCGCTGATGATCAAACCTATTTATACGATGGCATCTACAGCCTTCAGGCACCCGCGGGCTGGGACATCAGCGTTGGTTCAAGCACAGTGGTGATCGCGGTAATAGACACCGGCGTCTTGCTTAGCCACCCGGAGCTGAGCGATCGATCGGTAGAGGCGATAGGTTACGACTTCGTCTCTGCCGATGCCCCCGGTGACTTCACCAGCGCCAATGACGGCGACGGACGTGACAATGATCCAACCGACCCGGGCGATCGCTGCGGCGCGCAGGGCGCACCCAGCTCCTGGCATGGCACCGGTGTTGCCAGTGTCGCGGCGGCGAGCAGCAACGACGGTATCGGCATGGCCGGGATCGACTGGTCGGCCCGATTACTTCACGTGCGCGCACTGGGTGAATGTGGCGGTACCGATGCCGACATTATCGACGCACTGCGCTGGAGCGCCGGGCTCGACGTTGCCGGCGTGGCGCAAAACCCCACACCGGCTTCAGTAATTAATGTTTCGCTTGGCGGTGAAACCGAATGCACAACCGCCTGGCAGCAAGCCATCGATGACGTGACCGCGACAGGCGTGGCAATCGTCATGGCCGCCGGCAACGCCAATAAGAATGCACTGCGCAATTCACCCTCCAATTGCAGCAACGTTATCAGTGTGGGCTCCAGTACACCCGGGGGCAGCCTCGATGCGGGTTTTTCCAACTTCGGCCTGAAAGTCGCGATCGCGGCCCCTGGCAGGGATATCGTCATCGCCACCAACGAAGGCCGCGACGCCGCAAGCGCCGATGGTAATCGCTACACCGGCGAAACCGGCACCAGCTTCTCTGCCGCGCTGGTGTCGGGTGTCATCGGCCTGATCAAAAGCATCGACCCTGATCTCAACTCACAACAAATCGTCACAATACTGCAACAGAGCGCAACGTCATTCGCCATCGGCGATTGCGATGATTACTACTGCGGTGGAGGCATCGCCAACATGGCCAATGCCCTCAATCTGGCTACCCGTTTTGACGGCACAAGCGACAATACCGAACTGGCTCAACTGACCGCTGCAGTCCAGCCTCTGCCTCTCAACAGCAGCACCACTGCCACACTGGGCGGTTATCGGGACATGCAGTATTTCCAGCTCGATATTGACCGGCCAGGCTTTTTCTCAATCACCAGCGACGCCGAAATCAACCTGTTCGGCTATCTGCTCGACTCACAGCTGAGCACACTGGCGATCGACGAGAACTCCGGGCCGGATATCAATTTCATGCTATCCGCACAGCTGGCGCGCGGCACCTACTACGTTGCCGTGGAGCGGCGCCTGCACAGCGCCCGACTGGATAGCAGCACAGAATTCACATTGCTTGCAGCACAACTCAGCGGCGGCAGCGGTGGCGGCTGTACCCTTTCGGTCGGCAAACAGCCCTTCGATCCATTGCTACCATTGCTCGCGGGCCTGGCCCTGCTCGGTGTGATACGCCACAAACACTGTGCAAAATCTGCCGGCTGATTGCACTTGCCCTGCGCTCAGGCGCGCCGACAACTGGCATTGTTGCCCGCGCTTACACTAGAATAGCGTTCGTTTCAGCGCACAACGGGGCCGACCCCGTTCTTCGCTAATCCGGCGGGCCAGGCCAAACCCACCGCGGCCAACAGTCAGCCAGTGCCACGCCAGACCGCCCACAACAACGCTATTCGAATGCCTGTACTAACCGGGCAATCTCAAATTGCCAGGACACAAGAGCGCACCGATGGCCAACCGATTTAGTGGTACCGACAACTACATCTCCACCGAAGACCTGACACTCGCAGTCAACGCGGCGATCACACTTGGCCGCCCGCTGTTGATCAAGGGCGAGCCGGGCACCGGCAAAACGCAGCTGGCCGAAGAAGTAGCCAAAGCGATCGACTCGCCGCTCTACCGCTGGCACATTAAATCCACCACCAAAGCACAACAGGGCTTGTACGAGTACGATGCCGTCTCGCGTCTGCGCGACTCCCAGCTGGGTGACGAACGGGTACACGATATTTCAAACTACATCGTGCGCGGCAAACTATGGGAGGCATTTGCCGAGGATCAGCACTCGGTTTTGCTGATCGACGAAATCGACAAAGCCGATATTGAATTTCCAAACGATCTGCTGCTCGAGCTGGATCGTATGGAATTTCACGTCTACGAAACGCGCGAGACGATTCAGGCCAAACACCGGCCGCTGGTAATTATCACCAGCAACAATGAAAAGGAACTACCCGACGCCTTTCTGCGGCGCTGTTTCTTCCACTACATTCGCTTCCCGGATGCCGACACCATGACGCAGATCGTCAAGGTGCACTTTCCCGATCTGAAGAAAGATCTGCTCGATTCCGCGCTGAAATCGTTTTTCGATATTCGCGACGTACCGGGCCTGAAGAAAAAGCCCTCCACCTCCGAACTGCTCGACTGGATCAAACTGCTGCTGGCTGAAGATATTCCACCCGATGCCCTGCAATCAGGCGACGCCAACACCATCATCCCGAAATTACACGGCGCACTGCTGAAAAACGAGCAGGATGTGCATCTGTTCGAAAGGCTCGTTTTCCTCAATCGACGAAAGCAGCAATAAGCCATGCTGATCGAGTTGATGTTCCGTCTGCGCCAGGCGAAGGTTCCGGTATCAATCACCGAGTACCTGGCGATGCTGGACGGACTCAATGCCGGTGTTGGCGATTTCAGCGTCGATAACTTCTATCACTTCGCGCGCATAGCGCTGGTGAAGGACGAGCGACACTACGATCGCTTCGACAAGGTCTTCGGCGATTACATCAACGGCTTGCAGAACGCATTTGAAAACGTGATTGGCGACATCCCGGACGAATGGTTGCGTCTGGAAGCCGAGCGTCTTTTCAGCGAGGAGGAAAAAAAGCAGATCGAGGAGCTCGGTGGCTGGGACAAGATCATGGAAACGCTGCAGGAACGCCTGAAGGAGCAGGAGAAGCGACATCAGGGAGGCAACAAATGGATCGGCACCGGCGGCACCTCGCCATTCGGAGCCCACGGCTACAATCCGGCCGGCGTGCGTATCGGGCAAAAAGGGGGCAGACAGGGCCGCGCCGTTAAAGTGTGGGACAAACGGGAGTACCGCAACCTCGACGACCAGCGCGAACTTGGCACCCGAAATTTCAAGATGGCGCTGCGCAAGCTGCGCAAGTTCGCCCGTGAAGGCGCCCAGGACCAGCTCGATCTAAACAATACCATCAGCGCCACGGCTCGCAACGCCGGCCTGCTCGACATTAAAATGGTTGCCGAGCGGCGCAACGCGATAAAAGTGCTGTTGCTGTTTGATATCGGCGGATCGATGGATTACCACGTGCAGGTCAGCGAGGCACTGTTTTCAGCCGCGCGGGGCGAATTCAAACACCTCGAGTACTACTACTTTCACAATTTCGTCTATGAGCGGCTCTGGAAAGACAATCGCCGGCGCCACAGCGAGATCATCCCCACCATCGAATTCCTGCGGACCTATCAGCAGGACTACCGCGTCATTTTTGTCGGTGACGCAACCATGAGCCCCTACGAAATCAGCGTGCCCGGCGGCAGCGTTGAGCACTGGAATGAAGAGGCAGGATCAGTCTGGATTCAGCGCGTGCTGGAAAAATTCCCCCACGCGGCATGGCTGAATCCGGAACCAGAGACCCACTGGAACCGGGTGCCCTCGATAAAACTTGCTCATGAACTGATGGGCGGGCGAATGTTTCCGCTCACGGTCGACGGAATCGGCCGGGCCATTGGCGAACTCAAAAAAAAGCGCTGATCGGCAGCTTGCACACTTTGCAGTCCATGTGAACCACGGATTGTAAAAAAGAGTGCTGAATTATGCGCGGATTATCGGAAATATCAGGCGATCCGGTGTTACTGTGCGATCCGCTATTGTCTGATCGGTAATTTTGATATGTTATTTCCAAGTGAGATCAAGCGCAGCTATCAACGCTATAAACTGTACAACAGGTCAGCCCATCCGTTCAAAATATGGCTGATGGAAACCGGCATTCTGATCGCCAGACTCCTGGTTTTGCTCGTGTTTCTGGCCGTTATAGCGCTGCTGATAAGCAACACCTCGTTCGGCCCTCTGGGCAATCTGTTCGAGCGTGACAGCGAACAATCAGCCAACCTGCAATTGCTGCCAGAATCCAGCAACACACAAACCGCCGCTATCATTGCAGCGAAGGCCCCTGCGCCCGAAACTGTCGAATTCAGCGCACCACTGCCGTCGATAACAGACTCGCCCATCGCAGGCGCTGCGAGCAACTCGCCGGAAATCCTCGGACCAGGCTGGCTGCTCGAGCAGGCTGTTGGTGACTACACGATTCAATTCGCATCTGCCTCTGATCTGAGCAAACTGGTGGATTTCTCCAACCAGTTTTCCAGCAGTGAAACAGTCACGATCTATCCGTTCCAGCGCCGCAATGATGAAATCGTCTATGGACTGGCCAGTGGAATCTACACAGACTTTGCGAGCGCCAAACTAGCCATCGATGACATGCCTGATTCGCTGCGCGAGAATCAACCCTGGATACGCGCGATCGATAAAGTGCAGGCCGAGATCGCCCGGTTCCGCACGCAGTAAGCCGCCCTAGCGAGCCTCCATCTGCGCCTGAATTCCCTGCACCCGGCGAATCCACGGACCATAGCGTTTTGAGTAATCATCGAGCCCGGCCAGTTCGGTTCGGGCTGCGCCGACAGAATCAAATACCCCCCATGCGAGTCCGTATTCCGGTTCACCATCGGGGGTGTTTTTGTAGTGATACACCGCGCGTTCATGATCACCTGGTAACAACGATCCCAGCCGTCTGAGAAACAAGCGATTGGGTGTCGAGCCAATTTGTATGGTGAATTTTTTCGCGGCCTGCCCCATGATCCAGTCACCATCGAGCACCTTTGCATTGCGATTGACTGCCGGCGGCGCGAGCGCCGGTATCTCTTTGACCACGGCGGTAGTCGCGGTCGGCAGTGGTGGCACAGGTGCTTCATTTTGCAAATTCGTTGAACCTGCTAAATCAACAGTTCGCTCTGGTGGCAACGCTGCCAGCGCCGATGGCTCGTTGTCGATTGCGAGTTTTTCCAGCGGCTGCAGATCACCGGCGGCAACGAAAGATTGATTCCCAAGCTCGACACTGACACTGGAAGTATCGGGCTCAATTTTCACCTCTGCTGAAGTTCGTTCAGCCACCAGAGCGCTATTTTCCACTGACGACACATTGGTGACTGGTGCTGGCCTGAAGGTGAGATCGAGACTATCCAGTACCTTGATACCCGCCAGCCACAGCGCGTAGGTAAACGCCGCAAACAAACTTAATCTGGCCAAATTCCAGAGCAGATCAAACAGAAAGAACATAAACCTGTGATCGTATCGATGCTGCATGCGAAACCTGAATACATCTTCCTGAAGTTCTTCAAGAACTCTCATCTTGTTGTTCTCTACCGGCGGACTGTTTGCGAAAAAACCAGATCAATTTAATCAGTAAAACGTCATGCCGGGTAACCCGCTGTGGAGAAAACGTAATCGCATATTCGCCCGCAGAAAATCTCTCTTGCGCAGTGCTGAAACACATCATCCGCCCGTAAAAATCCCCTCGGCAAACCCCGAAATCGAATTCTAAAAAGGGGCCGGTATGACACCGTTATCGCAATCGAAAATTCGCAGGCCGACGCAACCACCCGGAGGTTTTAGATTGCGAAGATGCCACCCCTCAATCAGCAACAACCTCATACTCCTGGCTCCCCAATCGAAATTTTTACCATTCGCAATTACAAATTATTAATCTTCCCTCGCCTTTGCCCGGCATACCATTCGCATTCCTCGCCACAAGAGCCATCCATGAAGCCAGCCGAAGTTATTGCCTCCGAGTTGCAGGTGCGCAGCCAGCAGGTCCACGCTGCCATTGAACTGCTGGACGACGGCTCCACCGTGCCGTTTATCGCACGCTACCGAAAGGAAGTGACCGGCGGACTGGATGACATCCAGCTGCGCGAGCTGAGCAGCCGCCTGGACTACCTGCGTGAACTCGAGGACCGCCGCGGCAAAGTCATTGCCAGCATCGAAGAACAAGGCAAAATGACAGACGCGCTGCAGGCCAGCCTGTTGCAGGCGCAAAGCAAAACAGAGCTGGAAGACATCTATCTCCCCTACAAACAAAAGCGCCGCACCAAGGCACAGATAGCCCGCGAGGCCGGCCTGCAACCACTCGCCGACCAACTGTTAGTCAGCCATCGCATCGATCCGGCAGAAGCGGCAGGCGCCTACCTGAATCCCGAAGCCGGCATCGACGACGCCGACAAGGCCCTGGAGGGCGCACGCCAGATCCTGATGGAGCAGATCGCCGAAATTCCCGAACTGGGCGGGGAACTGCGCGAGTACTTCTGGAACAAGGCACACATCAGCAGCGTCGTCAGCAAAGGCAAACAGGAGGAAGGCGCCAAATTCGCCGACTACTTCGAGTTCGATGAAGCGTTGCACAAAATTCCTTCGCACCGGGCGCTGGCCCTGTTGCGCGGCCAGAACGAAGGCATACTGAAAATATCCCTCGAACTTCCCGATCTCGACCCCGCTGCCACCCATCCCTGTGTGGCAAAGATCGCCCATCATCTCAACGTCGATCGCAGCGCCGAATGGTTGTTCGAGACCCTGCGACTATGCTGGCGGATAAAACTGCAAACCCGCTTCGATACCGATCTCAAAACACGCATGCGAGAGAGCGCAGAGAAAGAGGCTATTGAGGTTTTTGCGCGCAACCTGCGCGACCTGTTGCTGGCGGCACCGGCCGGGCAGAAAGCGACCATCGGTCTCGACCCTGGCTTGCGCACCGGCGTGAAAGTCGCAGTCACCTCAAGCACCGGCAAACTCGTCGACACCGCGACCATCTATCCACATGCACCACAGAACAAATGGGATGCCGCGATAGCAGACATTGCCAAACTGGCCAAAAAACACAATGCGGAACTCATTGCGATCGGCAACGGCACCGCCTCAAGGGAAACCGACAAGCTGGCGGCCGATCTGATCAAACTGCACCCCGATCTGGGTCTGCAAAAAATAATAGTCAGCGAATCCGGTGCATCGGTGTATTCCGCCTCGGAAACCGCATCGCGCGAAATGCCCGATATCGACGTATCACTTCGCGGTGCAGCATCGATTGCACGCCGCCTGCAGGATCCACTGGCAGAACTGGTTAAAGTGGATCCGAAAGCCATTGGCGTGGGACAGTATCAGCACGACGTCAATCAGTCGGAACTTGCTCGCTCACTCGAGGCCGTAGTTGAAGATTGCGTTAACGCAGTCGGTGTCGATCTGAATACCGCATCGGCCGAATTGCTCACCTATGTTTCAGGGCTGTCCGGCACACTGGCAAAAAACATTATTGCTCATCGCGATGAGATCGGCCGTTTCAAAACCCGCAGCGAGTTAAAAAAGGTTGCGCGCCTCGGGCCCAAGGCGTTCGAACAATGCGCCGGTTTCCTGCGCATCATGGATGGCAGCAACGCGCTCGACGCCTCCGCAGTACATCCCGAAGCCTATCCGCTGGTCAAACGCATCGCCAGCGACACCGGCAAGGATTTGCGCGGATTGATCGGCGATAGCGCGGCATTGGCCAGGCTCGATCCAAAGCGCTACACCGACGAGACCTTCGGCCTGCCAACCGTCAAAGACATACTCGCCGAACTGGACAAACCCGGACGCGATCCACGCCCCGAATTCAAAACCGCCACTTTTAAAGAAGGCGTCGAAAAACTGTCCGACCTGCAGCCAGACATGATTTTGGAGGGTGTCGTGAGCAACGTAACCCACTTTGGCGCCTTTGTTGATATCGGCGTGCATCAGGACGGCCTCGTACATATCTCATCGCTCGCCGATCGATTCGTTAAAGACCCGCACGAAGTCGTCTCGGCCGGTGATGTCGTCAAAGTAAAAGTCATGGAGATCGATCCCAAGAGAAAACGCATCGCGTTAAGCATGAAGCTGCAGGACAGCGCTCGCGACAAAGCCGATGCATCAGGCGATTCACCACGCCGGGCCCCGGCTCGAAACAACACCCGGCACGATAACCAACCCAAACGTGGTGGTGGCGC
>CAKZSB010000283.1 GCA_937920585.1 uncultured Granulosicoccaceae bacterium | reverse complement strand
CCGCCCAGATAGTGACGACCTGCGTCAGACAATTTACCGCCATTGGAAAACTGATTCACGCCGTCTTTCCAGACCGAGTGATGCGAGTGAAATCCACTGCCCGACTGATCGATAAAAGGCTTCGACATAAAAGTGGCCAGATAACCGTGCTGCTGGGCGATCTCTTTAACCATGCCGCGAAACAGCACAACGCGATCGGCTGCCAGCAGTGCTTCATCATAGTGAATGTTCACTTCCACCTGCCCGGGCGCGTACTCCGGGTTGGATTGTTCGATCGGGATGCCAATTTCATTGAGCGCCATACGCATTGGCCCGAGCACGTGCTCGAGTTCAGCGGCGCGACACAAACTGTAAACCTGGATACCTTCATCGCGAGGCATTTTGGTTTCAGGATCGAGCAGATAAAATTCGAGTTCGGTACCGACACTGATCGACAAACCCATCGCTTTGGCGCGATCGACCTGGCGTTCAAGTGCTCCGCGTGGATCGATCGGTACTGGCAGATGGTCCATGCCTTCCGCGTAGCCCATGCTGATCGCAACCCCCGGCTCCCAGGGTGATGCCACCGGCTGGGTGAGCGGAAACATGTGCATATCGGGATAGCCGTTGTCGAAATTAACGTAGGGCGTGTCCCAGACGTCGCAGGTCATGTCGATGGCGAGCATGGCGATTGACAGGGCGTTGCCATTGGCGCAAATGTTCGGCCAGTGGCTGGCTGGAATTCGCTTGCCACGAATAATGCCGTTCATATCCCCCATACCCAAAACGACGGTATGCGTACCTTCCGGCAATTCGAATTGCTTTCTGTCCAACGCTGGTGCCTCCCGGATGTTGTTCTCGACCGAATTTATGCGCCGCCACTTGCCCGCTGGCGCAGAATTGAATACTGTATACAAACGATAAAAACATGCAAGGAATTTTTTCCGTGGCGCTTAAAAAGGCAGAGACGGTTGTAGTCGGCGCCGGTATCGCTGGCGTAATGACTGCGTTGAGCCTGCTCCGGCGCGGCTGTAGCGTCAATCTGGTTGACCGCTGGGCACCCGGACACGGACGCGCCTCATCGAGCGACTACACGCGCTTGATCCGCTCTATTCACGGCGCCGATGAGTTCTACACCCGCTGGGTGCGCGAGGCCCGGCTGCGCTGGATGGAATTGCAGGCAGAGCTCGGCACCACGCTGCTGGTCGAGTGCGGCGCACTGGTGATGGCAGGTGAAGGCCATACCGCGTGGGAGGATTCCACGCTACCCACCTTCGACAAACTCGGCGTGCCGTACCACAAGTTTTCGGTCGATGAATTGCGCGTGCGATTTCCCCAGTTCAACTACCCGGACGTGGCCTATGGCATCTATGAGCCCGAGGCCGGCGCACTGATGGCCAAACGTGCCGTGGTTCAAACTGCCGAACTGTTCCGGCGCGAGGGTGGCACCATAACCCGTGGCCGGGTGACCACCGATGAGCGCGAGCAACTGCAACTGGATGGCAAGCCGCTGGAAGCCGACATGATCGCCGTAACCACCGGCCCCTGGCTTGGCGAGATGTATCGCAGAACGATCAGCCCGATTGCCAAAATTGTACGCCAGAACATTATTTACACATCAACACCCGATGGCGACCCGAGCTACGACAGCGAACGTATGCCATGCTGGATCGACCACGGCTATGGTGCCTATGGCGCGCCGTCGATCGAAGGCAGTGGTGTGAAAGCGGCGATTGCCTGGACCGAGGCGATTATCGATCTCGACAACGATGAACGCGTGGTGGACGAGGCGACATTCAATCGCACGCGCCAGTACCTCAATCACCGCATGAAGGGACTGGTAGGACAGCGCGCCGTTGACCAGAAAGCCTGCCAGATCGCGATGACACCGGACACCCACTTCATTCTCGATTTCCACCCGGAACATGAAAATGTATTGTTGGTGGGTGGGTGTTCCGGCCATTTGTTCAAACATGGCCCGGTGTTCGGTGATTTTGTCGCCGGTGTCGGCTTGCGCGAATATGGCACGCCGGACCGATTTAAACTCGGCTCGCGTGGCAAGCTGACCGCGGGCGCTTCACCCAGCGGACGCTAGAGAAAACGTTGGCGCTCACGCCAGCGGCCCGGGGTTTCGCCATTGATCTGGGCAAAGGCCTTCACAAAAGACGATAGCGACGCATAGCCAGACTCTCTGGCCACCTGATCCACCGACGCCGAAGATTCCTCCAGTAACTGTCGCGCCTTATACATGCGACATTGACGTACGTAATTTAGCGGGGTCTCGTTCAGCACCGATTTAAAGCGCGCTGCGAACAATGAGCGGGACATGCTGGCAAGACCGGCCAGGCTGCCAACTGTCCAGCTGCGATCGGGGCTGTCGTGGATCGCATGCAGCGCGGGTCCGAGTCGCCTGTCAGTCAACGCCGAGGCCAGACCGGCATCGAGCCGCGAGCTGCTCATGTAGTGCTCGGTCGCCTCCAGCAACAGTAACTCGGTTAAACGACTGATCCGAGCGGCGCAGGCGATGCCGTCGTCACTTTCGGCCTGTCTGATCATTCGGCTTATGTCGTCGATGCGCTGGCGTGTAGCCTGGCATTTTTCACCCACCAGCAACTGCGAGGGCAACCTGCCCTTTAACCCGAATCGAAACGGCTCGCACAGATCTACCCGCGCAATCAACACCGACTTTTCAGGAGATGGCCGGTGCGTCGTTTCAATGGACACGCCAGCACCGCCTGCGGCGATCAGCAGCACGCCCGCTGGCACCACAGTATGCTGCTGCGCGCGTGCAAACTGCAAAGGCTGTTCGGCAGCCACAATGAAATAGGCACTGTTGTCGCAATCCAGTGCCAGGGGCCATTCACCTGCAACCAGCAATTCAACCTGCTGCAAGCGAATAGCACTCAACGAAATTGCCCCGGTATTCATTGTTTATCCTCAATATTCCCAGCGACAAAACCGGATACGAATCGACTGTTGGAACAGCGCGCGTCAGCTTACAAGTTTTACTTGCCTTGACAGTTCCACCGTCCGGTTGGACAGATGCGGTCGAGAAAATTCAATCCGATTAACCCCGATTTCAAAACTCATGCGTTAAAGCAGCTGATACGTCAGCAAACAACGGGGTCTAAAGCATGAAAAAAATACTGATCACCATCGCCGCAGGCGCAACGCTCGGGCTGGTTATCGGCGCGTGCACCACGGCAAATATATCGTCCGATAACACGAACGCCGACATCGCCACACAGTCAAAGCCAGCCACTGCCGAGCGGCGCGAAGTCACGACATTGGCCGCCAGACCGCAACTAAAAAACAGTGCTCGCATGGCAAAGTTGCACTCGATCGCCCCCAGGCCGCTGCCAGCCAGCCCGATCGATCGGGAACACTACAGCGACATTGCGACAAATCCCGTTGTCGACGCCAGCACGGACCCGGTCTCGACATTCAGCATCGATGTGGATACCGCCTCCTACAGCAACATTCGCCGCATCATTGCCGCAGAGGGCCGACTGCCCCCTCGCGACGCCGTTCGAATCGAGGAAATGATCAACTATTTTTCTTACGACTATCAGCCCCCGGCATCCGTCGAACAACCCTTTACCGTCACCACCGAGCTGGCGCCGGCGCCGTGGAATGCCAGCCGGCAATTACTGCAGATTGGCCTGAAGGGCTTCGCGCCGGAAAACGAGAAACTGCCCCCGGCCAATTTGGTCTTTTTAATTGATGTATCGGGCAGTATGCAGGCGCGCAACAAATTGCCGCTGGTCAAACAATCGCTGAAGTTGCTGTTGAACAATCTGAATCCGGACGATCGAATTGCGCTGGCGGTATACGCTGGTGCGGCTGGCCTGGTACTCGATTCAACGCCCGCCAGCGACAAGGCAAAAGTGCTCGCCGCCATCGATCAACTCCAGGCGGGGGGCAGCACGCACGGCAGCGCGGGTATCGAGCTCGCCTATCAGGTAGCGCAGCAGAATTTCATCGCCGATGGCATCAATCGGGTTTTGATCGCAAGCGATGGCGACATGAACGTTGGCATCACCAGCATCGACGCCCTGAAAGAGCTTATCGAACAGAAACGCAAATCGGGTATTGCACTAACCACACTGGGATACGGCAGCGGAAACTACAACTACTCACTGATGGAACAGCTGGCAGACGTGGGCGACGGCAATGCCAGCTACATAGACAACCTGAAAGAAGCCTACAAGGTGCTGGTACGCGAATCGAGATCAACGCTGCTGACGATCGCAAAGGATGTAAAAATTCAAATCGAGTTCAATCCGGCACTGGTTGCCGAGTACCGATTGCTGGGATACGAAAATCGACTGCTGGCCAACGAGGATTTCACCAACGACAAAGTCGACGCCGGTGACATCGGCGCCGGGCATACCGTGACTGCGCTATATGAGATCACGCCAGTGGCATCGGCGGCAAGGCGCCTGCCGGTGCTGCGCTATCAGCCGGCAAAAGATACGACGTCTGCTTCCAGTGACGAGATCGCTTTCGTAAAACTGCGCTACAAGCGGCCGGGGGAAGATCAAAGCACAGAGATTACACGCGCAGTATCGCCGACAGCAGTTCAGCCATTCGACCAGGCGAGCGAGAGCTTTCGCTTTGCCAGCGCTGTCGCAGGTTTCGGGCAGCTGCTACGCGGCGGCAAGTACCTGGACTCGTTCGATTTCCAGCGCGCCCTGGCGATTATGCACGACAGCCGCGGAAGCGACGCCCAGGGGTATCGCAGCGAACTGATTTCGCTGGTAGAGTTGGCGTCGGTCCTGTCCGCAACGACGGCGAGTGGTGGGTAAATTACAGCAACTACTTTTTAGTGATGTGTCACTGCTGCGCAAGTATGCCGGCGGTGACACGGCTGCCTTCGATATGCTCTTCCGCCGCCACAAAGACGCACTGTTCAACTTCCTGTTTCGCAGCCTGCCCAATCACGCCATCGTAGAGGAGATAGCGCAGGAGACGTGGCTCACGGTGATTCAGCAGGCTGCCGCCTACAAGCCGGACGCCGCTTTCAGAACCTGGCTCTTTACCATCGCCCGAAACAAGTTGATTGATCATCAAAGGCGTCGGGTCAACAATACCCCCAATGCCGACGACGAGCTGCTCGCGGCAATCCGCAGCCAGGATCTGCCAGCTGAAGACCAAACGCTGTTGCGTCAGCTGCTGGATGCGCTCGATAAGCTGCCCAATGACCAGCGCGAAGCCTTTGTTTTGCAACAGGAAGGTTTCAGCAACAAGCAAATCGCCCGGATTACCGGCGTGGGTGATGAGACGGTCAAAAGCCGTTTGCGGTATGCGAGAACTGCCACACGGTCGCGTCTGGGGGTGGCCTCATGAAGACACTGGAAAAGCTCTATCAAGACACACCGCGACAAACCTCGCCCGATGCACTGGACCAACAAATTCTATTGCACGCGCAACAACATGCAGAGCGTCGCGTGCGGCAGCAGCGCCGGTTTCCGGTGTGGATGCCTGTTTCGATAAGCGCCGCTGTCGCATGCCTCGCGCTGGTATTGGTGCTAAAACCGGACTTCGATCAGCAATCCCGGCCCTACGCCCCGACCGCCGCCGACTCGGTTACCTCGACTGCTAACCGCTCTGCAGTCAGCGAACCACCGCAACAGCCGCGCAGCGTCGAAATCGCGGAGCAGTCGGAGATGCAGGCAGAATCAACGTTTGCCAGCACCGACTCTACAGTGAGTGGTGGCGCTGCCGGCGCTGTTCGCTCGATACCGGACACACAGGCGGATTCAAGTCTGGCTGAGGCCAAAATTGAACTTGAAAGACAAATCGCTGATCTCGCTGATACCCGTGAACTCGAGCTGGCGCCGGCTGCCGATACCAGCGATGACGCCGAAGGCACTACACCGGACAGCCGCAAACGCGCCCTGCCACAATCCAGCACCGCCAGGCCGACATCCGCAACCACGAAAGAAACTCGCGACAATGACAAGCGTGCAAAAGCGAAGGCACCGGCCACGCAATCCGCCAACCGCTCACTTTCATCACTGGCGAGCACACTGTCCACATCTCGAACCACAGATGACGACGCCACCGCGAGGGCCTGGATCGCCGCTCAGCGTCCGACGGCCTATACAATCCAGCTTGCCGTTGCCCGGGACCTCGAGAACCTGAAACGTGATGTGGCGCGCACTGCGCTGGATCCATCACTGGTTTATTACGTAAAAGTCGAACTCCGCGAAGACGAAGGACATGCCGCGCTGTATGGCTCGTGGGCAACTATCAACGCGGCGTTCAACGCGGCGCGAAAAATCTCGCCCTTTGAACCCTGGGTCAGGCAGTTCTCCGAGCTACAGTAACGCTGCCCCCCGCCCAAACCGACCCTCGCGCGTCTTTAGCGTGAATGTTAGCATTCCTCGCACCTGCCCACCCCGGCCGCTCACCCTGGAGCAAACTTGGCCGATAAGATGGACTACTCAACCATTTTGTGGCCCACAACCAAAATCACGGCAAGCAAACCAATCAAAAAGCACAAGATCAGGCGGCGCGAGTCGCTAACCATAGCTTCGCCAGATCATGCCGGGCTCAGTCCGCTGATAAATTCGACCAACAACAACCTGCAACGATAACCCGAGAGTTTTTGTGTCACAGACATTGCGACCACTGCTATCAGTCATAGTGCCGTGCTTCAACGAAGAGGGATTACTTCGTGAAAACACACTCGCACTGATCGCGTATCTGGAATCGCTCGAACCTTATCGCTGGGAGTTGCTAATCATAAATGACGGCAGTTCAGATGATACCGGCGAAATCGCCAATCAACTTGCCGATCAGTACGCTGCCGTCCGCACTTTACATCATCCGAGTAATTTCGGCGTTGGTCAGGCAATGCGTTTCGGCTTTGCCAACACCCGCGGCGACTATGTGGTCACGCTCGACGTCGACCTGAGCTACGCCGCCAGGCACATAGGCGAGATGCTTGAAAAGTTGATTTCAAGCCACGCAAAGGTTGTGCTGGCCTCACCTTACATGAATGGCGGTGAAGTTAAAAACGTGCCCGTGCTGCGCCGGCTGCTGAGCGCACTGGGCAATCGATTTCTGAAAGTATTCGTGCGCGGCAATTACTCCACCATTACCTCGATGGCACGAGCCTACGACGGACCGTACATACGATCTCTCGATCTGCGTGCCACCGGCCTCGATCTAATGCCGGAGATACTGCACAAATCTCTCGTGGTCCACGCAAAGGTCGTTGAGTGCCCGGCCACGCTGGATTGGGGACCGCAACTGGCCTATGGCGACACGCGCGTGTCGAGTATGAAAATACTGCGTCATGTCATGTCGACGATACGATCCGGGTTCACATTCAGACCTGTTTATTTTCTGGTGATACCGGGCATTCTGGCTGGCTTATTCGCGCTTTACATGAATTTTCATCTATTGGCAAAACTGTGGAATTCCACCGAAAGCACGGCATCTCTCGGCGAACAGATCTCTGCCATCTATAGCGCATCGCCGAATCTGGTAATGGCAAGCCTGATTGCCACGGCACTATCGGTTCAGTTCTTCGCGCTCGGTGTACTGGCTATACAGAACACGCGCTACTTCGAAGACCTCTACAACCAAAACTCCGAAAAACTAAAAAAACTACAAAGGGAAGTCCTGGAGCTCAGCGAATGACAAAAGCAACCGTACTCGTTACCGGTGTAGCCGGATTTTTAGGATCCAACCTCGCCGAAAGGCTACTCGAAAACGGACATGCCGTGGTTGGAATCGACGACCTGTCTATGGGGCACATGTCTAATATATGGGGCGCCCTGAAGAATCCGGATTTCAGGTTCATTCGCGGCAATGCAATGGACCCTGACACTTATGCCGATATCACAGACGATGTCAGCGTGGCGGTTCATCTGGCCGCCTTTAAAATTCCACGCTACGGCAATGCAATCGACACGCTGAAGATCAACTATCACAGTACCGACACGGTGCTGGAATTCTCGCGTCAACGCAACATCAAGTGCGTGCTCGCATCGACTTCCGATGTCTATGGCCGGAATCCGCAAGTACCTTTCTCTGAAGAACACTCGGATTGCGTCATTGGCTCTTCGCTGTCGCCGCGATGGAGCTATGCTGTCTCCAAGTTGTTTGACGAGCACCTCGCACTGGCCTATCAGGATAGTTTTGGCTTTCCGGTTACGCTACTTCGTTTTTTCGGCTCATATGGCCCCAGACAACCGCTGTCATGGTGGGGCGGCCCGCCACCGGTGTTCATCGATTCTGTACTCAACGACAAGGTGATCCCGATTCACGGCGACGGCCAGCAAACGAGAAGCTTTACCTTTGTCTCGGATACCGTCGACGGCATTGAAGCCGCAATTTTTCGCTCTGAGGCCAACGGTGAAATACTGAATATTGGCAACAACGAAGAAGTCACCATTCTGGAATTGGCCGAACGGATCAAGAAAGCCAGTGACACCCCTGGTGAACTGAAAATCGAAATGGTGCCCTACGAGTCATTCACCGGCAAGAAATACGAAGATGTTCGCCGCCGTGTACCCGATACCAGCTACAGCCAGAAGGTGTTGGGCGTGAAAGCCAGAGTGGACCTTGATGACGGCCTGCGACGCACTATCGAATGGCAGATACAGGCGACCCAGGAACGTGAATTCGGTGCTCGATAAAACCAGGGGCGAAAAGTCCCGTATCGCCGTAGTCGGTGCAGGCCTGATGGGCATGGCGCTGGCACGCAAGCTGGCACAGGATGGCCACGAGGTCACCGTATTTGAGCACGCCGACCAGATCGGCGGTTTGAATACCTGGCACGAGTTCGGCACTTTTACCTGGGATCGATTTTACCATGTCATACTGCCGTCGGATAAAAACACCCTGGGCCTCGTTCGCGACCTGGGGATGGAATCCGATCTGCAATGGCATCGTACCTACACCGGCTTCTATGTCGATGAAAAGCTGCACTCAATCAGTAGCAATCTGGAATTCCTGAAGTTCCCGTTGCTGTCACTATTTTCAAAAGTTCGCCTCGGCTGGACCATGTTTTATGCTTCACGCGTCAACAACTGGAAGCCGCTGGAGAAGCTTACTGTCGAACAATGGCTGGTTCGCGTTTCCGGACGCAACAACTACGAAAAACTCTGGAAACCATTGTTGCTGGCAAAACTTGGCGCCAGTCACTCCCGGGTATCGGCAGTATTCATCTGGTCGTATATCAAACGGATGTTTTCTGCGCGAGACAAGTCGGCCAGCGCGGAGCATCTCGGGCACGTAGCCGGTGGATACAAAAGCATTCTTG
>CAKZSB010000282.1 GCA_937920585.1 uncultured Granulosicoccaceae bacterium | reverse complement strand
GTGAAATGACTCGCGTCGTAGCTTGCCAGCTTGCTCATGGTTGCTCGCTCTTGTCGGTGATCTTGTGCAGTGAATGCATAAGGGTGTCTATGTCGGCCAGTGTCAACGAACTGAGGATATCGTCGACCCAGGTTTCGTGTGAAGCGGCCAGGGTTGCGAAGTGATCATTGCCATTCGCCGTGAGGCGCACGCGCATCGCGCGTCTATCGCCTACAACGGCAATGCGTTCAACCAGGCCATCTGCCACCAGACGATCGACGATTCCTGTGACGTTGCCGTTCGATACACGCAGCACGCTCGAAAGCTCGCTCATTTTGAGCCCATCCGGTGTCCTTTGGAGGGCGGCTAGCACATCAAAACGAGGCAGAGTGGATTGATACTCGGCGCGCAGCGATTCGCGCAGTTGCGCTTCGATCAGTTTCGATGATTTCAGTATTTGCAGCCACAAGCGAAGCCGCGCCTTGGAGACAGGCTCATTGGCCGCATTGGCAGACGGAGCAGTCACAACTCGATTGCCTCGCCGGTACGGTTTGCGCCGGCGTCACCTGCCAGTTCGAGTACCAGTGCGGCGATTTGTTCGGGTTGTATGATCGTGCCATTGCGATTTTGCGATGCCAGATCGGCGCGCGCCTGCTCGCGGCTGCGACCTGTCAATTCCACGATGTTGTCGATTGAGCGTTCAAGCATCGGCGTTTCGACAAAACCAGGGCACAGTGCATTGACTGTGATACCTTTTTTGGTGTATTCCATCGCCACTGATCTCATCATGCCGATGACCGCGTGTTTGGATGCGCAATATCCTGCGGTGTAGGCGTATCCCTGCAGGCCCGCCATGGAGGCAATGGCGAGCAGGCGCCCGGATTTGTTTTGCAGCATGTGGGGCAGCGCAAGTTGCCAGGTGTTGAATACGCCTCGCACGTTGACATCGAGCATATGGTCGAGTTCTTCGAGGCTGCTTTTTATAAACGCACTGCTGCTGGCTACACCGGCGTTTGCAACGGCGATATCAAATCCGCCGCGTTCGGTAGTTGCGTGTTCCAGTGCGGTGGTGAAAGATGATCGCTCCGTCACGTCACACTGGCAGCTGTGAATGCTGGCAGCAGTTGCTGCGACGGCATCGAGCGATTGCTTGTGGCGCCCGGTGATTGTCACTTTGGCGCCGGCTGCGGCCAGGGTCTGTGCGATCGCAGCACCCACGCCGCTGCCGCCACCGGTAACGAGCGCGTGGCGGCCGGATAACGGCGTCACGATGCCCCCTTGGTGATTACAGACGCTTTGTTGGCTTCCAGCTCCCGGTCACTCAGGCGCCAGAGCTGATCGCGCCCGGCCAGGTAGGGCAGTGGCCAGGCTTGTTGTCGATCACCAATCTTGCTGCCGTTGTGCAGTGTCCAGTAAGGATCGGCCAGATGCGGCCGGCCAATGCAAACCAGATCGGCGCGACCTGCCATCAGAATGGAATTGACGTGGTCGGCTTCGTAGATATTGCCGACTGCCATGGTGGCGATGTCGGCCTCGTTGCGTATTCGATCGGAAAACGGTGTTTGAAACATGCGCCCGTATACGGGTTGCGCATCAATGGAGGTTTGCCCGGCTGACACATCGATAATATCGGCACCGGCAGCTTTGAACCGGCGGGCGATTTCTACGGCGTCCGGTTCGGTTATGCCTTGCTCGCCAACCCAGTCGGTGGCGGAGACGCGCACGGACATCGGTTTTTCGGCAGGCCAGGCCTTGCGCATGGCACGAAATACCTGCAGCGGATAGCGTAACCGGTTGTCCAGTGAGCCGCCAAATTCATCGCAGCGCGTGTTAGACAGTGGCGAGATGAAAGAGGAGATCAGGTAGCCGTGTGCGGCGTGCAGTTCGATCATGTCGAAGCCTGCATCAACGGCTCGCAGGGTGGCGGCGACGAATTCATCGAGCACGCTCTGCATCTGCTCGTGTTTTATCTCGTCGGGGGTGGCATTGTCGGCAGACCAGGGCACTGCAGACGCCGATAACAGCGGCCAGTTGTCTTTCGCGAGCGGTGCATCCATTTTATCCCAGCCAACCCGCGTTGATCCTTTGCGCCCGGCATGGCCCAGCTGGCAGCAGACGGCAGCGCTGGTTTCATTGTGAATGAAATCGCAAAGCCGCCGCCAGGCGACGACATGCTCATCGGTATAGAGGCCGGGGCAGGCCGGGGTGATACGCCCGTTGGCTGATACGCAGGTCATTTCGGTGAAAACCAGTCCGGCGCCGCCCTTGGCGCGCTCGGCGTAGTGCACGAAATGCCAGTCGGTCGGGCAGCCGTTTTCGGCTTTGTATTGCGCCATTGGTGAGACGACTACACGATTTTCCAGTTGCAGATCGCGCAGGCGATAGGGTGTGAACATAGGTGCGCGTATGGTGTCGCCAGCGGTGTTTACAGGCAATGAACGCTGTGCAAACCAGCGCTCGGCACTTTGCAGCCAGCTGGCGTCGCGAGCGCGAAGATTTTCATGGGAGATGCGCTGTGAGCGGGTAAGCAGGGCATAGTTAAATTGCACCGGATCGAGGCCAAAATAGCGTTCGATGTTCTCGAACCATTCAACCGAGTTGCGCGCGGCGGATTGCAAACGCAGCACTTCAAGTTTGCTTTGATCCTGGTACTTTTCGAATGCCGTTTGCAGGTCCGATTCCAGGTTTACATGTGTCGCCAGTGAAATGGCGCTCTCCAGCGCCAGTTTGGTGCCAGAGCCAATGGAGAAGTGGGCAGAGGCGGCGGCGTCACCCATCAGCACGATGTTGTCGTGCCACCACGTATCGCACAGCACTTTCGGAAAGTTGATCCAGGCGCTGCCACGAATGTGGTTGGCATTGCTCATCAGGGCGTTGCCACCCAGGTGGTCCTTAAAAATCTGCTCGCAAACCTGCATGCTTTGTTGCTGCGACATTTCGCCAAAACCATAGGCCTGCCAGGTTTGCTCGCTGCATTCGACGATAAAGGTGGCAGTGTCATCCGAAAACTGATAGGCATGCGCCCAGACCCAGCCCTTTTCGGTTTGCTCGAAGATAAAAGTAAACGCATCGTCGAACTTCTGGTGCGTACCCAGCCAGACAAACTTGCAGGCACCGCTGGCAACACTGGCCCTGAATTGTTCCGGGTATTGCTTGCGAGCCTGCGAATTCAGTCCATCGCTGGCAACCACCAGATCGTAGCGGCGCTGCAAATCGGCAATGTCTTCAACTTCGGTTTCAAACTGTAATTCAACGCCCAGTTCCCGGGCGCGTGCCTGTAGCAGTATCAGCAGCTGCTTGCGGCCAATGCCGCAAAAACCATGGCCGGTCGACACCGTGCGTTCGCCGCCATAGACGCAGGCGATGTCATCCCAGTAGGCGAAATGTTCGCGGATCGACCGGGCGCTGACGGGATCGTTCTGTTCGAGGTTATCCAGTGTTTCATCGGACAACACTACACCCCAGCCAAAAGTATCGTTGGCACGGTTGCGCTCAAAGATGGTGATCTGTGTCTCTGGCTGACGCAATTTCATTGAAATGGCGAAATACAGACCGGCGGGGCCACCGCCAATGCAGGCTATGTTCAACGGTTTGCTCCACCGCCCGGGGTCATCAGCCCCGTAGTGGGCCAACGGGCGGTATGGAGAAACTTTACTCTGGCTGTGAATTTACTTCAAGCTTAAACATTTCAAAGATGAAATATATGCCGGCACACGCGATGCGCTGGATTGGCGCGTGCCACTCAGCTATCGGCTGCCGGTGTTCGCAGGCCATGTGCGACGGCCCGCCGGTCACGGGAATCTAAAATGGAGCGGTTCTATTTGCTGTCTCCATCCAGCACAATCCTGTACTCCAGCTCGCCAAACTGGAGCGTATCGCCGCTCACCACCTTTTTGCGCTTGCGAGTCTCGACTTCACTGTTGAGCTTCACCAGGCCTTCGGCGATCACCGATTTCGCTTCACCGCCACTGCCGACCAGGCCCTCAAATTTAAGAATCTTGTATAACTCAACCGGCTCGCGATCGATGGTGATTTCCTGCATGACTGGTTGATCTCTGTATCTTTATTGCGGATTTTGGTCGGCCGGGCTAACTGGTGCGCTGCCGCCGGCCCATACTGGCTGGCATTGGCCGGAATCACAATAAGTATCAATCATCGAGGATTGGCGGCCGCAGCGAATTTCTTGCCGCTTGTTAATCGCATCGTCCAGGCGATGGCGTGGTCTGTATCCTGCTTTATCGCGAATATGGATGAAAAACCGCCTCCGGGACAGGCCGCAAGAGACATCATTGCCGATCGCTGGCCATCGATTGCCGTGCACATGCAGCAAGCGCGCTGCACGATTGAGTTGGAGCTGGATCAGTCTGGCGAGGCGCCCACGCTATTGGCTAATGGCATACGCCTGGCCAGTGCCTGGCAACCGGAACGTGAGGCGCAATTGCAATGTGGCCCGTTGTGGCCCGACGTAGCCGAACTGACATTGTTTGGTGTTGGTATGGGTTATCTGCCGCCACTATTGCTTGAGCGATTGCCAGCCGGTGGCAAGCTGCGCGTCGTACTGCTGAATATCGGCCTGTTTGATGTGATGCTGGATCTGATCGAAATGAGCGACTGGCTGGCACATCAGGCTGTTGAACTGGTTTGCGCTGATGCCATCACCCGTTTGCCTGCCAGTTTTCGGCTCACGCCGCCGATGCTGCAGCTGGTTGATCCTGCCGCCGAGCCACTTCGCGACTGGCTGTTGCAGGCACTGAGCGAGCGCCACATGCAAGTGCATCAAACCGATGTGCAAGACACGCTCGAGCGTAATCTGCAGCGCAATATGGTGCTGCACGACGAAGACAATGACGTCGCCTACCTGCTGAACGAAATGATCAGCGAGCAGTTGGCTGGTGACTCGAACGTTGTGGTTGCCGGTGCCGGCCCTTCGCTTGATCACGCCATCGGTGTGATTCAGCAACTGCAGGGCGAGGGGGCAAGTGTTGTAGCGGTGGACGCAGCGCTGGCCCCGTTACTGAATAATGGCATAGCGCCGGATGTTGTTGTGAGCATCGATCCGCTCGATACGATCAAGCGCTTTTTCGAGGTTGATCGAGACCAACTGGCAAACACGGCGCTGGTGTATTTTCCGGTGGTGGATCCGGATGTGGTTGCCGGCTGGACGCAACGGCGCTTCTCGGCAGTTGGCAGTCATGAGCGTTTTCAGAGTTATCGGAAAATGAAAAAATCCACCGTGTTGTTTTCCTCGGGCAGTGTCATTCACCCGGCTGTGGATATCGCCTGCCGCGTCGGTCGCCAGATTCATCTGGCCGGTGTGGATTTTGGTTATCCGTTCGCATCAACCCACGCCAGTGGCGTGGCAGTGGCGCACGAGAGTGCCACAGTCGCTTCATCCACGCTCACGGTGCGCAACTACCGCGACGATGCCGTGCCCAGCCAGATGAATTTCATCAGTTACTACCGGGATCTGGAGCAGTTCGTCGACCGCCAGACCCGGCGCGGTTCGGTATTCCAGAATATCGGCCACTACAGCGCGCGTATACGTCATGTCAGCGTGTTGCCGGTGGCGGCATGAGTGCGCCCGCCAGCGACGATGATCTGCTCTCGAAATGCTGTGATCTTTTTCGTACCGGTCATCATGCCGAGGCATCGGTGTCGCTTGATAAGTGGCTGCAGAACTGGACTTCAAGTGCTGCCGCCAACCCTGCTTTGATGGATGAAGCCAGTTGCAAAAGCCTTGGCGTGGCGCTCGATTGCCAACAGCGCCACGACTGGATTGGTCTGGCAGACGAACTGGAGTATGTGCTGGCACGGCGTGTAAGAACCGGGCCAGAGTCAACGGTTTAAACAGTTTCAACTGCCGTATTTTTCAACCACCTCGCTCACGGTCTGGCGAAATCCCTCCTCGTAACGCGCTTTGAATTCCGCCCAGGTGCACAATGTCTTCATATCCTCGATTCGATCGGGGAACAGAATGCCGTCGAGGTGATCCTGCTCGTGCTGGAAGGTTCCGGCAGTGATCCCCTTTACTTCGAAATCCAGCGCATTGCCCTCTCGATCAAAGCCCTCAACACGCACATGCGGGCAGCGCGGTACAACACCGCGCAGGTTCGGTATCGACAAGCATCCCTCGAAGTTGTTGAATCGCTCATCAGAGAGAAACGTAATGGTTGGATTGATCATCACGGTTAACGGGTAGGCAGGCTTGTACGGGTAACGTGGATTATTGCCAATCTCCACCATGAAAATGCGCCAGGTGTTGGCCACCTGCGGCGCGGCGATACCGGCGCCGTTGGCAGTGCGGCAACTGTCGATCAGTTCGTCGATGAAGTGTTGTACCTCGGCAGACTGGATGTCGTCGACGGGTACCTGCTTGGCGACTTGTCGCAGCACCGGGTGGCCAATTTCTATGATGTTCAGTGCCATTGTCTGATTGGTCCTTTCATACACGATTCGCACAAAACTCCTAGTCAGTGATCACATTGGCGAGATTCTGGTATTGACTGGTTTGTGCGTGCATCCATCGTGCTGTTGGCGAGTGCTGGGTACATCCACCGATAGCTGCTGTCCCACAACTCTGTGCGCTGTCGCTGATCAGTAACCTCAGAGGCGTTATTGTTGTTTGCTTTGGTTTTGAGAGATCCAGTACGCAAACGCCGAGTCGAATATAGTGTCAGCGGCTCAACAGAACCGCCGTTCCGAAGCGTGATGGGTCACGCCAGGATTCATCGCCTTGCAATGAAGGTGCGAACCACGCCCATTTGCCATCGCGGTTTCCCCCATCAATGTCCTCGTTTATTTGTATGTCAAATCCAAAGGGTCTATTAGTAACGCGAGGCCAGTTAAAAGGCGCAGAAAAAAAAGGCGCTTCCTGGATGTTTAGAATGTTAAACGGTAGTTTA
>CAKZSB010000281.1 GCA_937920585.1 uncultured Granulosicoccaceae bacterium | reverse complement strand
GCGCAGGTGGAACTCTATGGTGTGTGGGGGTCTGAGGCGCAGTGCGCGCGGCAACTGATCATCCCGAAGGGTACGAAACGTGCCGCACCCTTTGAGATTCATCGCGACTGGTTGGGACACGGTGATGTCTGGTGCCGGTTGATCTGGAGTAGTGTTGTGCCTTCTGCGCAGGGCCTGGTGGCTGTTGCCACGGGGCTATGCGGCGAAGATGCAGTTCGCGATTATCAATTAAGATTCAACCTGAGCGGTGAGGCGCTGACCGTGATCTGGAACTGGCAACACGCCAACGGGCCTCTGCAACGCTGCCAATCAAGGCACTAGCACCACGTTCCGGGCCTTGTTTGCCGTCACTGTTTTTACCAGGATGATTTGAGGGCAGGCATTCGGCTTATTCCTCGGGCCGCGTGGCAGAGAAAATGAACAGCGGCTCGACAATTTGTGCCCCGCATCGACAGGTAAGTTATCCTGCCTCTTTTTACCGGAAGGGTAATCCGTGAAAGCTGCGTTGCTGGAAAAGTTCGAACAGCCACTTACTATCACTCAGGTCAAGGATCCTGTCGTGCCCGCCGACGGTGTCGTCATTGATGTCTCTGTGTGTGGCGTCTGCCGGTCCGATTGGCATGGCTGGAAAGGGACTAACCATGTCATTACGCTGCCGCATGTGCCTGGTCACGAGTTTGTCGGTGTGGTGGTTGAAACGGGCCCGGATTGCAAGCGGATCAAAAAAGGCGATCGAGTCACCGCGCCGGTTATCATGGGCTGCGGCCAGTGCTCGGCCTGTAGTGCCGGGCATTTAACTATTTGCGATGATCAATACGTCGTTGGTTTCAGTGGGTGGGGCGCATTTGCCGAACGCGTTGCCGTACCCTTCGCGGATGCCAACGTTGTAGTCGTGCCTGAAAATATTGGCGATGAGGTTGCGGCGGCACTGGGATGTCGAACGACAACCGCCTTCGCCGCTGTCGTGGACAAGGCGCAGGTCAAGGCGGGCGAGTCGCTGGCTGTGCACGGTTGTGGTGGCGTGGGTTTGTCTGCGATTTTAATTGGCGCCGCGATTGGTGCCGAGGTCATAGCCGTTGATATCGTCGATGAAAAGTTATCGCTGGCGCGGGAACTGGGTGCTACCCATGTGATAAACGCCGCCAAAGTGCAAGATGTTGCCGAGGCCATTCGCGACTTGACTGGCGGTGGTGCACAGGCCTCGATTGAAGCCCTGGGCATCACCGAGACTTTTCACAATTCGCTGCGCTGTCTGGCGAAGCTGGGTCGTCACGTGCAGATTGGTCAGCCACTCGACAGCCACGCCAATCCGCCAATTCCGTTGCTCGAGACAATCTACTATCGGCAGCTGGTTGTAATGGGGTCGCGAGGTCTGCCTGCACATCGATTCGGTGCGCTGTTCAATTTGTTGGCTACCGGCAGAGCTGATATGACAAGGCTTATCAAAAATCGAGTGTCGCTGAGTGAAGTCAGCGATATTTTCGTGCAAATGAATAATCACGAAGATGTGGGAATGACTTTGGTAAATCGTTTCTAAATCGCAGATTTCCCGTTTCAGAATACCGCAGCAATCATCTGGTAATCTGCCAGCATCATTACTGTGGCCCGTTTAATATTGTGTTCGATTGTTGCCCGGCCTGGCGATACAGACCGGGGTACAACCCCGCATACGATCAGGGAACAAAAATTGACAATCTGCCCCGGGCGCGCAGCGTCTGGCATATCGCCTTGCGTCAGGCGCATTTGCCGATTGCGTGGCACAGAGGTTGCGGTGGCTCTGGTTAATCACGGAAATTGTGTAACCAAAGGAAGGTTGTTTTGTTCAGAATTCTCTTTTCTGCAGTGGCAGTTGTTTCGCTGGCGGGCTGTGATGGTGGCGCGCGAATAACGGAACAGTTCCAGGAAGATTCGATTGGCGTGTTGTCCGATCAGCCACCGGCGGTGATAGATGCTGTCAACCTTCGCTCCTTCACGAGCTTTCCGCCCATCACGGGGTGCGAAGGGGATGCGGGTAGCTGTGCGGGGGCAGAACTGTTCAGTGCCAGCTTCATGATTTATCCCGATGGTGACGATGCCGGGTATGCGGTGCAAAGCCCGGCCCTGGTGGATGATCTTGGCAATGCCAGAGTGGTCGGTATTGCCGCCGATGATAGCCGCGTGATCTACCGTGTGCAGGTGGCCGATGCGGTGAATGTTGTCGATCTGGATCTACTGACCAACGGGGCTGAACTCTATTCAATGGTGTCACCCGGGCCGGCGGCCAGCAATATTCTCATTCGGCCGTCGAGGCGGGCTTCCGCACCGATCGTCACACTGCGAGTGGACGAGCCCTATTGCCACTCACTTACCGATCAGCGCTGCGCGGCCAGTGTTGTTATCCAGCATTACTCCGGCGATTACGATCGCGAGTATCGCGCTCAGGTGATTGGGCGGATGGGCGAGCGCGGGTCCTATCGTGCGCTGTCGCAGCCGGTGATACTCGATCAGTTCTACAGTCGTCTGGCGCTTGAGGTAGATACCGCCGCGCTGGTCGATGCCGACGCTGCAGATTCAATCGATCAACTGGAGCTCAGAGTAGCGGTATCCGACCGGCTGATTGAACAGCAGGGGGCCTGGGCAAACCTTCGCGACATCCCTGGTACAGCGTTTGTATCGCCGCCCCGAATGCTTGCTATTGAAGCGGCACCCTGATAGCTGCACAGCTTGTTACCGTCAACTGGCAGAGGAAATCCGGCGTCAATCGCCGGATCAACCCGGCACGGGTGCATCGCTATGCATCAGCCCGGCTGACTTCAGATCGCTCCATAGCGATGCGGGTATCGAGGTCGCGAACCAGTCGAATATAGTGCTCATCTCGGCTTTTGATCGCGGCCCGGGTATGACACTGGAGACAAGCGGATGGCCAAGTGGAAATTGCAATGCCGCCGCGGCCATCGGCACATTGTGTTGCTGGCAGATCGCCTCGATTCGCGCGGCGCGCTCAGTGACATCACCGGGTGCCGCTGCATAGTTCCAGGTCGTGCCACCGGCCAGCAAGCCTGAATTAAACGGCCCGCCGAGAATAATACTGGTGCCGGCTTTCTCGCAGGCGGGTAAAAGATCGTCGAGTGGTTGCTGTTCGAGCAGGGTGTAGCGGCCGGCCAGCAGGAAGGTATCCCAGTGGCCGTGATTCATCGCCTCGAGGCAGACTTCGCGCTCGTTCACACCCAGACCGATGGCTTTGATGTCACCGTTGCGGCGCAACTCGTCCAGTGCCTTGTATCCACCGGTCATCGCATCTTTTTGCAGTGGCGCGTTCGCCTCGCCATGCTGCATTTCACCGATATCGTGTAACAGCAGAATATCGATGTGATCGAGTCCGAGGCGTTGCAGGCTGTCCTCGTAGGAACGCATCACGCCGTCATAGCTGTAGTCGTAGGTTTGCCTGAACGGAAAACTGCCGGGCCATTCAACCGCTTCGTGCTCGGGTGCCGGGCCGGGTTTGAACAGGCGCCCCGCTTTGGTTGACAGCACCCATCCGTCGCGGCGGCGCAGCGCATCACCGGCGAAATGCTCGGAGCGGCAAAACCCGTAGAACGGGGCGGTGTCGAGAAAAGTGATGCCGCGATCCAGCCCCTCGGCCAGTGCCGCCTGGTGGTCCGATTCCGGCACCACTCGGTGATTACCAGCCATCGCCGCGGTGCCCAGGCCGAGCTCGGATACCTGCAGACCGGTTTTACCTATTTCTCTGGTGTTGAATGTCATGCGCTGGTTCTCTGGTGGTGGGTCAGGTGTAGCTCGACGCGACCTGGTGATTGTTCCGGGCGCATAGTATATCGCCACTGGTTGTTTGCAGTGGGAAAGCTTGGGCGCGACCGTTGCCCGAATCTTCCCGCGCTGGTGAAGTTGCCAGCGCTTTGGGATATGATTCTGCAGCTGTCCGTTCGCGCGCCTGCAGCATGCCCAAATCACTTGATGTATTTCCCTCCCGGCTGGAACAATCCGGCCAGCTTGAAATGCCGTCCGTGCCGGTGTTTGCCTACGATCGTACACTCGCAGCGGAGCGCGCGCGCTATGGTGATGCGCGCCTGAAACAGGTGCTGCGGCACATGCTGCTGGTGCGTGAATTCGAAACCATGCTCAATAACATCCGCAGCAAGGGTGAGCACGGTGGCATTCGATGCAGCTACCGCGGGCCGGCGCATTTGTCTGTCGGGCAGGAGGCGGCAGCGGTAGGTGCAGCGCTGGCGCTGGCGCCCGATGATCATATTTTTGGCAACCATCGCAGCCATGGCGAGTTTTTGGCCAAGGGGCTGGCGGCAATTGAGTCTCTCAGTGACAATCAACTGGGCGATATCATGGTCTCGCACGCCAACGGCTCAGTGCTGCGTTGCGTTGAGCAGCATCTCGGTGGCGAACCAGGACTGCTTGCCGAGAATTTCCTGCTGTTCGGCTTTCTAACCGAAATACTCATGCGCGCCTGTGGTTTTAACGGCGGCATGGGCGGCAGCATGCACGCCTTTTTTCCGCCGTTCGGCGCCTATCCGAACAATGCGATCGTCGGTGGGTCGGCCGGTATCGCGACCGGCGCGGCCCTATACAAACGCCGCAGTGGCGAGGGCATCACGGTTAGCATCAGTGGCGATGGTTCAACCGGTTGCGGACAAGTCTGGGAGGCGATGAATTTCGCCTCCATGGGGCAGTTGCAAACCCTTTGGGATGATGCCTCCGCGCGCGGTTTGCCGGTGCTGTTTTTCTTTAACAACAATTTTTATGCGATGGGCGGACAGACCATTGGCGAGACCATGGCGTGGGATCGGCTGGCGAGAATTGGCGCCGGTGTTAACGAGCAGTCCATGCACGCCGAGACTGTCGATGGCACCAATCCACTGGCTGTGGCCGATGCGGTCGCGCGCAAAAGGGCGCTGCTGCTTGAGGGGCGTGGCCCCGCGTTGCTGGATGTGGAATGTTATCGCCAATCGGGCCACTCGACCTCGGATGCCAATGCCTATCGATCGCGTGATGAAATGAAAGCGTGGCAGCAACACGATGCGATTGGCCAGTATGCCGAACGGTTGCGGGAAAATGGCCTGTTGAGTGAAAGTGAGTACGCGGATAGCAAGGCTGAGGTTCACGAACAGGTGGTTCGCGTGCTGGCTGCCGCGGCTGATTCGTCTATCGCGCCGGAGGTGGACATTCGCTCCAGTCCGGTGTTGATCGGTGACTTAATGTTCAATAACACGGCGATTGATTTAACCGATGCGCCCGTCGCCGGCGAGATTGATCTGTCAGCTTGTTCGCGGTTGCGCCAAAACGAAAAAAAGAGCCGCAGTGGTTTGGGTGAAGATGGCAAAGTGCTGTCGCCCATGCGTGCCATCACACTGCGCGATGCCTTGTTCGAGGCCATTCTCCATCACATGCTGCGCGATGAAAGCCTGATCGCCTACGGTGAAGAGTGCCGCGAGTGGGGCGGTGCCTTTGGCGTGTACCGTGGACTGGCCGATCTGTTCCCGCATCATCGATTGTTCAACTCGCCAATCTCGGAGGCGACGATCGTCTCCACTGCGGTGGGTTATGCGATGGAGGGCGGACGCGCGCTTGTCGAATTAATGTATGCAGATTTTATCGGGCGTGCGGGCGATGAAATTTTCAATCAGATGTCGAAGTGGCAGGCGATGTCGGCAGGTAGTTTGACGCTACCGGTGGTACTGCGCTGCTCGGTAGGCAGCAAGTATGGCGCGCAACACTCGCAGGACTGGTCATCACTGATCACCCACATACCCGGCTTGAAAGTGGTTTATCCGGCGACACCGCGTGATGCCAAAGGGCTGATGGCCAGTGCGCTCAGTGGCAACGACCCGGTAGTGTTTTTTGAAAGCCAGCGCCTGTACGACAAAACCGAGCTGCTCAATCCGCAAGGTGTGCCGAAGGATTACTACCAGACAGATCTCGGTGAGCCGCTGGTGCAACGTGCAGGTGATGCACTCACTGTGCTTACGATCGGGCCGTGTCTGTATCCTGCGCTTGAAGCTGCAACACAGTTGCAGCAGGATCACAACCTCACTGCAGAGGTGATTGATGCCAGATCACTGGTGCCCTTCAACTATGAACCGGTATTGGAGTCGATACGCAAGACCGGCCGTCTGATTATCGTATCCGAGGCCTGTGAGCGCGGCAGCTTCGCCATGACGCTCGCAGCCAACATCACCCGACTGGCATTTGATTCGCTCAAGGCAGCACCCGAGGTGTTGGGTGCACCCAACTGGATCGTGCCAGGGGCGGAAATGGAATCGACCTATTTCGTGCAGCCAGGCGATATCATCGATGCCGTCGCACGATATTTTTATCCCGAGTGTGGTAGCGAGAAAAAAGGCGCTCGGGTGTTCGATGTGAAGTCACTGGCACAACGTGGTTTATAGTTTTAACTCAAACAACTGTATGGAGCGCAACGCAACTGTGGCTGAAATTCCAATTCTAATGCCGAACCTTGGCAACGAAGTTAACGAGGCGCAAATCGATGAGTGGCTGGTAAAGATTGGCGATCATGTTGAAGAGGGCGATCAGATAATCGTCGTCACGACACCGAAGGTTACGCTCGAACTGGAGGCACCGGCCTCGGGTGTGGTATCAAGTCAGTTGGTTGCTGCCGACGACATCGCCGAGGGCGGCGACACGCTGGGCGTTGTTACGACTGACGCTTGATTTCCGGCGTTAAGCAGATCGGCCGCGGGCGGGTTTCCCAAGTTGAGGTGGCCGTTTGCCTGGCAACTGTCTGCAGCGAAAAATCGCATCGCATCCACTCGCTTGCTGGAAGATAGACAGCCCGTGCAAATGCACGGGCCTGATGCTTAACCCAACAGCGGTGCGATGTTACATGCGGCCAGGCTTAGTCGATTATCTGCGCAGCAGGTGAACCTGGCACCACACATGTGGCGTCGTTTTCCCAGCCCCAGCCATCGCCGTCGCTATCAATCGCCGCCGCAGTGCAATGAGGCATTGTCATTCGCGCGTTATCGAACGCAGAGCCCTGAACCAGACAGGACATACCGTTCTCCCAGCCCCATCCATCACCGTCGTGATCGCTGGCGCTGCTGGCACAAAAAATCGGCCCCATTGGCATCATGCCACCGCTCGTACCGCCGCCACCGGTACCACCGCTCCCAACGATACAGCTTGCGTTGTTTTCCCATCCCCATCCATCGCCGTCCGGATCCACCGCTGCAGCCGTGCAGATAGGGTGGCGACCGTTGTCCGGCGTAGCGGGGGTTGTCGGAGTAGTGGGTGTTGTCGGAGTAGTGGGTGTTGTAGGTGTTGTAGGTGTTGTAGGTGTTGTGGGAGTAGTCGGGTCGTTGGTTGGCACCATGGCATTAACAGTAATATCAGCGGTTGCCGTTGTACCGTCCCCCGCCATCACAGTGGCTTCGATGACGTTGGCGCCATCTGCGAGTGTCCCGACTGCAAACGTGTGCGCCCAATTGCCCAGATTATCGACCGAAACCTGAGTGCTGGCGCCGCCATTGAGGTTGATGTCGACACGCTCGATGCCGGTAGGTGGTACGCCACCGACGTTGCCGATTACCGCGGCCAGAGTGTCGATATCCTGTACATCTGTGCAACTGCCACCCGTGGTACTGGCGATGGTCTCCAGTGCCGAGCCAGTGCAAGGTGCGGCCGATGTACCGACCGAAAATGTCTCGACTCGTATGCCGGCATCACGTGCCTGATTGGCCTGGGTTGCTACAGAGCCGCCGCTGAGTCCGTCGGTCAGAAAGTAGGCAACGCGCTGCTCGTTGGCCGGCCGGGTTTGAAACGCGCCGGTCATAGCGGTTAACGCATCTGAAAAGTCAGTGGTAGAGCCAACACTGACCACGCCGCCGCCCTGATCAAGCTGCATCAGTAGTTCATCGATGTCGGCGATGCCATTGCCGTTGCTGTCGGTGTTCGGTGGTGTTATGAATGGTTGCGCTACGGCGGCGCGCGATCCGAACACTACGACTGCAACATTGACATTGGCGTTGCTGCCGAGACTGTCGTTCAAAGCCATCACACCGCCAACTTCACAATCGAGCACAGAGCCGGTGGTTGCATCCGCCGGGGTGAAGTTGTCGCCATCATTGATGGTGCCATCGTTGTTGCAATCGTTGCCTCCATCGTCAGTACTACCGGATACATCGATCACATACACCACACTTGAAGCATCTCCACCGGGCAGTGCGCCTATGCTGACGCGACCGGTAACCGACAGTGGCATTGCAATATCCACGTTGCTGCCGTCGGCCGGGGTCGAGATTTCAATGTTGAGATCCTGGCCGGTGGATGTGACATTGGTGGCAGGGTTAATTGCGTAACTCTGTGAGGATGCACAGAGTAGTGCGGTAAAGAGTGTTGTGGAAACTTTTGAACGAGTGAATGAGTGTTTGAGCTTGTTACTGATATAACCGGATTTCATGCTTAAATCTCCAATTGAAAGCATCCGCGTACGTTGTGTGTACGCCAGATCAGATTAGCGATTTGACTGCATGGTGGCAACTACATCCGTTGATCTAAATGGCCTAGTGCGATCGTGGAAAAAGTATGTTGAGCATTAGTTACTTCCCGTATTCAGGCGCTTTTCCAATATTCGATAGATAGAAAAAAGCAGCGACGAAAGATGGCATTCAAGGACGAGCAAGACAACCTGGAATCGAATAACAATTCCGAGTGACAGGAAAAGACGATTTCGCTTTGCCAATCACGTGGGTCTGGTTCTGGTATGGTTTCGTGCAAACCTTACTGTCACCAGTTTACATGCAAGGCGCTCAGGCCGTGGAAATGAAAGCTGTCCGTGTAGAGCGGGTCGCTGGTGAGTGTGAGGTTGGGCAATCGCCCGAATAGAGTACTTAGTGCAATTCGCAGTTCTAAACGCGCCAGCGGTGCACCCACACAAAAGTGCAGCCCCGCACCGAGCGAAACATTAGCATTGGGCGATCGCAGTGGCTCGAAATCATCCGTGTTTGCAAACTGGATCGGGCAACGATTGGCAGCTCCCAGCAGCAAGGCGATTTCAGTGCCGGCATCAATCGATACACCATTGCCCAGATCGACCTCCTGCTGCGCATAACGGGTAAAAAGGTGTAACGGTGCGTCGTGGCGAAGGCACTCGGCCACGACCTGATCTGATGTTTGTGGGTCGTCCCACCAGCGTGGGTTAGCGGGTGGATGGCGAATGATGTCGGCAATAGCGTTGCCGATCTGGTGCACGGTGGCCTCGTGTCCGGCATTCAAAAGCAGGATCGCGATTGACATTATCTCATCGTTGCTCGGGCCGTCTGGCTCGCGTTGTTGTGCGATCAAGTGCGAAAGTAAATTGTTGTCGGGTTGTTTGCGTCGCTGTTTCAGCAATTCATCGAGAAAATCCATGAAGGCCACACTCGCCTGGTTAGCGGCAATCTCGTCTTCGCGACTTTGCGTCATGGTGTAGACCTTAACCATTGCATGCGACCAGTTGAGCAAATCAGCGGTGTGAATTTTTGGCACACCGAGCAATCGGGCAATGACGGTTACCGGTATCGGTGTGGCGAATTGCGCCAGCAGTTCTGCCTGGCCGTCAGCGGCAAACTGATCGATGCAATCGTTTGTCAGTTGTCTGATGTCATCGGCCATTGTCTCGACCTGTCGTGACACAAATGCCCGATTCACCAGCCGTCGCAAACGCGTGTGATCCGGCGGTTCCAGTGCCAGCAGTGAAAATTTCTCGGTTTGGGCAAAAGCGGCCAGGTGTTTCGGGTACGGCGGGCGTTCAAAGCCTGGCGGCGGCAATCGCGCAAAGCGCTTGTCTCGCAGTGCGCGATCAACCTGCTTGAATCCGGCCAGGCACCACATACCGTATTGCTCCCAGAACAACGGGCCGCCGCGCTCGTGCAATTGCGCGTAATAGTGGTAGGGGTTTTGGTAAAACGCCGGGTCTTTCGGGTCGAGGCTGAAATGTCTCGGGCCAGTCCATTCGATCGTCATGGTTTAATCTGTCGTTGAATTCCGGACTATGGCCCTTTAACGGGGTGCGGTTAATCGATGCCGATGATCTTGTGCGTTTGAAGCGACAGTTTCCATTCCGGATGTTGCAGGCAATAATCGATTGTGGCTTCGGTATTTTGCGCCTGTTGCGGGCTATCCATTGGTTGCAGGTATCGATGTTCAAAATCCAGCCCGGAAAAGTTCTCGGGCTGGGCTTCGGGTTCGATTTGCGGGTACACCAGTTTGAGTTCATGGCCGCTGGTTTGCTGCAGCGGTGCGCGACCCTTCGGGCTTACGCAAATCCAGTCGATGCCGGCCGGTGCGGCGATTGTGCCATTCGTTTCAACTGCGATTTCAAATTGGCGATCGTGCAGTGCGCTAATCAGTGCCGGATCGAGTTGCAGTAGCGGTTCACCGCCGGTACAGACCACAAATCGGTGTGTGCTGGCCTGTGTGGGCCAGGTATTGGCGATGGCGTCGGCGAGTAATTCGGGGTTTTTAAACTTGCCGCCGCCTTTGCCATCGGTGCCCACAAAATCGGTATCGCAAAAGGCGCAAACGGCTGACGCGCGTTGGCGCTCCAGTCCCGACCACAGATTGCAGCCGGCAAAGCGGCAAAAGACGGCTGGCCGTCCTGCTTGTGCGCCTTCGCCCTGCAGGGTGTAGAAAATTTCCTTGACGGAGTAGGTCATTGTTTACACCGATAGTCCGGCAGAGGGTTCGCTCCAGCTCAAGGCGCAACCGCATCCGGGGGTTTGATAGATATCGAGCCGATTTAACTGCGGCAGGGTGTTGGACAATCGCTGTCGTGCCCACTGCGCGATGGCAGCCAGGCTGCCATTGCCCGGGCCTTCGAGGGTGGCGAGATTATGGTGGTCGAGCTGGCGATAGATCGGTGCGAACATTTCTTTCACATCGCCGTAGTCTACTGTCCATCCCATGACGGCATCCAGTGGTGCGGTCAGGTGCAGGCGCGATACATAACTGTGCCCGTGCAGATGGCTGCGTGAATCAACCGCGGGCGCATCGGGTAGCCGGGTGGCGGCCTCGAAGCGCTGCTCTTTCCAGATCCGGTGCTCGTGGCCATTGTAGTGGCATCCCGAGGTAGCTGTTTCAAAGGTGGATACGCAAGCCATTTGCGGCAGTTCGGTTATGAGCTGTTTCCAGATCCATGAGGCAAGGATTTCACTGGTGGGAATTTCCAGCCCGGCAATGTCATTCAGGCAGGCGTGATGAAGTTGCCGATGAAGCGGTAGCCATGCCGAGTCGATCAGTTCGAAGCCGAGCTGCGAATTGTCGGTATCGGTGTTTTGCTTCAGGTGGAGAACGACTTCAAATCCGTGCCCGTGCATGCGCCCGCACTGGTGCCCTGGCGGGACATTGTTCAGTTGATGCGAGGCCTCGAAGCGGTATCGCCGCCACAGATAGGCATGGCCTTCCGCATCCAGATCGACGCCCTGATCGCGTGTGCTCTGAACGCCAAGGTGCTGCGCTGCGACGGGCATTTGTGCGGCCAGCCAGCGGGTGAGGCTGGCATCATCAGGGTTGGTTAGTGTGTCGTTCAGCAGGGTGTAGTCGAGCGGGGCGATGGTGTTGCCCAGCAGTAGCTGCAGATCATCTGCCTGTGCGCCTTCAAAGCTTATATGCTCAGTTGGCAATTCGGCGCGAACCCGGGCGACGAAACTGTGGCCGTGCAGGCGTGCCGAGCGATGCTCGCCTGGCAGACCTTCAATGCGCCGCGCCGCCTCGAAGGTAGCCGCGGCCATATAGTGGAGCCTGTCGCTCATTGGGCATCGCTGGCATAGGCGATGGGGTCTTCGTGTCCGGCGTCGCTGAAGCCTTTTTTGCGCAACACGCAGGAATCACAGTGCCCGCACGAGACCCCGTCTTCGGTGGGGTCGTAGCAGCTGAGGGTCTTGCTATAGTCGACACCCAGGTGCAGACCGGTGGCGATGATCTGCGCTTTGGTCATGTCGATCAGCGGGGTGTGGATGGTGAGTTTTTGATCGCCGTCCACGCCGGTTTTTGTCGCCAGATTGGCCATGTTTTCGTAGGCGGCGATATATTCGGGGCGGCAATCCGGGTAGCCGCTGTAATCGAGTGCATTGACGCCAATGAAAATATCCTCAGCCTTGAGCACCTCTGCCCAGGCGAGTGCGAAAGACAAAAATACGGTGTTGCGTGCCGGTACATAAGTGATCGGAATGCCGGTTTCCATGTCGTCTACCGATTGCTGTTTGGGCACGTCGATATCGTCGGTCAATGCCGAGCCGCCAAACACGCGCAAGTCGATGTCGGCCACCACGTGCTCGGTCACGCCGAATTGCTCGGCAACTTGTTTCGCCGCGTCCAGCTCAATTGCATGTCGTTGCCCGTAGCGAAACGACAGCGCATGGGTGTTGTAGCCGGCGTCTTTGGCGATCGCCAGCACGGTCGTGGAATCCAGGCCGCCGCTCAGCAGCACCACAGCGTTTTTGGA
>CAKZSB010000280.1 GCA_937920585.1 uncultured Granulosicoccaceae bacterium | reverse complement strand
TATGGCCGCGGCACGGCAGACAATAAAGCACAGCACACGATTAATATGGCGGCAATGGCTTGCGTGCTGGCCGAACGGGGCGCGCTGGGTTTCAACAGCAAGTTCATCATCGAAACCGGTGAGGAGAACGGATCGCCGGGTTTGCGCGAAATCATTGCAGATAATCCAGCCGATTTTTCCGCCGATGTTTTTATCGCCTCTGACGGACCGCGCGTCAGTCCGGAACAATGTACTCTGACGCTCGGCGCGCGCGGCGGTGAGAACTTTGATTTACTGGTGAATTTGCGCGATGGCGGGCATCACTCTGGCAACTGGGGCGGCCTGATCGCCGACCCGGCGATGATTCTGGCGCATGCGCTATCGAGCATCGTGAGCGCAAGCGGGCAAATTAAAATACCTCAGTGGTTGCCGCCACCGCGCTCCGAGGCGATTAAAAATGCCCTGGCCGGGCTTGAGATATCGGCCGGCCCCGGTGCGCCCGAGATCGATCCCGCCTGGGGCGAGCCCGGCCTGACACCAGCCGAAAAAGTCTACAGCTGGAACAGTTTTGCGGTGCTTGCGATGAAGTCCGGCAATCCCGAAAACCCGGTGCATGCGATCGCCCCCTGGGCGCGCGCGCATTGTCAGTTGAGGTATTTTGCCGGCACGGATGCCAGCCAGGTAATTCCCGCGTTGCGAGCGCATCTGGATGCGAACGGATTTGAGAGGGTTCAAATCGAAACGGCTCCCGCGGGCAACGCAGCGGGCTTTGCCGCATCGCGCACCGAGCCGGATCATCCCTGGGTGCGTTTTGTCCACGGCTCACTTGAGCAGACGCTTGGCTCGCCGCCAGCGGTTATCCCGAGTATGGGCGGTTCGATCTGCAATGATCTCTTTACCGATCTGCTCGGCCTGCCGGCGATCTGGATTCCGCACTCTTACGCGGGTTGCTCACAGCACGCGCCCGACGAACACATCCTGCTGCCGCTGGTACGCGATGCGCTGCCGGTGATGGCCGGGCTCTACTGGGATCTGGGCGAGCACCAGACGCCTGATCGCGTTTGCAGGGAATAACACAGAGCTGGCACTATGAGTCGGCACCTATATCGGGCGATTGATGCGCGGTACAATCGAGCCTCACTCAGGCTGCATTGTGTCAGCCTGGCAGCTGAAGTGCATTCAATCAAAAACGGTAACTGCGGATGACTCAACCCTGTGATCTCAGCGCTGTCGAAGCGTTGGCATGTTTGCGTGATAAATCGTTATCACCGGTCGAGCTGATGCAGAGTTGTCTCGATCAGATCGACAAGGTCAACGGGGCCGTTAACGCCGTGGTCGCGCTGGATGCCGAGGCCGCATTGCGTCAGGCACACAGCGATGAAAAAAAGATCATGGCCGGCGAGGATGTCGGCATGCTCGGTGGGCTGCCGGTCGGCATCAAAGACCTTGAGGAAACAGCCGGTCTGCGAACCACTCACGGATCGCTGTTGTTCAAAGACCATGTGCCTGACACCGACGACGACATGGTCGCCAGTGTGCGAGGTCACGGCGGCAATATTTTCTGCAAAACCAACACACCCGAATTCGGTGCCGGTGCGAACACGGTTAATCGTGTTTATGGCGCGACCGGCAATCCCTTTGATACCGAAAAAACCTGTGCCGGCTCCTCCGGTGGCACGGCGGTGGCGCTGGCCACCAACATGCTGCCGCTGGCAAGCGGATCGGATTACGGTGGCAGTTTGCGCAATCCCGCATCGTTTTGCGGCATCACCGGATTTCGGCCATCACCGGGTGTGGTGCCGGCAACCCACGCCGAAATCAGTTTGAGTCCGTTCTCCGTGCTCGGGCCGATGGGGCGCACGGTTGCCGATACGCATTTGCTGCTGCGCGCGCAGAGCTGGACAGATCGTGCCGACCCGTTTTCCGCGCCCGGCGCGCACCCGATTCCCGAAACATTGCCGCCGGTCGATCTGTCACAGTTGAAAGTGGCGTGGTCTGAAGATCTGGGCTGTGCGCCAATCGACGACAACATTCGCAGGATCTTTCGCGAGCGCATTGGCACTTTTGGCGCGTCGTTCGGCGAGTTTTTCGAGCGCGATCCGAATATGGAACATGTGCACGATACCTTCGAGGTATTGCGCGGTGTCAGTTTTGTTGCAAGCCACGCAGATAGACTGGCCAAACACCGCGATCTGCTCGGTCCGAACATTATCGACAACACCGAGCGCGGTCAGCAGTACAGCGCTGCCGATGTTGCGCGGGCATTCGCACAGCACTCCACGCTGTATCGCGATGCGCTGCAATATTTCTCCGAAGTCGATATTGTTGTGACGCCGGCAACTGCTGTGACCCCATTTCCTCACAGCCAGCTGTCCGTCGGTGAAATCAACGGCGAAACTTTGCCAACTTATATGCGCTGGCTGGCGATTGCCTACGCGCCGACCACAACGCTTTGCTGTGCCTGTGTGCTGCCTTGTGGCGTCGATCATCAGGGCATGCCGTTCGGCTTGCAGATCGTGGGTCCGAATGGTTCCGATGCACGCGTACTTGCCATAGCGAATGCACTGGAGTCTGTTCTGTCAGCAGAGCCATCTACGCGCCGACCGCAGCCTGTCATCGAATCGCTGGCACGCCAACAGCCAATCATCACCCCAACCTGAGGCAGCATCATGAGTCTGTTTATCGATTTTCTGTTCCGCTGGATGCATGTATTGTTTGGCCTGGCCTGGGTCGGTTTGCTCTACTACTTTAATTTTGTACAGGGCGAGTACTTCAAGGAAGCCGATGAAAACGCCCGTGCCGATGCGATGCGCAAACTGGTACCGCGCGCGCTGCTGTGGTTTCGCTACGCCGCTGTCGCCACCTTTGGTACCGGCGTCTATCTGCTGGCAGCACTCGGCGCCGGCCTGAATCAATACATTTTGCTCGGTGCCTTAATGGGCACGCTGATGTTTCTGAATGTCTGGCTGATCATCTGGCCGTGTCAGAAGGTGCTTTGTGGTCTGGCCGAGGGTGACAAGGCAAAAGCGGGACCCAGAGCGCTGCTGGCTTCGCGCACCAACACGCTTTTTTCGGCACCCATGCTCTACGGCATGCTCGCTTCCAAACACGGCCCTGCCGGTGGCGGCTATGAGCCGATGGCGATGACTGACATCGGATGGTTGCTGGCGGTGATTATCGTGTTGGCGCTGCAGGTTAACGGCGTGATCGGCAAGATCGGAAAAATGGCCAGTATCGTCGGTGTGATTCATTTAAGCCTTGGACTCACACTGGTGCTCTACGCGTTACTGCATTTTCTGTAGCGGCAACATGGCATTGCGGGGGGAACAATGTATAACCTGAAAAACAAGGTCGCCGTCGTTACCGGCTCAACGCGCGGCATTGGCAAAGCCACGGCGCATGCGCTCGCGAGCGCCGGCGCCAAAGTGGTCATTTCCAGTCGCAAGGCTGAGGCCTGCGATGCGGTCGTCGACGAATTTAGGGCCGAAGGTCTGGACGTTATCGGCATACCCTGTCATGTAGGGCGTCGCGAACAGCAGCAGGCACTGGTCGATAAAACGATCGGGAAATGGGGCCAGATCGATATTCTGGTATGCAATGCGGCGACCAATCCAGTCTATGGCCCGATGCACACCATCAGTGACGATGCCTTCGACACAGTGATCAATACCAATGTGCGCAGTATTTTCCAGCTGTGCAACATGGTGTGCCCATCAATGGCCGAACGTGGCCATGGATCAGTGGTGGTCATTTCCAGTATCGCGGCGATTCGCGGTGATGCCGTGTTGGGGCTTTACGGAATATCCAAGGTGGCAGAGACGGGGCTTGTGCGCAATCTCGCGGTTGAGTGGGGGCCCAGTGGTGTGCGGGCCAATGCCATAGCGCCCGGGTTGGTTAAAACCGACTTTGCGCGCGCACTGTGGGAAGACCCCGAGCGGCTGGGTAAGTCGGAGGCGCGAACGCCTTTGAGGCGAATCGGCAAACCGGAAGAAATTGCCGGTGTCGCATTGTTTCTGGCCAGCAATGCAGCCT
>CAKZSB010000279.1 GCA_937920585.1 uncultured Granulosicoccaceae bacterium | reverse complement strand
CTGCATCTGCGCCCGTACTCCGATCCGCTGTTTGACGTTGCGGTCGCGGCAGTTGCGTCGCCCTCCGGCGCGAGGCTCGCGGGACGCTATGGTGCGGGCTTGCTATCGCTCGGTGCGACGGTTGCGGTGGGCATGGATGTGCTGGCCCATCACTGGACGATTCAGGAGCAGATGGCAGCTCAGTACGGGCAGGTTGCAGACCGGGCCAAGTGGCGGCTGGTGGGGCTGATGCATCTGGCCGAGACCGAAGCGCAGGCGCGTGAAGATATGAAGTACGGCATGGAGCAGTGGTTCCGCTATTTTCAGAGTGTTGCAGCGTTCCCGCAGATGGCCGTCGAGGGTGGTGATGTCGATGAAATGATCGATTTTGTCAACGGCGGGCTCGGGGTTGTCGGCACGCCGGATCGCATGATCGAGCAGATTGAAAATCTGATCAAGCAATCTGATGGTGGCTTTGGCACCTATCTCACACTTGCACACAACTGGGCCAACACAGCGGCCACGCAGAAAAGCTATGAGCTCTTTGCGCGTGAAGTAATGCCGCATTTTCAGTCGTCAGGCGGTGGCCTGCAGGCAGCAGCAGACCGGGCACAGGCACAACGCAGCGGGCTTGCCGAGAAACAGATGAAGGCGGTCGAGGAGGCAACCGCTCGCCACGAAAAGGACCTGGCGGAAGCCTGAGCGGGATGGCTCGCGGGCGTGAAAACGCCCGCGCGTCTGTCTGCTCCCGGTTTATATTGAGTAATACTCTGGCTCGCGCGGTTTACAATAATCGAAAAGCCCCCGACCAGCCAGGAATGCACCGCCGATGAGTACACCTAACCCGGAGCAGTTGCGAAAAGCCGTGGCGCGTTACGCAACGGGTGTGGCGATAGTCACCACCACAGACGCCAACGGCCAGCCTGCGGGGATGACCGTCAACAGTTTTGCCTCGGTATCGCTTGAGCCAGCGCTTGTGCTGTGGAGTGTCGGTGAGCACGCCCCCGAATTCGCCACTTTCATCGCTGCAAGCGCCACAGCCATCCATGTGCTGGGGGCCTCGCAGGTGGCGTTGTCGAACCGCTTTGCCAACCCGACTGTCGATAAGTTCGACGGCATCGACTGGCGTCCGGGGGATCAGGGGACGCCGCTGCTGGCTGACTGCCCGGTATGTTTGCAATGTACTGCCGTGCAAACGATTGAGGCGGGCGATCACCGGATATTGGTGGCGCAGGTGGAATCGGTCGATGTACGCCACGATGAAGCGCCGCTGCTGTTTTATGCCAGCGGCTATCGCGAGATCGGTGCGGCGCTCGACAGCGGTTGGAGCTGATCGTCTCCTTAGCATCGCTTGTGCGGGTTTGTGATGTGTTCTCCAGTGTGCTGTAACGTTCAAACGTTGCGAATGAGAGTTTGTCATTCGGTCCACAGCAAGGCGCAGCGCGAAGGGAATGGTTCCCCCCTTTTCAAGGGCTGCAACGCAGCAGTGGGCCGAATGACAAGCTCCCGCAGGGGCGACAGTCAAAGTGGACGAAATGTCCAACAAGAATCGATTTGCCTGAATATCTCCCGTATTTTGCTTATAGACTGGGTCACTTTGATTGATCGACTCATTTGCAAGGTTTGAGCGTTACAGCGCACTTGCTGCTATAACTGGTAAGCGGGAATAGTTGTGGGTTCCCGTCCATCATCGTTCCCGGAGAATCTCCATGGCTGCCAATCATCTGGCTGATCTCGCTACGATCATTGATGATCTCGACCGCGCCGGTCGGATAGCTCACGTCACCAGCGAGGTCGAGCTTGAGCACGATCTGGCTGGCATTGCAGCCAGCCTGGAGGGTGGTCATCAGGCAGTGATGTTCGACAACGTTCGCGGCCACAGCGCGCCGGTGTTCACGGGCCTCTACTGGTCGCGCGATCTGCTTGGGCAACTGATGCGCAAGGCGCCGGAGGATCTGCCCGGCTACGTCTCCGACAGCATCAGAAACTGGCAGCAGTCACCGACGCCACCGGTGGTGCTGGAAGATGGTCCGGTGCTGCAGGGCGAATCCGGTCTAACGCTCAACGATATCCCCATTCCGGTACACGCCGCCAAAGATGGTGGCCCCTATTTCGATGCGGGCGTAGTGATCGCAACCGATCCTGAAACCGGCGTGCGCAATGCCTCGATCCAGCGCTTCATGGTGGTGGATGAGCGCACGTTGCATGTGAACATTGATGCCGGGCGCCACCTTGGCCTTTATCTGGAAAAGGCGCGGCAGTTAAAGAAAAGCCTGTTTATCTCGATCAATTGCGGTGTGGGGCCCGGCTTGCACTTTGCCGCTGCCACACCCGCCGAGGCGGCGCCACCGGATACCGACGAACTGGGCATCGCCAGTGAATTTCACGGCGCACCGCTTGAGCTTGTGAAGGGCCGCATGACACCGACCGAACTGGTCGCCAATGCGATGTATGCGATCGAATGCGAAATGATACCGGGCGAACTGGGCGACGAGGGGCCGTTCGCTGAAGTGACCGGCTACTATGCGCGTTGCGAGCCGCGGCCGCGAGTGCGTGTAAGAGCCGTGCATGCGCGACAAAATCCGGTGTTTCAAACCATTATCTCCGGTGCGGAGGTTTGGAATTCTGTAGGCCTGCTCGGGGAAGCCAATGTGCTTGCAACCCTGCAGCGACAGGTGCCTGGTGTGCAGGACGTATATTTCACCCACGGAGGTTGCGGTTTTTATCACGCCGTGGTCAGCCTGTCGCAAAAGCGCGCAGGCTGGGGCAAGCAGGCCATCATGGCGGCCTTTGCGGCATTCCCGCCATTGAAGATGGTTACTGTGGTTGATGACGACGTCAATATTCGCGATGCGTCAGATGTGGAGTGGTCGATGGCAACACGGCTCGATCCGAAAAACGGCATTCTCACGATCGATAAGGTGTTTGGCCACGGCCTGAACCCCGGCTTTCCCGACTACCTGGGCAGCAAAGTCGGATTCGATTGCACCCGGCCGTATCCGCACACCTACGAGTACGATCGTGCGGCATACAAGCCGGTGGATATGGGTCAGGTTGTTATTTCGAATACCGCTAGTCGCGTAACTGAGGAGACGCAGTCTCTAACACTATCGGCAACGGCAGGCGTTGCAGCTAGCGCGCAATCAATTGATTCGCCGGTGGTCAGTGTCCCTGCTCAAACACCGCATGGCGTATTGATTGCGCACATCGGCGTAGGTTCCGGAAGTGGTGTGGCAGCAGAGCTGCTGCTCGATCTGGAAGCCCGTTTTGTTGGCAGCGAGCTGTTGGTTGATGTTGAGCGCATGCGAACAGCCACGGAGTTGAAAGCCTGGCTAAAGGCCAATAAAGGTGTTTATTCGCATGTAATACTGGTTGCCGATGGCAGCAAGCACGGCGTTCGGTTTCTGGATCGGGATAAGCCTTTGCGTGGGTCGGCAGTCGCGAAACTGTTCCCCAAGAAAGGCGGTGCAGCACAAATTGTTTCCTGTTGCGCCGTTGGCAAAGACAAAAAGTTTGCTCGCACTTTGAGTAAAGGTGTCGGAGTAAACGAGGTGCTGGCACTGGACTGTAAAATCGACCCGCAGTGGCAGGCCCATCTGGTCGCAGGGTACTTTATGTGTCTGGAGCAGAATGCTGATATGGAGGCCGCTCTGGACTGTGCGCTGCCAGCAGGAGTAAAGGGCAAGCCGCAGTTATGGCGAGATGGTCGTGCGACAGCGTAACTGACAGTTTGGCTCTGTTTTGAGGGCCGGATACAAAGTGCTGAACGAAATTAGGTTGATGTTGCCCCACCCTGGAATGCAGCAAACCTGCCCGGTAAAAAGCACGCGGCCAAATCATCGAAAATGATCTCTGCGTCGATACGGCGGTAGATTAGCGGCCAAAGGCGTTTTGGCCGGGCAATTTGTTTGCCTGCTCCAGAGTAAAATCAAAAAAAAGGAATCGCCTGGCGACTTTGTGAGACCATTTGGCCGGTCCCGAACCCGTACTTTTTCACCCCGCATGTCAGCGACGTCAGTCAGCCCCGAGCAGGACATTCAGCACAATCGCGTTGATTCGCTTCGACGCAACATGATTCTGCTCACCTGCACCGGGGTGACATTTCTGTACGCGATGACGGTAAGTATCGCGAACGTGGCCCTGCCTCAGATGCAAGGCGCGCTGTCAGCCACTGCCGACCAGATTTCGTGGGTGGTGACCATCAACATCGTTGCCACTGCTGTAGCAACGCCGATCTCCGGCTGGCTCACCATTCGCTTCGGGCGCAGACGCCTCATACTCGGTTGCGTCACGGCGTTTGCGTTGTCATCGCTGCTTTGCGGGCTTGCCAACAGTCTCACGTCGCTGGTTATCTATCGCGCTTTGCAAGGTGCGTTTGGTGCGCCTCTGGTGCCGGTCTCCCAGGCCATACTGGCCGATACTTTCCCCAAACACATGCACGGTAAGGTCATGGCCATATTCGGCATGGGGGCGGTGATGGGGCCGGTCGTCGGGCCGGTAGTGGGCGGGTATTTGAGTGAAGCCTACAACTGGCGCTGGGTGTTTTTCATGATACTGCCGTTCACCGCGTTGGCACTGCTGGCGGCCTGGGCTTTTATCGACGATAAACCGCAAGGTGATAAAACACGGCTGGACTGGATCGGTTTCCTGAGCCTCGCGATATCGCTCGCCGCGCTTCAGATCATGCTGGATCGAGGTGAACGGGCCGACTGGTTTGAATCACCCGAGATCCTGCTGTACGCCTGTATTGCCTTGTTGGCGTTTTATGTATTCGTGGTGCAGAGCTTCACATCCGATAAACCGTTTTTGCGGCCGATGCTGTTGCTCGATCGGAATTTTGCCCTGGGCCTGATACTGGTGTTTATTTTCGGCATGCTCAATTTCACGCCGATGACTATTCTGCCATCGATGTTGCAGCAGGTGAGTGGTTATCCGGACTCGATCATTGGCTACATTCTCGGTGCGCGTGGCATGGGTACCTTGCTCGCTTTTTTCATGTTGATCTGGGCGATCAAGCTCGATCCTCGTCTGTTGCTGTGTTGCGGATTCATATTGCAGGGCTACGCAGGCTGGAAAATGGCCAGCCTGGATATCAACGTAGGCGTGAGCGATATCGCCTGGCCGATCTTCTGGCAAGGCTTCGGGGTAGGGGTGTTGTGGGTACCGATAACAGTAGTAGCGTTTCAAACATTAAAGGCGGAACTGGTGCCCGAGGGCACAGCCGTTTTTCACTTGCTGCGCAACATTGGCTCCAGCGTTCACATCGCCCTCAGCCTCGCGCTGATACTGCGCATGACCAAAATCAGCTCCGCGCAATTGACAGAAAGCGTGAACACATCGAATCAGGAGAC
>CAKZSB010000278.1 GCA_937920585.1 uncultured Granulosicoccaceae bacterium | reverse complement strand
CCAGTGTGTGCGACTGCGCGAATGCCGCCCCACCAGCAGGTTGTGCAACACCGTTGAGTGCTCGAATAGTTCGATGTTCTGAAACGTGCGTGCGATACCCAGCGGCGCGATTTGCTCGGGGCTCAGGCGCGTGATATCGCGCCCGTCGAACACAATCGACCCGGCAGTGGGCTCGTAGAAGCGGCTGATCAGATTGAATATTGTCGATTTGCCGGCACCGTTCGGCCCCACAATAGTAAAGACCTCACCCGGCTGCACATCGAAACTGACACCATCGACCGCCTTCACACCGCCAAAGGCAATCGCCAGATCCCGAACTTCGAGCAGACTCATCGCATCCGCTCCGTTTTCAGGTAGGACTTCTGGCGCCGGAACATATCTTTGCGCGCCAGCGGAAAGAGCTCCCACCAGGTGCGAATTTTCAACCAGCGCCCGTAAATACCCATCGGTTCAATAATAATGAATGCGATCAGAATCATTGCGAATATGCCGGTCTCAAGCCCCGGAATCGAGTAGTTACCCGCGCCGGTGAGTGCGGTGATCTGCTCGCGCACAATCGTGATAACCAGCGGCAGAAAGCCCACCACAATGGCACCGAAAAATGCCCCGTGAATGGAACCCAGCCCGCCAACCACCACCATCAGCAACATTTGAATGGAGATCAGAATCAGAAACGCTTCGTAGTTGAAAGCGGTGAGAAAATGACCGAGTAACGCGCCCGCCAGACCGGTAAAGAAACACGAAATGCCGAACGCCAGTGTTTTGTAGCGCGCCACGTTAACGCCCATCGCACGCGCCGACACTTCAGAATCGCGAATGGCGGTAAAGGCCCGGCCAGTGGGCGAACGCAGCAGATTGCGATAACCCAGTGTCGCCAGAATCACAACCACCAGCACCAGCCAGTAGAAAAGATACGGGTTGCCCCAGCGATCGACTTCGAAGCCGAAAATCATAATAGTTGGCGCCAGTACACCTTCGACACCGCCCGTCCAGTGTTCCAGCAGAATGATGATGTCTTCAGACATAATGCCGAAGGCCATCGTCGCAATCGCCAGATAGATGCCACTCATCTTCAGCGCCGGAATCGCCACGATTGCCCCGACCACACCAGCGAACAAGCCCGCCAGCGGCAGCGCCAGCAGAAACGGCAGCCCGGCCTCCAGCAGAATCACCTGCATATAGGCGCCACAGGCGAGAAATGCCCCGTGCCCCAGGCTGACTTGCCCGGTGTGCCCGGCCAGCACCATCAGGCCCATGCCGGCGAGCGCCCAGATCAGCACGTGGGTCAGCTCGCCCAGAAAATACTCATCGAGTAAAAACGGCGCGGCAATCGCAAGCAACACCAGCAGGCCGTATTTTGCCATGGTGATGTTGTCTTCAAAGAGCCTGACATCCTGCTCGTAGTCGGTTTTGAAGTGGATACGCATGTCAGACCTTCTTGCTCTGTATCTGCGCAAACAAGCCGTTCGGACGCAGTACCAGCACCAGCAACATGATCGCGTACGGGGCGATCTGGCTGTAGCCAGGCGCGCCATAATACTGCGCCAGCGGCTCGACCATGCCCACGATCAGGCCGCCCAGCAGCGCACCGGGCAGCGAGCCAAATCCGCCGATCACCGCAGCGGCAAAAGCCTTGATTCCCAACAAACCACTGGCCGGATCTATCGCCCCCTTGGCCGCAAACAGCACACCGGCCACCGTCGCGGTGATACCGGATACCACCCAGATCAGCGATGAAATTCGCTTGACCGGAATCCCCATGTAATAGGCTGCCAGCTGGTTCTGGCTGCTGGCCTGCATCGCAAGCCCGAGCCGGGTTTTGGCAAAAAACCAGAACAACAACAAGGTGAGTACGAGCGTCACGCCAATGACGAAGAGCTCGTCGTACCCCAGCACCAGCCCGCCAAATTCCAGCGTTTTACCCGCCAAAGGAGTTTCAAGCGATTGCGGCTCGTGACCCCAGATCACCCCGGCGACAAAGCGCATCACAAAGCCCAGTGCGATCGTCATGATGACTACGGCAAACTGCGGCTGGCCAAACAGCCGACGCACCACAGTGACTTCAATGGTGTAGCTCACCGCGGCCATGGCCAGCATGGCAAGGCAGACGCCGACGAGAAACGGCAGCCCCCACCAGTCGCCGTTGACCATGGTCAGCGTGATGAAGGCGCCAAACATCATCATATCGCCCTGAGCGAAATTGACCGCCTCGGTGGCTTTGTAAATCAGCACGAAACCCAGTGCTACCAGCCCGTAGATGCAGCCGTTGGCGAATCCGCCAATCAGCAACTGCAGAATGTCCAACCGCCGCGCCCGCCGTTATGTCCCCGTTGTGAGCAGTCTATCGCAGGCGCACAAAGATGTATTGCCCATTTGCGAATAGGCATCCCATCGACTCGACGCACCACTCTGCCCCCTTTAATAGCAGATTGACCCCAGCCGGGCCAGAGCGTCCACCACATACGTGCACAGGATTGTCACATCATGCGCCCGTCGCGGCTAGCGAGAGACACCCGCTCCTGCGGCAGATCCCGCCAGGCCCGACGAGATTCCCGCATGGCCTGTGCTCGCGTGAGGCCGATATCCAGCAACTGCTGAGCCGTCAGCCTGCGCAACGCCCGACGCTCGCGATAGACGGCAATGGCCAGCCGCAACCATGCAACCGACCACGGCTTTTGCTGACTCGGCGAGCGACTAGCCTGCCTGCGCGCACTGGCAGCAGGTGCCGGTGTTTTCAGATTGACGATGTCCATGAGATGCTCCGCTTGTTGTCGGGAGTTATCATGGTTGAGCACGCCTGTTGTTGTTTCGGTACAGACCGAATCAAGCGCCCGTTTACTTCGGCCGCCAGCGAAGCATGCACAGGCACGTTGGTGTTAGGGTTAGCAGGGTGTTGAAAAACTATTGCGCTCGGTCTGAGGGCGTTAAATTCTCCCTCAAAATGCTCATTTATAAACCATAAACTGCGCTTTTTCGGTCGAATTTGCCTACTCAGCCCTTCGCTCATGACGTTTTT
>CAKZSB010000277.1 GCA_937920585.1 uncultured Granulosicoccaceae bacterium | reverse complement strand
AAAAACGATTGTCGCTCGCTGTGCTGCCAGGATAGCGGGCACACTCACCAGGCACGGCGACGAGCCTGCGTCGCAGCTGGTGTCGCCCGCTGTCAGTGAGGCATCGGCGGGCAGGGTGATCGCCAGTTGCGCATCGGTTATTGGGTCAGAACCCAAATTGGAGATACTGGCACTTACCTCAACACTGCTGCCATTGGCGACAACATTGGTGTTGGCGGTCAATTCGTCGACTGCAGCGTCGAGCAGGTACACCGGCTGATTTGACACCACAGAGTGGCGCGCATTGTTGTTGGAGATACGATCATCAGTCTGATCGGCGTTCATGGTGGCGTTAGCGAATAGCGCCCCTGTGGTGTTCGCAATCGCAGTGAAGCTCTGGCTGGCGCTTTGTCCGGCCGGGATTTCCGCCAGGCTGCAACTCACCGTGGCGCCGGACAGTACGCAATTTTCGCTCGCATTGAATTGCAGGCCGGCATCGAGCGTAATGTTAGCGACGACCCCGGTGGCGCTCTCGGCAACGTCATTGTTCCAGACAGTGACCGTGTAGGTAATGACTTGACCCGGGTTGGTGAAATCATCATCAGCTTCGATTGCGATCGATAAATCGACCAACCCGTCTGAATCTGCGGGTGTGTCGATTTGATTGCCCTGATCGAGCACAGTGACTGGCAAATAGGTTTCACTGACCAGCTCGGCGGTCGTTGCGTTTTCGCAGCGAATGCTATCGTTCGCCGTCGGAAAACAGTTGAGCGAGCCATCGTGATCTTCTTTGAGCAAGATGAACTGATCGAGCTCGAAGCCATCTTCCCGCGCCCAGAATGTAATCGTATTCTGTCCGGCGCTGGCGATATCCAGGTAAATCATTTTTGGCACTCCGCAATGCGCGGCGTCGGTTCGCTGGGCGCTCGACCAGGTCCAGGTGTGCTTGCCGTTGCACCATTGCAGTCTGTGCCCGCTCTCGGGCGTTGTGCTGTTTATGCCGACGTGAATGCCGTTGTCTTCGGTGCCGGTAGAATAGGCTTTCGCGTAGATGATGTAGCGGCCGGGCTGCGGTATATCGATGTTGTAGTGCAGGGCCGGGCCGGCGCCGGGGCCGCCCCAGAAGTTTTGCCCCTGCAGAATATCGTCGTCATGTGTGACACGCGTGTCCGGCAGCAATTCCATATAGCTGTCGCCGCTGGCATTCTGGTGGAACGGGTCGACGGGGTCTGAGGGTATGGCAGAAGGCGAGGTGATGTGCCAGTCGCTGTTACGCGAGGAAAAGTTCTCGGCTTCAATGCGAACGGCGGTGTAGTCCTGTGCTACGGCTGGTGCGGCGGCTAGCACTGCAAGCAGCGAGATCCACCTTTGAAGCCCTTGTCGGCGATGCGAGCGCAGGGGGTTGTACATTGGCGAACTCCGATGGGTTATTGATCAATAATCAATATCCTAGCGTCAGCCCATCGAATTAACTTGAGCGCCGGCAACTCGTGCCGGCGCTCAATACTGGCTGCTATCGCACTACGCAGCTCTGGCCGTTTTCCCATCCCCAGCCATCGCCATCGGGATCGGATGAGGCCGATGCACAGGATACGCGCCCGTCGCTGCCGGTATTGCCGCTATTGTTGCCCGTGCTGCCTTGCTGCACGCGACAGGATTGTCCGTTCTCCCAGCCCCAGCCATCGCCGTCACTGTCCGAGGCTGCGGATGCACAAAAGTCACCCGAGTTTCCGCCTGAGCTGTTGCCCGAGCCGTCATTCTGCGTGCTCGACACACGGCAGGACTGACCATTTTCCCAGCCCCATCCGTCGCCGTCGCTGTCGGATCCGGCTGATGCGCATATGCCGGCACCGCCACCACTGTTACCAGAGTTGTCGTTGCCGCCAGAGCTATCGCCGCCGCCAGAGCTATCGCCGCCGCCGGTGTTGCCAGTCGAGCCACCGCCAGTCGCGTTAGACAGTGATACGAAGGTATCGCTTAAGGTGTTACCCGAGTTGTCAGTGCAGCGCACGCGATCATCGCCGAGCGGGAAGCAGTTCTGCGATCCACCGTGCTTTTCTTTCAGCAACAGAAACTGGTCGAACTCGAAGCCGTCCTCGCGGGCGGTAAAGGTGATGCGGTTGAGCCCGGTGCTGGTGATGTCGAGATAGATTGTTTTGGGTGTGCCACAGTGATTGCTGGAGGTGCGCTGGGCGCTTGACCAGGTCCACTGATTTTTACCGTCACACCACTGTATCCGCTGGCCGCTGGCCGGATTGGAGTTGTTCAGCCCGACGTGAATGCCGTTATCTTCTGTGCCGGTTGAGTAGGCCTTTACATAAACGAGGTAGCGGCCGGTCTCAGGAATTGAAACATAGTAGTCGATGGCCGGGCCTGTTCCTGCCGTATCCCAGAAGTTGGTGCCCGTGAGCAGCGGATCGCCGTGAGTGACTCGCGTGTCGGGGAGTAACTCGAGGTACGCGTTGCCACCCGCACCACCGGCGTGTGACGGATCGGGGTCGGGCTGAATGTTGGGCAGCACGTTGTTGCTGGTCAGCGACCAGCCGGCAGCACTGGAATCGGCGCTCTCGGCCTCAACGCGGATCGCGACGAATGCATCACCACTGGTAGCCGGTGTTGTCGGCGCCGGAGTCGATGGCGTAGTCGGTGCGACTGGTGTTGAACCGCCCTGCAGATAGAAGCGGCCGAAGGCGTCGACGTCTGCTATTTGCCCGGTGCCAATGCCGAGAATATGCAGCAACTCGACAGTATCGGAGAAGTCGACCTTTTCATTCGGGTTAAGGTAGGCGAAGGCAGCGTTCCACTGGCTCGCATAGGCGCTCGAGCGGGCGACCGACACGAACGCCTGACCGTTTTCGAATCTGAGGTCGGCTGTGCCGTTGGGATTGTTGCCATCGTCGATGCGGATGTAGTCGGTATTTGATTTCACGTAAGCCAGATCACCGCTGTCGGCGTGGTCTTCGTTCCATTGGCTGTGCTGGACCACATGCACCCGGTTGCGGGTATCGTAACCGGACTGCTGCAGTTGTCTGACGACATCGGCAGTGAGGTCGGACTGACCACCTTCGGCAACCCAGACGTCGCCGCCGGCGGCGAGTGTACCGCTCCAGCGGTTAACGGTTTGCTGAACTGCGCCGGGCCAGTCGGCGTGGGCATTGACCCAGCTGCCGGGCCAGGCACTGTTCATCACAGCCTCGGAGCCGGAGTCGTATCGGCTGGCGTTCAGCGCGCCGTAAGCACCACCAATCACGTGTGGTGTGAAGCCGTGATGGCGACTGACGATGAGCCCGGCGACAGCGGCATGGCCATCATCGCGATCGGGGGCGTGGTCGTAGTGGAGAGAAATCAGGTCGGTAGCCGCGTTGTACGCGGCGTTGGCAATACCTGATACGGAAAACACGAGTGCAACTACAAGAGTGCGCAGCATTTTATCTTTAACCTGCTAGAGCAACTAGGAATGGATGCGTGACGCCTGTCACGCCAGACGGGTGGATTGAGGAGTGGGTCACTCGTCGAATCCGACAGGCGTCAAATAATGCCTAATCGCTGCTGCGGGTATGTGTGTGGCTGGTCACAATTTTGTGGCGGTTAGACACCGCCAAACATTGCCAGATAGTTAATCAATTCAGCGGGGCCAGTAAATTTCTGGCCCGGTGATGAACTAGGGACGATTGTGAATCGCGATGGCGCTGGATATTACTTCGGCACGCAGCTCCGTTGCATCGTAAATGGTTTTGAACTGGTCAACTTCTGCGAGATCGGTATCGCGGAAAAGATACTGCAGGTGGCCAAAAGCCAGAGGCTGGTACACCAGCTCGACGAGGAAGTTGTAGTTACCGGCGCCGCTGACCGGAATTTCGTAGTTAAAGAAATCCTGTCCGTTATTGAAATCCTCGTCGCCACTGGCAGCGCCCACAACAGCGACGTCATTGCTGACGATGTTCTTGTCGAAGCCGATCGGGGTCAGGCGATTGTCTTTGAAATACTCCACCCCTTCGATCAGCGAGTGAGTGACGTTGCCGGCGGCATTGGCCATGATCGACTCATAGATTTGCACCTGGCTTTCGCTGGTGATGGTGGTGTAGTGCGGCTCGAAGCGCTCGTAAGACTGGTCGCCGTCGGCGCCGACAATACTGCCGTCAGGGTTCAGTTTGCCTGATTCAAACACCACGGCACCCGATTCGTCGGTGACCACCAGGTGTACGAAAACCCGGCGGGACGGATATCCGCTGGGCAGTTTGTGGCCTGTGCTGTTGGCGATTCTTATGCTGGCGACGATGTTGTCACCTTCATCGCGGGTATCCAGTATTTCAAGGTCGGCGGAGGTTTGCAAAAACTCGCGGTTGCGTTCGATGGCTTCTTCAAATCCGGTGGCCGTTATCCCCAGCTCATCGCGAAAATTGGCGAACATATCGAGCATGACGGTATTGGCACCGAGGAATGTATGGCGTGAAAAATCGCTGCGTCGCCTGTCGGTGCCTGCAGAGGCGAGATTGACTGTCGTCTCGATTTTGGGCATGTGGCATTGCTGGCAGGTTGCGGCCTGTGCTCCGCCGTTGCGGTAATCGCTGTTATTCCATTCAGTAAACGTTTGCTGTTCCTGAAATCGCTCGCTCGCCGTGGTCGGCACCAGTTGCCCGTTTGCGTCCAGTATCGGAGTTTTCAAATCGTGGCACGAGGCACAGGTGCCTGATTCACTCATATGGGCACCATAAACCGGCGTGAAGTTGGCATTGGTGACCATGTAGGCGGCGACCGGATCGGTGTACTGTCCGTAGGCGCGACGCATGTCTTTATTTGCCTCACTGAAAGTGGCAATGGTGAAGTTGCCGGAAGTCGCCTCCACGGAGCCAAGGTCGCCAGTGTCCTCGATCTGATGGCACAAGCTGCAACTGACGCCGTCCTGCGCGTGGTCATAATAGTCACTGGCCGGATTGAGCATACCGGCTTCCCCGAATGCCAGAATCTCCACGTTGTCCTTGCGCATGGCTTCATTGGCCATTGGCGCGTGGCAGCGGGTGCAGGAGTCGTTGATTTCGTGTGCCAGATCGGGATGATTCTTAAGCGTTGCCGCCATTTTTGCACGCCAGTAGGGATCGCGCGCACTGTTGGCCATGGTGCTGGTTTCCCAGTCTGTGCCCAGCGAAACGTCGTTGCCCTGATCATCAATCAGATCATTGTGGCATTCGCTACAGGCACCGCTGCCAGAGAAATGATCGGCTTCGAATACTGCATCGGCGGCAATGATATCGGGCAGGGCTCCGCTGCCCTTGCTGGTGCTTTCGGTATTGCTGCCCGATTCGCAAGCGCTAAGCGCCAGTGCCGACAGCAGAAAACCTGTCTTCAACAGATTAGCCGCTGTGACTGGCTTCGGGAGGGCAGAACTGATCAGGCGCAGTGGGTTCAAAATGATTACCAGCGTACTTTGGGCGAATGCGTGCACCTTAGCGGCCGGGATAACGGTGGCCTTTAGCGTCCACCACTGCGGACTGTGGCTGCGGTTTGATCAGTAGTCGGTTGGTTCGTAAATGTGAATCTTGTTTTGCGCGTAGTCCGCGACCCAAACCGTGCCGGGAAATGGCGAGTCATCCCCAAGCGCAATAACATCCAGTGGTATGCCCAGACCGGTAAAAATCTGTTCGACGCCAGTTACCTGATCACCGTTGCCGTTAAGTTGCACACGATGCACAGACTGATCGAAACTGGCCGCCAGCAGATCGCCGGTCATCGCGCCGCCAAAATTGCTGGCGGTGTATTCAGTTAAACCGTTAGTGGAGGAGTTGAATACGTGCAGCGCGCCATCTTGTGTCTGCGGAATCTGGTAGGCGCACTCGAGCGGATTGGCGTTCACTTGCACCGGGGCCTGGGGGGATGAGCTGTTAAAGGTGTTTGCGGTATCGCCGCGGGTCGGGTTCGGATGGCCGCCATAGTAGCCGGGCCCGTCGATAAGGTGCAATCCGTCGCCGTAGGTTTGTCCTCCTTCAACCGTGTTGTTGAGGCAATTGCCTGCCGGCTCACCGCCCCAGCCTGAATTTGGCCCGTTATCGACGGTGTACATTTTACCGTTGCTGGCGATTAGCAGATCAAAGGCGTTGCGAAAGCCGGGGGCATAGATCTGCACCGGGCTGCCGCTCTGCAGTATCGCCATATTTTTACCGTTGTTGCCACCAAACGGATCATTGGAATCGTTGGCGCCGGGTCTGTCTTCGTCGTCGAGCGTCGGCAGGTCATAAGTACTATCGCCAATCTGGGTCAGGTCCACCGTCGCAATTGCCGCGCTGTAGCTGTATTCGCTTAGCTGGGCAAAATTGTTGGAGGGCGCACCCATGTTTGTGTGTCCGCCAAGTGCGACAAACAGCGTCGAGCCATCGGCGCTTATTTGCATGCCGTTGGGCTGGTGGTTCTCCTCGGAACGCGGCAAACCGCGCACCAGATCAATCTTGCTCCACTGATTGTTGTTTCGCTGCAGTTTTGAGATCATGCCCGAATTGGTGTCCAGCCCCAGATCGGTACCGGATGGCCCGGCGCCGATGCGCGGATCACCGGAGGTCACGTATACGACTGGGTCGCTGGCGGTGCCGGCAGCCAGAATGCCGGTGATCAGGCGTTGAGTGATTTCGGTATTGAGTGTGCCGTCGTCGTTGTGATTGGGAATATCCTGAACCAGCGAAAGCGTTTCAGTCTGGCTGGCAGAGTAGGTGTTGAAGCCTGTGCGTGCGACGGTATAGACGTGAATCAGCCCGGATTGCTCGGCCACATACAGATTGCCGTCGGGCCCGAAGTCGAGTGTGGTGGGTTTGTACGGCCAGGCGTTCAGCAGTTCACCCGCATTGAATTCCGGCAGCGTCTGGCCACCGCCACTACTGATCGTGCCTTGTAGCTGAATGTTGAGCGGGTTGTTTTCTCCATTGTGTTGTACTCGTAGCTGCGCACTTTTTTCGCCTGCTATCGATGAGCTCAACGTTACAGCAATACTCATTGATTGCCCTGGTGCGAGCGTCACCGGATTCGAGTAGTCCGTGGTATAGGCGTTTGCATCGGAGCCACTGATCGACACGCCGGCAACGGTTATGGAGGGAGCATTCTGGCCGCTGCCCTGGTTGCTCAATGTAATGGACTGAGTGGCCGGCTGGTTCTGAATCGTGCTGCCGAAGTTCTTGGTAACGCCGCTATCGGCAGCCAGCTCGCTGGTGGGAATGCCGGTGCCATTGCCGGTTAACAGCACGACGTGCGGGCTGTTCATGCCGTTGTGGTGAACGCGCACCCAGGCGTTTCTGGTGTTTTCTGCCGTGGGTGAAAAGCTGATGCTGAAAGTTTTTGCATCACCGGGTGCGAGGCGTAGCGGCAGTCCGAAATCTGCCTGAAAATCGGCGGCGTGTTCGCCACCAATTTCCATCTGTTGAATCACGAGGTCGGCATCTTCAGGGCCGCCGACATGGCGCAACTCGAATTGCAGTTCGAGTTCGGTCGCAACCTGAGTGCTACCGCCCTGCACCAGTGCGGGGTTGACCAGCAGGTCGGCTATATTTGACCCAGTGCCCGTGCCCGACAGGGGAATGGATACTGTTTCGGCTTTTGCCAGGCTTGCGAGTGCGAAGAGCACACAGGCCGCAGATATTTTGAAGCTGGACATCAATTGTGGCCGCGATTCTGATTAGCTAATTGTGATCAAACACACTGAGCAATAATCAGGCAAACCTTTCGCGGATACCGCTGATGACGTTTCCATGCATCCGTTCGGTCGACAAAATTGCCAAAGTCGTCATGTATAGAGATTTGAAATCGTATTGTGCCCTGCCGGGAAATCAATGTGGTATGGCAGTTGCTGCCTTGCGCAGGACACACGGGAGCATTTCACGCACATGTCTATAAATTCCACTCAAGCCGTAGCGGGGCCAACACTGACGCCAATCAAAAGGATTTTGGTCACCGGTGGTGCAGGCTTTCTCGGCTCGCACCTTTGCGAGAGCCTGTTGGGGCAGGGCCACGAGGTTGTCTGCGTTGACAACTTTTATTCCAGCACCAAGCAGAATATCCAGCATCTGCTGGCCAACCCCAATTTCGAACTCATACGGCATGACGTTACTTTTCCGCTCTACGTGGAAGTAGACGAAATTTACAACCTGGCCTGTCCGGCGTCACCGATTCACTATCAGTACGATCCGGTGCAAACCACAAAAACCAGCGTGCACGGCGCGATCAACATGCTCGGACTTGCCAAGCGCACTGGCGCCAAGATCCTGCAGGCATCGACCAGTGAGGTTTACGGCGATCCGGCGGTTCACCCGCAGACCGAGGACTATTGGGGCAATGTCAACCCGATTGGACCGCGCTCATGTTATGACGAAGGTAAACGCTGCGCCGAAACTCTGTTTTTCGATTACCAGCGCCAGCACGGTGTAAACACCAAAGTTGTGCGTATCTTCAATACCTATGGTCCGCGGATGCATCCTAACGATGGTCGCGTAGTATCAAATTTTATCGTGCAGGCACTGTCCGGTGCGCCGTTGACCATTTTTGGTGAAGGCCAGCAAACGCGTTCGTTCTGTTATGTGTCCGACCTTATTCGCGCGATCGAAGGCACGATGAACAGCCCGGACGGTTTTCGTGGCCCGGTCAACATCGGCAATCCAACAGAATTTACGATTGGCGAGCTGGCGCAACTGGTCGTTGAGAAGACAGGATCGAAGTCGACAATCATCAACAAGCCATTGCCTGAAAACGATCCCACGCAACGCAAGCCGGATATCACGATTGCACGCGAGGTCCTCGGCTGGGAGCCACGCATCGAACTTGAGCAGGGGCTTGAACGCACAATCGAATTCTTCGACCGACTCTTGCGCGAGACGCAAAATCTAAAGAGCGCTGCTTAAGCACTCGGAAAACGACCACGATTTGCAAAAGCCTCTCTGTCGAGAGGCTTTTTGCTTTTATATCTGTGCGTTACATATTCGGGTAGTTCGGACCTCCGCCGCCCTCCGGCACCACCCATGTGATGTTCTGGCTGGGGTCCTTGATATCGCAGGTTTTGCAATGTACGCAGTTCTGCGCGTTGATCTGAAATACTGATTCGTGGTCTTTGGTTACGACTTCATAGACGCCGGCAGGGCAGTAGCGCTGTGCCGGTTCACCCCACTCGGGTAGATTTTTTCCAATCGGGATGGAAGCGTCAGCCAACGTGAGATGGGCGGGCTGGTCTTCCTCGTGATTGGTGTTTGACAGGAAAACCGAGCTGGGCTTGTCGAAGCTTGTGACACCGTCGGGTTTGCGATACTCGATTTCTGTCGCCTCCCGGACCGGTTTAAGGGTGGCGTGATCCGGCGTTTGATCGCGCAGTGTGAAGGGCAGGCGGCCACCGAAAAAGTTCTGGTCCATATAGTTGAAGCCGGCGCCAGCGTACATTCCGAACTTGTGCATAGCCGGGCCAAAGTTGCGCGAGCCGAACAGTTCCTGGTATGCCCAGCTGCGCTCGAATGCCTCTTCGTAGCCGGTCAGTTCACGGCCAGCCGGTTGATCTTCCTGTTGCAGGGCTTCAAAAAGAGTTTCAGCGGCGACCATTCCGCTTTTCATCGCAGTGTGGGATCCCTTGATTTTTGCGAAGTTCAGCGTGCCGGCATCACAGCCGATAATCAGGCCGCCCGGAAAAGTCATTTTCGGCAGCGAGTTCAATCCGCCCTTTGCGATTGCTCTGGCCCCATAAGAAATCCTGCTGCCGCCTTCGAGTACCGGTGCGATGGTGCTGTGATGTTTGAACATCTGGAATTCATCGAACGGGCTTAAGTTCGGGTTGGTGTAGTTAAGGTCAACAATCAATCCCACCACCACCTGATTGTCTTCCAGGTGATAGAGAAAGGATCCGCCGGTTGAGCCACTGCGGTTGAGAGGCCATCCGGCACCGTGAACGACGAGGCCGGGTTTATGGTTTTCCGGTTTGATTGTCCAGAGTTCCTTCAGGCCTATGCCGTAGTGTTGCGGGCTCTTGCCGTCAGCAAGATTGAATTTAGCGATCAGTTGCTTGCCCAGATGCCCGCGGCAACCCTCGGCGAATATCGTGTATTTGGCCAGCAATTCCATGCCGGGTTCGTAACTGTCCTTGTGTTCTCCATCGGTGCCGATACCCATGTCGCCGGTGGCAACACCCCTGACGCTGCCGTCTTCGTTGTATAAAATTTCCGCCGCGGCAAAACCGGGGAAAATTTCCACCCCGAGCGCCTCGGCCTGCTCGCCCAGCCAGCGCGTGACATTACCGAGGCTGACGATGTAGTTGCCATCGTTGTGCATCGGTTTGGGGATCATGAAGTTCGGTACTTTTATCGATTTGTCTTCGCCGGTGTAAAAATGCATTTCATCGCCGGTAACGGCGGTGTTGAGCGGTGCGCCCCGCGCTTTCCAGTCTGGAAACAGCTCCTCCATCGCGCGTGGTTCGAGAATGGCACCGGAGAGAATGTGCGCCCCTACCTCGGAACCTTTTTCCAGCACCACGACACTGATTTCGGTTTCATGCTGTTGGGCCAGTTGCATCAGTCGACATGCGGTTGACAATCCGGCGGGCCCGCCACCGACGATGACAACATCGAACTCCATCGATTCTCTTTCCACGCAATATCCCCGTAAGGTTGAAGACGGCTCGGGTGAGTGTGCCGGAGAGACCGTCGCGCTGTTGGCTTGCTGATGTACGCTGCCCGATTGACGGGGCAGCGCATCTGATATCGGCCCAATTATAATGCGTTTTAGCGCGAATCGAATGTGAACCTGTGGTGCAGGCGGTTAACTTTCGAATAACCGCGACGGGGCTGCCGCCGCTCGTCGCTGCAGTGGGAAATGGTGACGTTTATGGATGGACTCACGGTTGGCGCTCGGTTGGTTAAAGGAAAGTTTGCGCCAGTGCCAAAGTAATGCAGGCGACGAGGATCTGCAATTTGGTATTGTCTATCAAAATCTGTTGGCTTTTTCGAATCGTCATTGGCGGCTCCTGAATGGCTGACTATGATCAACATTCTGGCGACGCAATATTGCGCCGCGCTGGCGAGATCCGGAGTCTGATGTGCTCAATTGTGCTGAAAAATGGCAGCCGGCATGCGTACGGTAGCGATTGTCGAGGATGAACCTGCGCTGCAGGCCAACTATCGTGATGCGCTGGAGCGACACGGCTATGCCGTGGAGGTCTATGGCACGCGCAAGGCGGCGCTCGCCGCGTTTGAATCGCGCTTGCCGGAACTGGCCATTATCGATGTGGGGCTGGGTGATGAAATAGAGGGTGGCTTCGAATTGTGTCGGCAACTGCGTGGTATGGCACCACAACTGCCGATTGTTTTCCTGACGGCCCGCGACAGTGAACTGGACACCATTTCAGGCTTGCGGCTCGGGGCCGACGATTATCTCACCAAGGACATCAGCCTGGCGCATCTGGTGGCGCGTGTGGTGGCGTTGTTTCGACGCATAGATGCGTTCAGCGAGCCTGAACAACCGGGCGATCTGGTTATTGCCGGAGATTTGCAGCTCGACCTCAGCCGGATGACGGCGCTGTGGAAAAATCAGCCGGTTGAATTGTCGGTTACCGAATTGTGGATGGTGCATGCGCTGGCCCGTCACGTTGGCCATGTGAAAACCCGTCAGCAGCTGATGACAGCGGCGAACGTGGTGCTCGACGATTCAACCATCACATCGCATGTGCGCCGTATTCGTAAAAAGTTCCAGCAGCTCGATGAAACGTTTGATGCCATTCAAACCGCCTACGGAATGGGCTATCGCTGGCAATCGGACGCGAGTTGATCGCTGCATCGCGCCAACGGTTTAACTGATGAAGCTGCACTGGCAATTGCTGCTGGTCTGTACGTCGCTGCTGATCCTGCCCTGGTCGCTTTTGAAGTTCGCGACCGAGCTCGATCGCAATCTGCAATTCAACCAGATCGCCAGCGGCAACCGCCAGGTCGAGTCCATTCGGCAGTTACTCGCCGCGCATCCGGCCCAGTGGCGCGCGCTGCGCGTGCGTGCAGAGTCGCAGATGTTGCTGGCGCTGCCATCGCCGAACGATATTCTGCTCGATGGCTATGCGCACGACTGGGCGGGCTACGAGTTGCGCGCACGCGAGTTTCGCTACCGCGACAACAAGACGGTCTATCCAGCCGCTGAGCGAGAGGCCGCCAGCCAGTTCAGTGTTCAGGCCGCTGTGCGGGGTAATCGGCTAAACCTCTTTTTGCGTGTGCGCGATGATCGATTGATATTCCACAATCCGGCCAGCCGTTCAATCGCGACCGGCGATCGGGTGCTGGTTCGCGTGCCCGACAAGCACGGCAACATCCGGCGCTACACGTTTCGCGCTGAGGCGCCCGGAGAAATCGTCGCGCGTTATTTGGGCGAGGCATTTGAGGGCGTGCGGCCCGTGCTGGAAGATCCCGAGTACCGTGGCGCTCTGCTGGAAACCGGAAGTGGCTACAGCGTGGAGTTGAGCATTCCGCTACCGGTCGATGGAAGGTTCGGCATCACCGTGGAGGATGTCGACAGAGCCGGCGACACCCCGCTGTGGACCGGTATGTTTGATCCGCAGCAGGTGGATGCACTTGGCCAGCTGCGCATGCTGAACCCGACCTTCAGCACACTGCTGGAAAGTTACACCGAGCCGGGTATGCGGATAAGAGTTTTCGATGCCCAGGGCTGGCTCGTGGCTGACGAGGACAGAAGGATGCCCGATGCCAGTGTCCGCCAGTTCAGCCCGGGCTCGGCCAGTGTGCTGGATGCGATTCTGTATCGCTTCATATCCTCCTCGCTTGAGCGCGCTGTAGAGACCGAGCCCTTTCCGCGCCTGGCGGCCGCTCGCCTGAAGCCGGAGCAGACGGCGAAGATACTCGATATCGCCGGCGACAATCGCTTTTTGCGCGATCGCTATGGCCGGGTATTTCTGGTTGGTGCGCAAACGATTGAATCAGTTGACGGTGATCTGTTTGGTTACCTGGTGGTGCAGCGCCCGCGTGCGGCGATGACGGCGTACACCGAGCAGGCGGTGTTGCGCCTGATGAAGATCTTTGGTTTGTCAGTGTTATTGATTGCGGCAGTGCTCATCGCGTTCGCTTTTTTTCTATCCTGGAGAATTCGTCGTTTGCGCAATGAAGTGGAGCAATCGGTCAATGACGAGGGCAAGGTGCGCCGGCTTGTGCGGGTCTCTCGCGCGCACGACGAGATCGGCGATTTATCCCGCAGTTTTGGCGAAATAACCAGGCGTCAGCTTGGTTACACCGACTATCTGCAAACGCTGGGGTCAAAGTTGTCACATGAGTTGCGCACGCCTTTGAGTGTGTTGTCGACCTCGCTTGAGAGTATTGACCCGCAATCGCTCGATCAGCGCACGCGCGACTGTGTGGAACGCGCGGACCAGGGCGCGAGGCGTTTGCAGCAATTAATTCGCAATCTCTCGGAGGCGAGCAGCCTCGAGCAGACCATCAGCCGGGCGGAAACCGGACCTGTCGATCTGGCCGAGTGGCTACAGGCGGCCTACAGCGTTTATCCGCAAATCTATCCTGAGCGCCAGTTTGAAATCGACATCGCCGACGGGGTGTCATATGAGATTGACGGCTCAGCAGAACTACTGCAGCAGATGATGGACAAACTGGTGTCCAACGCGGCCGACTTCAGCACCGCTGACGACCGCATTCGGTTTTGCCTTGCGGGAGATGGAAAACGGGTTGTGCTGACAGTTGAAAACACCGGCGAGTACTTGCCGCAAGGCATGACGAACGAGCTGTTCGACTCAATGGTGAGCCAGCGCCAGGCGCGAGACGACCAGCCTCACATGGGGCTGGGTTTGTATGTGGTGCGGTTAATTGCTGAATTTCATGGCGCCAGCTGCAGGGCCGCGAATCTTGAAGATGCCCGGGGAGCGGTGTTCACGATTGCTTTTCCAGCCTCGCACACCTGACAACGCACGAAGCTACCCGTGGGCGGTACGGCCGGCTGGCAGCCGACCGGCAAAGACCGCTAGCCGAGCAGTTTCAATCCGGCGTTAAAGGTATCGCTGGGGCGCATCGCCTCACTGGCCAGTTGCTGGTCAGGTTGGTAGTAACCGCCGATATCGACGCTGTCGCCCTGAATGTCGATCAGCTCGGCGACAATGGTTTTTTCGTTAGCTGACAAGTATTCGGCCACTGGCGCGAACAGTGCCGCCAGTTGCGCATCGTCGTTCTGACTGGCGAGTGCCTGTGCCCAATAGAGCGCAACATAGAAATGGCTGCCGCGAGTGTCCAGTTCGTTGACTTTGCGCGACGGTGACTGACCATTGTTGAGCAGGTTTTCGGTGGCTTTATCGAGTGCTGTAGCCATAATGGCGGCCGCAGGATTCGACGCAAACTCGGATAAATGTTCGAGTGAAACGGCAAGTGCGAGGAATTCTCCCAGCGAGTCCCAGCGCAGATGATTCTCACTTTCAAATTGCTGCACATGCTTGGGTGCTGATCCGCCGGCACCGGTTTCGAACAGGCCGCCGCCATTCATCAACGGCACGATCGAAAGCATCTTGGCACTGGTGCCGAGCTCGAGAATCGGGAACAGGTCAGTGAGGTAGTCACGCAACACGTTGCCGGTGACAGAAATGGTATTTTCGCCCTTGATCATTCGCGCGAGCGTATAGCGCGTGGCTGCTGCCGGCGACATAATCTCGATGGTGAGGTCGTCGGTGCTGTGGTCCTTGAGATAGTGCCGGACCTTTGCAATCAGCTGGGCATCGTGCGCCCGCGCCTGGTCGAGCCAGAATACCACCGGCCACTGTGTCGCTCGACCACGAGTCACTGCCAGTTTCACCCAATCCTGAATCGGCGCATCCTTGACCTGGCACATGCGCCAGATATCGCCTTTCTCCACGCTGTGTTCAAACACAACCGTGCCACTGTCGTCGACAACGCAGACCTGGCCGTCGGCGGGAATCTCGAAAGTTTTGTCGTGCGAGCCATATTCTTCAGCCTTTTGGGCCATCAATCCAACGTTAGGGCATGTGCCCATTGTGGCCGGATCGAAGGCGCCGTTTTGCTTGTGAAAATCGATGGTCTCGGCGTATACCGCGGCATAGCTGCTATCCGGTATGACAGCCTTGGTGTCCTGTTGGCGACCGTCCGGATTCCACATCTGCCCCGACGCGCGAACCATCGCCGGCATGGAGGCGTCGACGATGACGTCACTCGGGACATGCAAATTGGTAATGCCGTTGTCCGAATTGACCATGGCCAGTGCAGGCTGCGCGGCATAGGTGGCCTCGATATCGGCTTCAATTGCCTGGCGCTGCGCATCGGGTAGTTCGGCGATCCTGTTGAGCAGGTTGCCAAAGCCATTGTTGACGTTAACGCCAGCCTTGTTGAGCACATCGCCGTGCTTTTCGAATACGTCGGCAAAGAAGGCTTTCACGGCATGGCCGAAGATGATCGGGTCGGAGACTTTCATCATCGTCGCTTTGAGGTGCAGCGAAAACAGTACACCCTGTGCTTTGGCATCGGCGATTTCGCGCATCAGAAATGCCTGTAGTGCACGATGGCTCATGAAGGTCGCATCGACTATCTCGCCCGCCAACACCGGGACCGAGTCTTTGAGAACAGTTGTCTCGCCGGAGGCTGCTCGAAGTTCAATGCGCAGCGAGCCCGCGTTTTCAATGGTAGTTGATTGCTCGTTGTGACGAAAATCGCCTGCATCCATGGTAGCGACGTGTGTTTTTGAATCACTCGCCCAGGCGCCCATTGAGTGAGGGTTTTTACGAGCGTAGTTCTTAACGGCACCCGGTGCTCTTCGATCTGAATTGCCCTCGCGCAGGACCGGGTTGACGGCACTTCCCTTGACGCGATCGTAGCGTTCGCGCGCATCTTTCTCAGCGTCGGACGCAGGATTGTCCGGGTAGTCTGGTACGGCGTAACCGCGTGCCTGCAACTCGGCAATCGCCGCCTTGAGCTGAGGTACTGAGGCGCTTATGTTAGGCAACTTGATAATATTGGCGTGTGGCTGGCGCGCCAGTTCACCGAGGATCGACAGATGATCTGCAATCTGTTGCTCGGGTTTCAGGTGATCGTTAAATACGGCGGTTATCCGTCCTGCAAGCGAGATATCTGCCATGTCGATTTCAATACCGGCAGCGGCGGTATAGGCCTGCACAACAGGCAGAAACGACAGTGTCGCCAACGCGGGTGCTTCATCGGTCCATGTATAGGTAATCTTCGATCGGGTCATGTTGTTAGGTCGACTTTAGTCCGGGGCTTGTGGCCGTGATTGCACTGGCGTCCGTGTCCAGTGGAGATTGATCTTGCGCAGCTAGCGATGGAGCGCAGCTGCAACTCGGGCGCTTGTAGCGCGCGACAGTATAGCTTAAACAGATTGCCGGGCTGCCGAGCGATCTCGGAGCTTGCAAAAATTGTTAAATCTCGATTCGTGAATTGTCTGCACATCCATTTGCGCTTTGACTGCACATCCCGGTTCCAGCAGATGTTTGCAATCGTTGAATTTACAATTGACTGCGGCTTTGGCGATATCGCTGAAACCGCTTTGAATATCTACTTGCGGCAGATGGTCGAGACCAAATTGCCTGACGCCGGCGGAATCGATAATCGCGCCGCCATCGCCGAGGTCATACCATACGGCCACCGTCGTGGTGTGCCGACCCAGACCCGATTGTTCCGAAATCTCGCCGGTGCGGATGTCAGGATCATCGACTAGACCGGCGAGCAGGGTTGATTTGCCCACACCGGACTGACCGACAAAAATAGATATCTGGCCGTGCAGTGCGTGTTGCAAGTCGGCGATGCTTGATCGTTGTATGGCTGAGCATCTCAATACGGGTACACCGATGCCGGCGTAGATCGTATCAATGCTATCGGCCGCGGCCAGTAATTCATTGGTTAGCAGGTCGGCCTTGTTGATTACCAGCAGCGCTTTTGTCCCGATCGCATGTGCAGCGACCAGGTATTGGTCGATCAGCAGCAGGTCGAAGGAGGGCAGTGGCGCGCAGACAATTACCAGCTGTGTAATGTTGGCGGCAAGTGGTTTTGCCGAACCGTTGCGATCGGTCCGTGCCAGTGTGGTTTTGCGCTCCAGCACTTGATCAACTTTGGTCTCAGCGCCCGTACCGGTAAGCGCTACCTCGTCGCCTACGACCAGCAAACCATGTTTGCGCGAGCTCGCAACGGTCTGTCGAGTGCCATCGGAATCCATTACCAGAATTTCGGCGCCGTGGTTGGCGATCACCCTGGCCTGTCTCATTGTTTCATGGTGCTTTTCTCACAGAGTTGACATCGACGGCGGTTAACCACAACCGATCCGAATACACTATCATCAATAGTTGGTCCGGCGAAGTAACGGGTTGTCGGGCGGTACGCGCTATTTAATCACAACCGGCAGGCCTGCCAATGACTTCAAGCTCCACTGATAATCTGATCTGGATAGATCTGGAAATGACCGGACTGATTCCCGAGAGTGATAGAATCATCGAGATTGCCACTATCATTACCGACTCGGACTTGAACATTTTGGCTGAGGGACCCGTGCATGCTATTCATCAGCCGGATGAAGTGCTCGACCGCATGGACGAGTGGAATACGACCCACCATGGAGATTCAGGTCTAACCGAGCGAGTGCGGCGCAGTTCGGTATCAGTCGCGCAGGCTGAACAGGACACGCTGGATTTTCTCCAGCATTGGGTAGCGGCGGGTGCGAGCCCCATGTGCGGCAACAGCATTTGCCAGGATCGCCGATTTCTCGCGCGATACATGCCTGCGCTGGAACAATTTTTCCATTACAGGAACCTGGATGTCAGCACCCTCAAGGAATTGTGCAAGCGCTGGGCGCCCGATGTCGCTGCGGGTGTCAGCAAGGCTTCTCTGCACCTTGCACTTAGCGACATACGCGATTCCATTGCCGAGCTTGAGCATTACCGGGCTCACTTTATCCGATAGCCGTGCATAGCAAGCTGGCTGTGTGCGCCGTAACAGGAAATAGGTCACACGCTGGCTATTCGAGCCGCGAGGCTGTTAAAGTCTTATTGCTGCACGAGAACAGGGGCATAAAGTCCTCGCCGTGTGGTGTTGTCAACCGGTCTAGTGGCTAATCGAGGTGTTAAAAATCAAAATGGGCGATATGCCGAACAGGCGAAATTCTGCGGCGGGCAGGTCGGTGGCGAAAGTGCTTTGCGTGAACGCCACGCGAGAGTTTCATGTTTTTGCTCGAGGCGACGCCGATAGTCACCAGCACTGCCGTCAAAGTCGGGCGAGAAACGGGATAGTTGGATGCGACGCGTGAACTCTTGCGCTGCGGGGCGGTCAGAGTGGTTGTGGTTGAACGACGGTCGGCAAACCTGTTCTGCGATCCGCCATAACCTCAGGTTGACTGGATGTTGCCGGTTTCAAGCGGCGTCCTCCAGTGCCCGGCAGGGTTAGAGGTGAGCGAGCAACAAACCGATCTGGAGCTGGTTCGTCGCGTGCAGGCGGGCGATAAAACCGCGTTTGATCTGCTGGTTTTGAAATATCAGCACAAGATCGCGAATCTGGTGGGCCGTTTTGTGCACGACAGTGCGGAGGTTCAGGATGTCACGCAGGAGGCCTTTATCAAGGCTTATCGCGGGCTGGCGAACTTTCGCGGCGATAGCGCATTTTATACCTGGCTCTATCGCATTGCGATCAACACGGCCAAGAACTACCTCACATCGAGGGCGAGAAGGGCAGCGGAGAGATCGGTCAACAGCGAGGAGGCGGAGCACTACGAGACGGCGAAATCGCTACACGATGTCGCCGATCCCTACAGAGAGGCCGCCACAGTTGAAATCGGCGATGTCATTCGCGCCACGATCGAGGGCCTGCCCTACGAGCTGCAAACCGCAATTACGCTGAGGGAACTTAAGGGTATGTCGTACGAAGAAATAGCGACAGTGATGGAGTGTCCGGTGGGCACTGTCCGTTCCAGAATTTTTCGGGCCCGTGAGGCCATCGACGTAGAGTTGCGCCCCCTGCTCGACGAGACCGGTAAATACTGAGTATCAACAACGTGAAAAATCTAGAATACATATCTGCCACAATAGATGGTGAAGCGAACGATCCGTCGTCCGCTGTCGACGCCCTGCTGAACGATGAGCAGGCGCGCGGTGCCTGGCAGCGCTTTCATCTTGCTCGCGACGTGATGCAGAGCGATTACACGCCAGCATTGCCGGCGAACTTTGCCGACAGGGTGCGCGACGAGATTGCCTGCGAAGCACCGCTGACGAACGTCGTCTCGATTCAGTCAGCTCTTTCGCAGCCAGCGCCAGCGGAAACGCCGGTGAGGGCGGAAAATCACATGGGATTCTGGAAGCCGTTTGCCGGCCTTGCCGTGGCAGCTTCCCTGATCGGCGGCGCGATTCTGACTTCCCAGCAGGGCAGTGAGACCTCTGCACCCAGGCAGCGGAGTCCGTCGGTGGTGGAGAGTCCGGACCGGCCCAAAACGACGTCATCCGAGACATTAATAGCCGATTCTTCTCCGGCGCCCGGCACACGCTGGCAGCTTGAGGCGGATTCGGCCTACAACAGCCAGCGAGTCGCGCGTCTCAACTCCCTGCTGACCAACCACCTCGAAGTGGCCAGCATGGGCAAGGTGCAGGGCATGATGGCGCATTCCCGGGTAGTTGGATACGATGCGAGCACCGGTGAAACAAACTAACTGCCAGCTCAGTCCGGTGAGTCGGCTCGGCTGTTTGGCTGTGCTTTGGCTCAGCTGCTGGCTGCCTGTCTCCGGCAGTGCCGGGCAGCTCGAGCGAGACTGGATCGAGCGCATGTCGATGGCCATGCAGGGCCTCAATTACATTGGCAGCTTTGTCTACATCCACGATTCGGATGTCGAGGCGATGAAGATCTACCACAGCCGGATCGGTACAACCGAATACGAGCGGCTGATATCGCTGAATGGTGAAGCGCGCGAGATTATCCGCGACGAAGACAGCGTCACCTGCATATGGCCGGGTTCCAAGTCCGTGATCGTCAGCAAGTCGGCGCCGCGAACACCGTTTCCAACGTTTGAACCCGGACAACTGGAAGAGCTCAGCCAGCACTACGTTTTCGAGAAGCGTCCTGAGCGGGATCGTGTTGCCGGCCGGTACACCCGGGTAATCGATATCAAACCGCTCGATGACTACCGCTACGGCTACCGATTCTGGGTCGATGAGCAGACAGATCTGTTACTTCGCTCAGTAATGTCAGACGAGCGCGGCAATGTCGTTGAACAAGTCCTGTTTACCGACATCAGCTACCCCGACCACGTATCGCTCGATATGTTTCGATCCTCGTTACAGGGTGAGCGCCATCGCTGGGAGCTGGAGTCTGCCGATGATCCCATGCCCGATCTCGACGATAACCTGCCGGAAGTCGAAGCCGTTGTGCTGCCGGCCGGATTCGAACCGGTTTCCGACGTCATGGTGCCAGTGGTTGGCAGCAATCTCCCCGCGCGCCGCACCATGTACTCTGATGGCCTGGCGTCATTGTCCGTCTATCTCAGCGGGATGGACGCCGATTCGGAAAACTGGGCTCTGATGGGAGGCTCGTCCATGGGCGGGGTGCATGCCTACGGTGTGAAAATAGGCGATCGCCACGTGACCGTTGTCGGCGAGGTTCCCATGGCAACCGTCAAAATGATTGGCGAGTCTCTTAAACTGGCTGAAGCCCCTCGGTGACTCGCCGCACGGTCATTATCCGTGCGGTCGACGATCGGGCACTGCGGCTGCAAGTGCCCGGTGGATGTGCCGGGTGTTCTGCTGCCGGCTGCAGCAGCCGGCATTTGAATGAGCCTGCCAACGCCGGTGAACTGCAATTGCCACTGGCGTATTTTGGCACCACGTTACCGGCCGGCCTGAAGCCCGGCGAGCAAGTTGATGTAGCGATTGAGCCACGCCACTATGTGGCAATGATATCGGCTGTTTTTCTGCTTCCCATCCTCCTTATGCTATTATCATGTGTTACCTGCGGTGCGCTTTTGTCCCAGAGCAGCGGGTCGATGATAGTCGCTGCGATTGTGGGTCTGGCGGTTGGGAGCCGACTCGCCAAATTGCTCATCAACCGAACAGTCGCAGGCGAAGATCGTGCATTGCTCAACATCGTGACAGCCTTCCCCGAGGCCCGGTAGAGCGAGCCACTCTTCTACCAATCACACGGGATTACCAGACACGCGGCCTTGCGCGATTGCCAGTCAGGCGGTGTGTTTGTCTGTTTCATCGAACGAGGATGAAGAAGCGTGTACGCCTTAGCTGACAAACTTAAAAAAGTGATTTTTCCGTGCATCGTAGCGATAGCACTCTGGGTGAGTGCGCCCGTCTCTGCACATGACCGACCAGACTTCACCGAATTGGTGGAACAAAACCATCAGTCGGTTGTAAACATCAGTACAACCAACAAGAACGCGGCGAGTAACCCCGGCAGTCAGGGAATACCCAATCTGGAGGACAGTCCCTTCGGCGAGTTCTTCAGGAAGTTTCTGGAACAACAGGGGCAGGGTATTCCGGGTCCACGCGAACAGCAGTTCGACTCGGATTCACTGGGGTCGGGCTTTATCATTTCCGAAGACGGCTACGTATTAACCAACAACCACGTCGTGGAAGGCGCCGAGGAAATCATCGTTCGGCTGTTCGATCGGCGCCAGTTTGTCGCACGGCTGGTGGGAACTGATCCGCGCAGCGACGTAGCTGTTTTGAAGATCGATGCCAGCGATTTGCCAGCGGCGCGCATAGGCAAGTCGAGCGAGTTGCAAGTGGGCGAATGGGTACTGGCGATCGGTTCACCGTTCGGGTTCGATTTCTCCGTTACCGCCGGTATTGTCAGTGCCACGGGTCGCTCGCTGCCGCGCGAAAACTATGTTCCGTTCATACAGACAGACGTTGCGATCAATCCGGGCAACTCGGGTGGGCCGCTATTCAATCTGGATGGCGAGGTGGTCGGGATTAATTCACAGATCTACAGCCGCACCGGCGGTTTTATGGGGTTGAGCTTCTCCATCCCGATCGAAATGGCTGTCGATATTGCAGACCAGCTGAAAGACAGTGGCCGGGTGTCGCGCGGATGGCTGGGTGTCATCATTCAGGAAGTGACGCGCGAACTGGCAGAATCCTTTTCGATGACCACCGCACACGGCGCGCTGATCTCGAGAATCTTACCCGATAGCCCGGCCGCATCATCAGATTTGCAGGTTGGCGATATCATCGTAAAATTTAATGGTAGCAGAGTCGAGAAATCCAGCTCGCTACCACCGCTGGTCGGTCGTGTGCGCGCTGGCGGTGATGCCGAAGTTGAAGTCGTCAGGGGCGGGCAACGTGAAAAGATCATGATCACGATCGGAGAGTTGCCTTCACAATCCGCGTTGGCCGGTGGTGCAAACCCGGCAGAGAAATCCACCATGAACAGTAAGCTGGGCATTCGGGTGGAGCCGGTTGATGACAAGCAACGTGAGGAACTTGAGCTAACTGCCGGCGCGGTTGTGGTGGCAGAGATTCGGGAGGGGCCGGCACGCGCTGCAGGTGTTCGCAAGGATGATGTGATCACTATGATCGACAACAATCAAATTGAATCGATCGACGACTTCAACAAAGTGGTAAAGTCTCTGGAGGCAGGTGATTCAGTTGCAATACTGGTGCAGCGCCCGCAAGGTCCAATCTTTCTGGCCATGACCGTCGAGTAGTGACGACTCCGAGCCTTGTTCTGTACACTCGTGAAGGGTGCCATCTTTGTGAGGACATGCACGAACAGTTGAACGAGTTTTCTCAATCGTTACACTTCAGCTTCGTTGTTATCGATATTGATGAAACACTCGACCTGCGTCAGCAGTATAATGACGCAGTCCCCCTGTTGCTCTCCGGCAACAGGGAAATCTGTCGCCACTTCCTCGATCTGAAATCCCTTCAGGCCGCCATTGGAAATCCGCAACCGGTCTGATGAAGCAGTCAAACATAAGAAATTTTTCGATAATCGCTCACATCGACCACGGTAAGTCGACGATCGCCGATCGGTTTATTCAGGTGTGTGGAGGTTTGTCCGAACGAGAGATGTCTGCGCAGGTGCTCGATTCGATGGATCTTGAGCGCGAGCGCGGGATTACGATCAAGGCGCAGGCCGTATCGCTCGACTATACCGCCAACGACGGCGAAACCTACCGCCTGAATTTTATCGATACGCCCGGTCACGTCGATTTTTCCTACGAGGTGTCGCGGTCGCTGGCCGCGTGTGAAGGCGCGTTGCTGGTGGTCGATGCCTCGCAGGGTGTCGAGGCGCAAAGCGTGGCCAATTGCTACACGGCTATCGAGCAGGAACTGGAAGTGATACCGGTGCTCAACAAGATCGACCTGCCGGCTGCGGATCCCGACCGAGTGTGCGATGAGATTGAAGAAATCATTGGTATCGAAGCGCACGACGCGGTGCACTGCAGCGCGAAAACGGGCGTGGGCATATCTGAGGTGCTCGAACAACTGGTGCTCAAGGTGCCGCCCCCCGATGGCGATGCGACAGCCAGTGCTCAAGCCCTCATCATCGATTCATGGTTCGATAATTTCGTCGGCGTAATCTCGCTGGTGAGGATTGTCAGCGGTGCGATAAAAAAGCGCGACAAAATCGTGATCATGTCGACCGGTCGCAGCTTTCAGGTTGATTCCCTCGGCGTCTTTTCGCCCAAGCGCACAGAGATGCCAGCGCTGGAAACCGGTCAGGTCGGGTATATTATTGCGGGAATCAAGGAGATTGACGCAGCGAGGGTCGGCGATACCATAACTTTGGTCAATGACCCCTGCGAGCAGCCTCTCGAAGGATTTAAAGAAGTTCAGCCGAGGGTTTTTGCCGGTCTGTTCCCGGTCAGCTCCGATGATTACGAGCCGTTTCGCGATGCGCTGCAGAAACTCAAGCTCAATGATTCGGCACTGGCGTACGAGCCGGAAACGTCTGCCGCCCTGGGCTTCGGGTTTCGTTGTGGCTTTCTCGGCATGTTGCACATGGAAATCGTGCAGGAACGGCTCGAACGCGAATACGATCTCGACCTGATCACCACCGCCCCCACTGTTGTGTACGAACTACTCGATTCGCAAGGTGAGGTCACGCATATCCACAATCCCTCGCAATTGCCCCCGGCCAACAAGCTGGAGGAAATTCGCGAGCCGATCATCGAGGCGAACATCCTGTTGCCGCAAGCCTATCTGGGCGACGTGATGACCCTGTGCATCGAAAAGCGCGGGGTCCAAAAGAACATGCAGTATCTGGGGCATCAGGTCTCGCTTACCTATGAATTGCCTCTCAGCGAAGTCGTACTCGATTTCTTCGATCGGCTCAAATCGGTAAGTCGCGGGTACGCCTCGTTTGACTACCGCTTCCTGCGATTTCAGGCCTCCGATCTGATCAAACTCGATATTCTGATCAACAGCGAAACCGTTGATGCGCTGGCGGTGATCGTGCACCGCGACAAGGCGCAGTCCCGCGGCCGCGATCTGGCCTCCAAGATGAAAGATCTCATTCCACGCCAGATGTTCGATGTCGCTGTGCAGGCCGCCATTGGCGCGCACATCATTGCCCGGACCAACGTCAAGGCGCTGCGCAAGAATGTCACCGCCAAGTGCTACGGTGGCGATATCACGCGTAAGAAGAAATTGCTGGAAAAGCAAAAAGCCGGCAAACGCCGAATGAAGCAGATTGGCCGCGTCGAAATACCCCAGGAAGCATTTCTTGCGGTATTGCAGGTCGATAATAAATCCGGGAGCTAGGGGAAACCCGCAAGACACCAATGACATTCGACTTTTCACTTGGGCTGATTATTCTCACCTTCGCCAGCGGGGTTATCTGGCTGCTAGGCGTGATATTTTTCGGTCGCGACAGCAACTCAATCATCATTGAGTATGCACGTTCGTTCTTTCCGCTGCTGCTGCTTGTGCTGGTATTGCGTTCGTTCGTATTCGAGCCTTTTCGCATTCCGTCCGGCTCCATGAAGCCGACGCTGCTGATCGGCGATTTCATTCTGGTTAACAAGTTTGCCTACGGCATCCGATTGCCTGTATTGCATCGCAAGGTCATCGAAGTGGGTGAGCCCGCTCGCGGCGATGTCGCGGTGTTTCGTTACCCGCAGGACCCTCGGCTCAACTACATCAAGCGAGTAATCGGTCTGCCGGGCGACAAAATCACCTACCAGGGCACCACACTTATCGTCAATGGCGAGCCCGTCAGCTACGAAGACGTCGGCCCTTACACCGATGTCTCTCAATCGTCACGCGGCATTACCGAGAAAATTGAGGATCTGGTTGGAGTCCGACACAGTATTTTAATTGACGAGCTCAAGCCAAGGCCTGGTGCTGCCGCCAACTGGGAGGTCCCGGCGGGTCACTATTTTGTGATGGGCGACAATCGTGATAACAGCAACGATAGTCGCGTCTGGAGGTTCGTACCGGAACAGAACCTGGTTGGCAAGGCGTTCATGATCTGGATGAATTTCAACTGGGAACTAAAGGACATGCAATGGCGCCGTATTGGCGACAAAATTCAGTGATTTAGGGGCTACAGGCTATGAAGTGGGTACTCACGCTTTTACTCGGTGGAACGGCAATCGTGTTTGGATTCAAGATGTTGCCAGTGTACATCGACAACAAGACAGTGATGACTATCGCCGAAGAGCTGGTCACTGATCACGAGCTGAAAAACAAGCCGAAGCGACATATTCAGTCAGCGCTCGACAACATGTTCCTGACTCGAAACCTCGCACATCTCGATCCGAATGAGATCGTCAGGATTAATCGCGACGACAACGGTGATCTGGTACTTGGCGTCAAGTACGAGGAGCGCCGCAAGTTGATGTACAATCTGGAAATTGTGGCAGCATTTGACGATCAGATAAGCAGGTAAACTTGCAGGCCAGACTTCGGTCCCTTCAAAAAAATATTGGTTATGAGTTTCAGCGTTCAGATCTTCTGATCGCTGCGCTAACGCACAGAAGCGTCGGTGCACTTAACAACGAGCGGCTTGAATTCCTCGGTGACGGGGCGCTCAACTTCGTCATAGCAGCTGAAATTTATCGGCGCCGGGAAGGTTTTGCCGAAGGCCAGCTAAGCCGGCTCCGCGCAACGCTTGTGCGTGGCGAAACGCTCGCCGAGATCGCCCGTGAGATCGACCTGGGTGATTGCCTTGTGCTTGGACCCGGGGAGCGCAAGAGTGGCGGCTTTACCCGCGATTCCATCCTTGCCGACGCGCTCGAAGCGATCATTGGCGCCGTTTACCTCGATCAGGGTTTTGGCGCTGCCGAACGACTCGTGCAGCATTTGTTTGCCTCGCGCCTGGAGCATCTGCCAGCGTCGGAACCTGTCAAGGATCCCAAGACCCGGCTACAGGAATATCTGCAGGCGCGCGGTATAGACCTGCCCGAGTACACACTTCTGCACACCAGCGGGCAGGCACATGCACTGCAGTTTGCCGTGGGCTGTGCCATCGAGGCGCTGGAGTTAACTGTAGAGCAAACCGGTACCAGTCGGCGCCGTGCCGAGCAGGCCGCAGCAGCGGCCATGCTTGAGGCGATAGAGCAGCACACACAAGGCGCATGATGAAAGAAAAACGCTGTGGATATGTCTCTTTGTGTGGTCGGCCAAACGTTGGTAAATCCACGTTGCTCAATCGCATGGTAGGACAAAAGCTGAGTATTACCGCCCACAAGCCGCAGACCACCCGGCATGCAATTCTGGGCATCAAGACCACCGCCGATGCGCAGTTCGTCTTCATCGATACGCCCGGCATGCATGGCAGTGGCAAGCGCACACTGAATCGGGTGCTGAACAAAACCGCGTCGGCTGCAGCCAATACGGCAGATATCGCCGTGCTGCTGGTTCAGGCGATGGTCTGGACCGAGGATGACGCGCTGGCACTGAACACGGTAGTGAATCAGCACGGCGATTTTATCCTCGCGGTCAACAAGGTCGATACCGTCAATCCGCGCGAGAAGCTGTTGCCGTGGATGTCCGACCTCGAGGCCGTGCGCCAGGCGGCTGCTGTGGTGCCGGTATCCGCAACCAAAGGCAGTAATATCGAGGCGTTGGAGCATGAGATAAAATCGCGCCTGCCAGTGGCCGAATTCATCTTTGACGAGGATGCACTGACAGACCGTTCATCGCGTTTTCTGGCCGGCGAGCTGGTGCGCGAGCAACTCACCCGTCTGCTTGCCAAAGAATTGCCGTATGCCGTGAGTGTTGAGATCGAGA